>JAJRVS010000343.1 GCA_024277195.1 Verrucomicrobiota bacterium | reverse complement strand
TAATCTGAAGTTTTGCTCCACGGCCGCACCACAAAATTCACCGATGAATCCGCTAATTCATTCACTTTGATCACCGCTTCAGGCTGGTTCAATACCAACACATGATCCTTCACCAATTTTTCTAAAATCATCTGAGTCTGCTGCAAATCATCCTCATAACCCACCCCGAAAACCAAATCCACCCGCCGGGTTCCCTTGACCGACACATTGGTGATCACGTCATTCCAAATTTTGCCATTGGGGATGATCACCTGTTGATTATCCGGAGTTTTTAAAATCGTCGCCACCAGACTCAAAGACTCCACTGTGCCGGAAACCCCCGCCGCTTTGATAAAATGCCCCACATCAAAAGGACTGTAGAACAAAATCATCAGTCCCGCCGCAAAGTTGCCCAAAGAATCCTTCAAGGCAAAACCAATCACAAAACCCGCGCCGCCAATCGCCGCAATCATCGGTCCGATATCCACCCCCAAATAAGACAACCCCACCACAATACCCACCACCAAAGCCAGGCGGCGAATGCTATGAACCAAAAACGAACGCAGCAGATCCGAAGTCTGCCCCGTACGATCCAAGGCCTTGCCCAAAGCTCCCGAGCCAATACGTCCGATCAGTGATGCCACGACCACACATAGCGCAAACAATCCGAGTGATCTCAACAGCTTGCCCCCACCTTGCGAAGAGAAAATCCAGTTTTTCATCACCATGAGAACCGTTGTCGCCCCACCCCCAGTAGGAATTCCACCCACACTACTGATATACAACTCCGCTCCCATCGTATCCACTCCCTTGCTTTTAGCCACCGCCACCACCTGTTGCGCCCTCTCAATCATCGCCGATTTTGCCTCATCCAACTGAACCACCTTTTTGTTATTCTCTACCACCTCAGTCGCATCAGCCTTTTTCCCCGGATCAGCCAAAGCCAGTTCCACCTGACTCAGCTGCGCCGCTTTACTCTGCAGCAAATCCAGCCAAGCCGACAGCTCCCCAGCCAACTCTTCCGCCGACAGAGGCCGCAACAACAGCTTCAGTGAAGTCGGAGCAATGCCCGGATCAGCCACGCTGATGGCTTGATAAGGCACCGCATCCGCTTTCCCGCCCGCCTCCTGTGCCATCGACGACGGCAAAAAAGCCAACCCTATAAAGAAAAAAAACAGCAAAAATGATCGCTCTTTCCAACTCAGGTATTTGTGTAATTTGCTACGCAACATGATAGGGACTATGACGACTCATCGATTCATTCCAAGCACAAAACGAGCTTATTAAATGTTTCTTAAGCTTTAAATACAATTTCCACTTGCATCCCGCTCATCCTGTAGCAAGATTCGGCCGTCGTTCCCATTCGGAACGCAAAGTATTCCTGCGTAGCTCAGTGGTAGAGCGGGTGACTGTTAATCACTAGGTCGTTGGTTCGAAACCAACCGCAGGAGCCACTTTAATTCCATTAAAAGTGACTACGAGGATTTGTTGAGAACCAACTGGTTCGAGCGCTCCCCTTCCGCGAAAGCGGAGCTATTATCAATGGTCAAAGACCACCAATCAGCACAGATGTCCATCGGACATCAAACCAACCGCAGGAGCCACTTTCCCTTTTTCTATAAGGGTTCGGTTTGCACCAAATAGTCGTATTTTGCCTATATGGTCATTTTATTAATCACCTATTGGTCAATAAATAGAGAAGCCTACCCCGACTCTCCGAAAACCCGCTAAACCTTTAACCCAAAAAACTCAACCCGCCACAAAGTGGCAACCCTATGACAGCTCAGAGGCAACGCCCTGGGTAATCCAGACCAAACACCACAGAGCCCTGAATGGGCGGCACTAAAAAGGTTGGAAACGGGAGTCCTTTACTGACACCATTTTTTTTCAGACTGACTGAGCCCTGGGATCCCCAGCCCCTCTTTCCTGTTAATTCAGTAACTTGAAATCCAAACCAGAATAGCGGCGAAAGCCTTTATCGAACGTGACTAATTGAAGCGAAGCCGTTTTTGCAAAAGCCGCCAAGAACGCGTCATTCCAGATTTTCACGGAAAAGGATTCATCACTGGTGAGCTTTCTCCATTCACCCTCGATTGTGATCGGCTCGTCTTGCACAAAAACCCGACTGTCACTCAATAATAAATCATAAGCATTCCAAGCTTCAGGAAGCGAAAGGGCATCACTGGCAAATACTTTTGGGTTGGTTGAAAGGCGTAAATATCCCTGCTGTGTCATTCGACAAAAAACACAACTCTGTGCATTCTGCTGATTAAACCAAGACAGAGCTGCCTGATGATGTGGGTGCCCCGAAAATGACAGAGCCAGCCACACGTTAATGTCGGGCAAGTATCTCACGATCTTCTTCGTCTAAAATTTCCGCCACATCTTTTGCTGATACCGAGTAGGACAACTCTTTCGATTTTACGATAGGCAGCCTGATTCGCACGGTTTTTCCCACATCGTTGCTCTCGCCCAATTCCTCACGAACAGCTCTCAGTAGCCAATCTTTAAGGGATTTCCCTTCAAGCGCTGCGCTTGCTTTCACCTTCCTGAATAGCGCATCCGGAATGTCGATTGTGGTTCGCATAAAAACATAAAAGCATAAAAATGACTGAATCGCAAGATCTATTAAATATGAATAATATCTTAATTATTTCCGCCTACCGTTTTCCTTCTCCTCTTCCGAACACATATTTCCCTCCCCCAATCACAATCACCTCCACCAAGAATTCCCGTAATTTCACCTCATGGTTTCTCACCATATCGATTGGGTCCATCTGTACCGGGCATGAATCCTGTTTCAATAAATTGCCACAAGCCTCCAATAACAGGAACAAAAAGTAATAATATCCAGACTCCCGATTTATCCCGATCATGCCATCGTCTGACATTGCACGAAAGGCTTATTAGAAAAAAGACAAGCAATACGACCAGAAATATAATCAACTGGATATTGACAGCATTCACTAATTCCTCCTCATCCAGGTGGTTTTGATTCACCACGAATACCGCATTGACGAGTGACAAGATCACCCCCACAACAAACACTCCTCCAAGCTTGATCGCCCAGAAATAACTACGTGGCAATCGACCTGAAAATGAAAACAACAAACTGAAAATCCCAAGCTTAGGTTTTTTACTCCTTTGCAGGATCGCGTGTGCGGCACTTCCTTAAGGAGGGTTTATAGATTGACTGCGCAAAGCAGGAATTGGAGGCAACTGAGACTCAGGCTGAGGCACGGGTAAATTTGCGGCCTGAAACTCTGAAATATCCGGCAAAACCATCTCAGACTGGCAACTGGGACATGCGGCAACCGTTCCCGCATGTTCTTCAAAAATCTCGATCTCTTGGTTGCAGGTTGGACAGTTAATGGTCATGGATCAGCTTCTTCTTTCAATGATTGATAAATGATTCGTTGCATCAATGTCGATGAAAAAAATAGTGAGGCTTTCGTTTCCGAGCTATTGAAACACAAAAATATTGCTAAGGTAAAAGTTTTCATTGTTTCCAAAGTTGATCTTCGACCAATATGATTTACTCACCCTTCCCTATCTTGAGAAAGAAGCCCCAAACACATCTCACATTTCTCCACAAACCCATCATCCCAGCCATAACCACTCATTTTTTTAATTCCCCAGTGCATTGGAGCAATAATATTCTGAGTAGGTTCATGAAGCAGCGTTGATTCCCAATAGGGGGAATCAGCAAGCCAGCAAAGCTCCGGACAACTTTTCTTGAGAATATGCGCCACCAGCAATCCAAACTCAATACAGACGATTTTATAATCATTTGAGTCATCAGTCGGATCAGAATCCTTAATCAATTTCCCAATGACAGATTCATTGTAAAAATTGTCAACCGCTTCAAGCCATGTAACATCAGCTGCCCCCGAAAGTCCAAGCGAACGGCCAAAGTCAGAAATTGCAGCCTTCGTCATAGTATCCAAATGATCGCAAATCGCTGTTTGCCCCTCTTCGCCCAAGGTGCTCACTTCACAAAGCGGAGTTCCATTTGGATATTCAGAACTCATCATATCCGGGCGAGTCAGTTTACCAAAGGGGTAACGATCCGCATCCGACACTGAATAATGAGGGAGAAAAAACCGAACAAAAAGTTCATCACAATGCGGTAGACCAGAATTCATTTATTTCCCCAACGACTCATAACCCTTCATTTTCTATTTTCCATTCTTCACCCCCCTACCCCTCCACATGATGTTCCTCATGCACCACATCATGATCCTCGGCCGACTCCAGATGAGTGGTCAGGTGCACCTTGTCTTCACAGGCATCCGCCACCGCTTGTTCAATCTCGGTAGCTATCGAATGCGCGTCCCGCAGAGAAATGCCCTCGGGAAAAAGCAAATGAACCTCCGCCCACAAAGAATCACCCAAATCGCGGTAACGCAGCTTGTGAAATTTTAATTGCCGGGATTCAACTTGCTTGCGCAAAGTTTTTTCAAGACTCTTCCCCAATTCGGGCTCCACCCGATCCATCAATCCGTGCACTGAACGTGACATCAGATGCACGCCGACCCACGCCATGTTAAAACCCACTGCGATCGCGCAAATAGGATCCCAGTATTTCCACCCAGTGACCCAGGTCAATACAAGCCCTATGATCACCCCCAAGCTAGTATAACAGTCAGCCAATACATGTTGGCCATTGGCCTCCAACACAATCGAGCGCTGCTTTTTCCCTGTTTTCAGCAGATACAGTCCCACCACCCCGGTCAGAACCACCACCACGGCAGTAAACCATATTCCCACATCCGGGCGGCTGATGCGCGGTTCACGGATCAGATCATTCACCGACTCAAAAGCCACGAACATCGCCGCCCCAGTGATCAAAGCTCCTTCCACTCCTGACGAAAAAAACGCGATCTTGGCGTGACCATAAGGGTGGGTAGAGTCCGCCGGTTTGAATGAAAGTTTGAGACTGAAATAAGCAAAACCTACCGCCACGATATGCACCACCGACTCTGCCGCATCACTCAATACCGCCACCGATTCACTGAACCACGCCCCCGCCCCCTTGAACACCAACATCACCACCCCCAAAGCCAAAGAGATGCGCATCGCAAACATCAAATGCGCATGCTCCTCCGGACTACGTGATTTGATCCCTTCCATATCCTAAATGCTCTATGCTAAATGCTAAATTCACTCATTAATTTCAAAATACAAAATGGAAGCGCTATGCCCCTTGCTGCCTTCCACTTTATCCTCGATCAAGCGCAAAACCAATTGATGCCGCCCCGACGTCAAGCCTGTAGCAAAAGTCACACTGCGCGGATAATTCAAACCCTTGCTGTGTTTGTGAAAAAGCTTTTTTTTCTGCCAGGACGCCCCATCCACGCTCACTTCAACCATGCCCGCATCAGGTCCGGCCAACACAAAGGCTCCGATCGACCGGCCTTGAAAATTCAAATACAAAGTAGTGCCAGGATCATCTCCGCGCAGCACCTGGTATTTTTCATAACGTGACCGGATCGCGCCTACTGGCAACAAAGCCTTGCCCACTTTGCCATACTTCCAACCGCCCAACCAATAAGCATCCTGCACATCGATGAACTTGCCTCCTGCATAATTCCCCTGATCCAGGGGTTCCGGCAGAACGTAAGGTTTCATTTCGGCGCTACCCTCCAGTTCTCCCTCCATTCCTCGCTGCAAAGCAGAAATAATCAAGTTGACCGCCACCTGATATCCAAAAGGTTTGGGATGGGTGCCGCCGTAATCCTTCCACTCGTAACGCCCCTCCTCCACTGCAGCCGCGATCTCCGCCGCCACGTTCACTGAAGAAATCCCATAATGTTCGGCAACCGCTTCGTGAGCTGCAATCGTCAAAGGAACTTCACCTTTCAACAAAGTTGCCAACATTCCCGGATTCACATACTGCACCATCAAAATATCCGCCTGGGGCTGCTTCTGTCGCAAATGACGCACGATGCCCTCCATTCCCTGGATGCACTCATCCCTACTATGGGCAGCATCCTGGTCATCATTGACCGCAAATTCCACGATCAACAAATCCACCCGTCCACCCGCCAGCACTTCACTCTGCAAGCGAAAAGCGCCGGTCGTCGAACAGGTTGAGGCGATACCCGCATTGGTGAATTGAAAATCCGCCTGGGGAAACTTCTTTTTCAACCAAGCTGGAACCTGCAAGCTATGCCCGTGCACAGCTTCGGTGATCGACCCTCCCAAAGTGACCACTCGTGTCGGTTGTCCCGATTCAGCCCGTTGCCGCAAGCGCTTGAAATCTCCACGCATCTTCACTCTCGCATTCTGGGGGGAGATCTCTGCCCGTGGATCTTGTTTCGCCTCTTCAGCCACCACTTGCCCAAGCACGGATAGCCATCCTACGATCATCATTGCCGGAAAATTAACTCTCATCATTTTACTTTTCAGTTGCCTTCTTATTCGAACTTCTGTGTGATTCCACCTTTTCACGCAATCACTTGCCGATTACATAACTATGCCCGACTTTTTACAATCACACAGCTATATAAAATGAATTTTCCCTCACTCCCCCGCATCCTGCTACTGTTATCGCTCTGCACCCTGGCCAAAACCCCAAACTTGCAAGCCGCTCAACCAGCAAGCCCACCCCCCAACATCGTTTTCATCATGGTCGACGACCTCGGCTACGGTGATCTCTCGGCCTACGGAGCTCCCGACCTTAAAACCCCCAACATCGACCAGCTGTTTGCCTCGGGCATGCGATTCGACCAGTTTTATGCCAACTGCCCAGTCTGTTCGCCCACCCGAGCGGCTTTTCTCAGTGGACGTTACCCGGACATGGCAGGCGTGCCTGGGGTCATCCGCACCCAGGTTCCTAATCGCCCCAGCAATAACTGGGGTGATCTCGGCGATGACCTGGTACTGCTGCCCCAGCTCTTAAAAAAAGCCAATTACCACAGTGCGCTGATCGGCAAATGGCACCTCGGCCTGCAACAACCCGACCGCCCCACCGATCGTGGTTTTGACCTCTTCCACGGCTTTCTAGGTGATATGATGGATGACTACTACACCCACCTGCGCCATGGCAACAACTACATGCGGCTAAATGAAAAGACCATCGATCCCAAAGGACATGCCACTGACCTGTTCAGCGACTGGGCCATCGACTACCTCACCGAACGAGCACAGCATAAAGAGCAGCCCTTCTTTCTCTACCTCGCTTACAATGCCCCGCACACTCCGATCCAACCCCCGAAGGACTGGCTGGCCAAAGTGCAAGCGAGGGAAAAAGGGATCGGCGAAAAACGCGCCAAAATCGTCGCCCTCATCGAACACCTCGATCACGGAACCGGACGTGTGCTCGATGCACTGAAACAACTCGACCTCAGCGACAACACCCTCATCGTCTTCACCTCCGACAATGGTGGCCATGTCGATGCCGGAGCCCGCAATGCTCCCCTGCACGGAGGAAAACAGGAAATGTGGGAGGGCGGCATTCGCGTCTGCACCGCCGTCTCCTGGCCGGGAAAAATTGCCCCCGGCAGCCGCGGTCAACATCGCTCGTTGACGATGGATTTTTATCCCACTCTAGCGGAAGTCGCCGGAGCAGCGATCGATCACCCTATCGACGCACGTAGCTTCCTGCCTGTTTTATTCGGAAAAAAATTCACCGAAAGCCGTCCCGAACAAGTATGGATGCGGCTCGAGGGTGGTCGCAAATATGGCGGCCTGATCTACCATGCCATCCGCATCGGCGATTGGAAACTCCTGCGCAATACCCCCTTCGAACCCTATCAAATGTTTAACATCGCCAATGACCCCACTGAAGAGCATGCCATCCCCCGCGAAAAAGCCCCTAAAAAATTTGATAACCTGTTCAACCAACTGAGCATCCACATCAACCAGGCAGGCAGAGTTCCCTGGCAACGAAAAAACGAGTGATTGGTTTTTAATCGCACGCCGCCTATCTCCGACGATCGCCTCCGCGTCCGCCACCGCCGCCACGTCCTCCGCGATCTCTCCAGCCTTCGCTGCGTCCGCCTCCGCGATCTTCACGATTACCACGTCCGCCCCGATCCTCACGACCACCTCGGTCTCCTCGATCATCACGGTCTTCTCGGCTATCACTGTCACCACCACCACCTTCGCCTCGATCATGGCCAAGTTTAAAAGAGCGGCCTCCCAAACGTGATTTGCGGGTTTTCATCAATAGCTCGTCCACCACGTCATGATTGACCTCGATGATACTGTGATCATCGTGAATTTTAATCCGTCCTAGAGTACCATTGGGAATACCGGCTTCGCGATAGCACATGCCGGCAATGTCACCAGGCTTCATTCCTGCTTTTTTGCCCAAACTTAAAAATAAAGTGGCTTTGCCGCCCTCCGCCTGCGGTTCATTACGAAAATTACTCGGGCCTTCTGAACGATCACGCGGTTTGCGTTCACGATCAGCTCTCGGCCGATCCCTACCACCACCGCCCTCCTCGCGTTCCGCCTTGCGACGTTCCTCTGCCCTTCTACCACGTTCAGGCCGTTCAGATCGTTCGCGTCGCTCCCGGCGCGGACGTTCCGGACGATCTTCTTCGATAAATTGACCCTCACGATTGCCCTGTGCCTCTTTCAAAAGCGTGAACAAAGCACCGGCGATATCCGTAGCCGAGTGAGCTTGGTCGAGCAAACGCTGCACCAGATCTTCATACGATTTGAAATCTCCCCCCTCCAGACGCTCCTTGACCGTTTCAAACAGCAAGTCCGCACGTTTGCCCTCGACTTGCTCCTGTGAAGGAATCTTGCGCCGTTCGATTTTCTGACGAATAAAACGCTCAATAGTCTGCAAACGATAGATCTCCCGGCCAAAAACAAAGCTGATAGCTCGTCCCGAACGTCCCGCACGGCCAGTACGGCCGATACGATGCACATAATCTTCAGGATCATAAGGAATATCAAAATTGAACACAATGTCGATATCATCCACATCCAATCCACGCGCTGCCACATCGGTAGCCACCAAAATCTCCACCTGACCATCACGGAAACGCTTCAGCACCCGCTCACGCAAATTCTGACTGATATCGCCGTGCAACCGATCCGCTGAGTAACCGCGACCAATCAAGGCCTCGGTGCACTCATCCACCATGCGCTTGGTACTACAGAATACAATCGCCAGACGCGGGGGCTCAATGTCCATCAGACGGGACAACACCTCCAATTTGGAACGACGACGCACCTCGTAATAACACTGGTCGACCGAATCCACCGTCAGCGCTTTGCGCTCCACCTCGATCGTCTGAGGATCGGTCGAATAACGTCTCGTCAGCTTCTCCACCTGAGGATTCATCGTAGCCGAGAAAAACGAAGTCTGG
>JAJRVS010000342.1 GCA_024277195.1 Verrucomicrobiota bacterium | reverse complement strand
TCCTTTCACTACAGATTTTTCTAAAGAGATGAAAAAGCTGAAAATTGAACAGGCGTCGTGGCCCTTAACGATCGAAAACTGTTTTTCCCAAGACATACATACTGAGGCGATTGAAGCAGGGGTTCTTGAATTTGATAAACTGCCACATGATGAACTAATCAGCTGTGATAAATCTAAAAAAATTGCAATTCCTCTAGCATCATCTGCTGAGCACACCTATTTGCGTGCTCCGTCTGCTGTTAAAAAGCTTTGCTTTGCTCAATGGCTTAGCGATCTGCCTGAAGAAAGAAATGACATGTTTCTGCCATTTAAGGATATAGTAGTGAAGCTGAAAGAGTTAATCGAAGCAGATTAAGAAATCATCATTCGCATAAGTTCACGTGACCTTCATTCCTATGACAATCCCTGAAACGCCCCGAGAAGTCGGGTAAGTTTTTACGGGGAATTAGGGCGGGTGCTATAACACTCGCCTTAATTTTTGGATATATTGTTACATTTGCAGTTTACAAGAGCATTGTCAAATGCGTAATTGTAAATATGAGCAAAACCATCCAGGAAATTTTTTCCAAGAGACTTCAGCAGGCCCGGAAGATGGCTTGCCTGTCGCTCAGGGATTTTTCTATAGCGATGGGAGGGGAGCCTTCCCACACTATGATATCCCGTTATGAAAAGGCGGAAGCTATGCCAGACGGCAGTGTCGTGGCCAAGATGAGTGAAGTTTTGAATCAATCGGTGGATTTTTTCTTCCGTTCGTACGAAATAGAATTTTCGGAATTGAGATTTCGGAAAAAGGTGAAGCTCGGAGCTGGTGAGCGCTGTGCCATTGAAGAAAAAGCGCGGGACTTTTTTAGTCGCTACGCTGAAGCCGAAGAAATTGCCGGGCAGAAAGTGAAATACAAAGTTCCGTTTGCAAACAACGAACTTACCAAGGCGGAAGAGGTGGAAAAGTATGCCGAAGAACTGAGAAGTGCTCAGTACTGGGATATCGGTAACAACCCGGTGCCTAACCTTCACCAGTTGATGGAAAATAAGGGAATCAAAGTTCACGAAGTAGATACAGAAGACCGCAATTTCGATGGTTTTTCAGGTGAAGCTAACAACGAGCCAATCATCGTCCTAGCCAAGTGGCTGGATGAGAACATTCCGCGTAAACGCATGACTGCCGCGCATGAGCTTGGGCATATCGTGTTGCCTATACCTGAAGAACTTTCAGAAAAACAGCAAGAAGACTTGGTAAAACCGTTTGCGGGAGCCTTTCTATTACCGCGTAAGTGTTTTACTGAAATGTTTGGCAGTAATCGGAGCGGAATTTCCCTTGGTGAACTCATTGATCTCAAGGCTTATTTTGGTGTGTCCATCATGGGAATCATGTATCGGGCCGGTCAGTTGAACTTGATAAGTCAGGCAACTCTTAAACGCTTTTTCATAGCAGCGAACAAGGCAAAATGGAGAACTCTGGGGGAACCCGGCAATGATATGTATCAGGGTGCAGAGAGTCACGGAAGACTTCGGCAGTTGGTATTTCAATGTGTGGCTGAAGGAGATATGAGCAGCTCAAAAGGATCTGCCCTGCTGGGAAAGAGTCTCGAAGGGTTTCGCAGCGAGTTTCGTGAATCCTACGTTTAAGAGCTAGCGTAGAGAAGGGTATTCGTGAAAATCTATGTCAAAGACGCCAACCTGATTCTAGATCTCTTCAATGGGAGGATTCTTGATGCATGGTTTGCGCTTGGATATGAAACAATTACCACTTCATTAGTTTTGGTTGAGATTCGTGATGAGGAACAGAAAATACAGCTAAACACCTATGTCTCGAAAGGACTATTGAAAATAGAAGACGCTAAAGGAGGTGACTGGGACGAGATACATGAGCTCTCGATCAAGTGGAGTGTGAGTATCCCAGACGCTTCGGTGGCCGTGTTGGCACTAAAATCATCAGCATGTCTGCTTACAGGAGATGGCCGTTTACGGAAAAAATCGAAGGAATTAGGGATTGATGTGAGGGGAATATTATGGGTGCTTGACCTTTTGATTGAGCAGCAGAAGATCACTAGTGCCGCTGCCTGTGTGGCCCTCCACAATATTACTGGCGCAGGAGCCTTTCTTCCTAAGGAGGAGGTAGAGAAATGTCTTAAGCGGTGGAGTTAAGGAGAATAATATAGATCTATATGAGCACCACCGATTCCATCATTTCCAAAGTCTGGAGTTTCTGCACCACCCTACGCGACGACGGTGTGGGCTACGGCGATTACCTCGAACAACTCACCTATCTCATCTTTCTCAAGTTGGCGGATGAATATGGCAAAGCTCCTTACAACCGTGATGTTGGCGTGCCGACTCAATACACCTGGCCAGAACTACTGCCGCTGAAAGGAGCCGAGCTGGAAGTTCACTACGTCGAGACACTACGCGAGTTGGGGAATGCCAAAGGCATGCTGGGGCAGATTTTTACCAAGGCGCAAAACAAAATCCAGGATCCGGCGAAGCTCGCACGATTGATAGAGATGGTCGGCAGCACGGACTGGGTACTGCTCGGTTCTGATACCAAAGGTGATATCTACGAAGGCATTCTCGAAAAAAATGCCGAGGATACCAAATCGGGAGCAGGGCAGTATTTCACGCCTCGCGCGCTCATCAGTGCGATGGTCGAGTGTGTCGCCCCCGAGCCGAATAAAACGATCGCTGACCCTGCTTGCGGAACCGGCGGGTTTTTTCTCGCTGCTTATGATTATTTGGTTTCCCATCACCAGCTGAACAAGGATCAGAAGATTTTTCTTAAAAACGACACCTTCTCCGGTAATGAAATTGTGCCTGGCACCCGTCGGCTTTGTCTGATGAATCTGTTCCTGCACAACATCGGCGAAATCGATGGTGATGGTTTGGTATCCTCAGCGGATGCTTTGGTGGCACAAGGCCAGCAGAGTGTGGACTACGTGCTCGCCAATCCGCCCTTTGGCAAAAAGAGCAGTATGACCGTCACCAATGCGGCAACTTATTATACGATTTTGGTGACTACTTCGGCGTCAGGAAAATTTAAAAATCTGGTAGGCAATTTTCAGCAGGTGCTATTGGGGGATTTGGAAGAAGCGGGTTGCGTGATCCCGAACGCCGTGACTTTAAACACCTGCTTAATGAAGGGGAATCCTCGAACGTTGGTCGGAGTGATGAATCAACAGGTTCATGAGATCGGGTTTATGTTGGAAGGGGAAGATTCCGGTTTGGTCGATATGCAAAAAAGGTGTAATGCTATGTTGCGAGGACAGCCGAGCTACGTGGTGCCAGCACAGGAATTCACAAAAAAAACTATCGCAAAATCGCCGTTTGTTAGTGCGGAAAATATGAAGGGTATGGAGCCAGACAATATAGTGTCTTTTCTCAATTAGCGAGCTTCTACGATAATTTTCAAGGGCAGCCGGAGTGGCCGCTTTACAAGCTGTTCGTAGGGCAGGGTAAGTTGGGGGGAAAGTGGGACGCAATGGCATTGCGTGGGGGTGGGGGGATCCACGGATTGCCAATCCATGCCACGGGGGAGAGCGCTTCGCTGCTCCCTACATGCCGCGGATGAATGCCAGGGCTTTGTTGTAGCTGCTTTGTTCGAGAAAATGTTGCAGCCGCACGGGGATTTGGTTTTCCAATTCTTGCTGCAGATCAAAAATGCCCTGGGAGGCATTTTTTAATTGTTCCAGGTGCTGCACCGGATCGTGTTTGGCGAGGCGGTTGTCGGCGATGATGTCCAGGCGTTGCTGCAACAAGTGGGCAAGTTGCTCTAGTTTGGTTTCGGATGGGGATTCCATGTTCGTCATTATACAAAAGGGTGGTCAGGCATTCAATGGTTTCTCGAATTTTACTGAAATTAGTTGTCTGGGTGATTGAATTTGAGGGCGAATAGATCGGCGTCATGCATGACAAAACGAAGTTTGATTGCCTTGCCGGCCAAACTGCTGAGGTCATCGCTTTTGCCCCAAGTGATCGTGCGCTTGATGTGATCACCCCAGATGGGGTCACAATCGTCGAGGGAAAATCTGGGCAGCCCTTTCCCTTCAGCGTCTTGTATTTCCACCCGGATCTCTCCGGCGGCGCTGGTCGAATAATTGATTTCGAGTTGATTGCCGGAAAAGGTCAGGGTTTTGGTGATCATTTCCCCGCCGTCGAGCAAGGCATTGACCGAGGCAAATCCGTCGAGACGTAAAGTGTAACGTCGTCCGTGGGTGAGAAAGAGGGACATCTGTGTGGCGCTGGTCTGGTGAATACCAATCGCCGCGTAATTGGCACGGTTGGCCCAACCGTTGGGGCCGAGGCCAGGTCGGATGAAGGATTGGGTGAATTCGCGATCATAAGTGGATCCACCGCGGGTGCTCATGAACAGAATGTCAGTGGCCGAACCGCGTTTGGACATATAACGGGTTGGCAGGGCGACGTAAATGTGGGGCGCGCGGAAATAGGGTTGGGTGCAGGCGGTGTAAAGGTGTTCGCCGCTGAGGTTGACGGGTAGCTCCTGGTAGGGAGTCCAGTGGATGAAATCCTTGGAGGTGGTGCGGGCGATGCCACGTTTGCCATTGATAAAACGGCGGAAGTAACAGATGTAGGCTTGTTCGGAATCCGACCAGAAGGCGTAGTTTTGGGAGTCAAAGTATTTGCCCCATTGTTCGGGAATGACAGGTTGATCCTGCAAGCGCTTCCAGTGAATGCCGTCGGGTGAGACGTAGGCTTTGAGTCCGCCTGGACCACGTTTGTCTCGCACTGCGAGGTGCTCCTTGTGTTGTTGGTAAGCGAGGCCGCCGAGGGCTTTATATTTTTCCGCTGCCGGGACTCCGGGACGGGTGTCGATGAAGGGAGTGAAGTTGTGATTGGTGAGAAATTCATTCATCAGCACCACATTGCCTTTGGGGAAGGTGGGGTGATCGGGGTAGATGCCGAGCTTGGGTTCGATCCAGTGGATTCCGTCTTTGCTCTCGGCGTAGAGGGTGACTTCGCCATCGTGATATTGTTCCCAGCCTTTTTTCCAGTGATTGTCTTTTTTGGTATCACCCCGGTAGTAAAATTGAAATTTGTCTTTGGCTCGTAAGACGGTGGCATAGTGTCCGTGCGGACGAGGCGGGGTGATCGGGGGCATCAACTGTGGTCGATGCAATTTGAGCGTGGTGTTTTTGAGTTCGCCGATGAGGTGGCGATCGACAAAAAGCTCGCGGCGGGAATCGATGTCGATAGGCTCGGCATTGATCGGGAAAATGCAGGCGTAGCACAAAAGCAAAAAACTCAGTTGGGTTTTCATATACAAGGGGGAGGGATGTTTGAGGGATGATTATATGAACTATGCCTTGCCAGAGAGGAGGAAGGAAGAGTAAGTTTTGCAAAAATATTGCGGCTGAGATTTCGATTGCGTTCGCACTACATCATGGAAATTCACGAGTATTTTACTTATTGGGACTGGCTGACGGTGGCGGGCTATCTGGCTTTGACCACCTGGGTGGGTCACAAGATGAAGGGGCAGCAGGCCAGTATTCGTGATTTTTTTCTTGGCGGCCGTTCGTTGCCGTGGCAGGCGGTGAGTGGATCGATCATCGCTACTGAGATCAGTGGGGTGACGTTTATCGGGGTGCCGGGCATGGTTTTTGCTGCGACCGGGAATTTCACCTACCTGCAGTGGGCCCTGGGTTCGATCATTGCGCGTTTTTTGGTGGGGATGTTTTTTGTCCGCTACTTTTATGAGCGCGAGATTTACAGTCCCTATGATTTTATGGAGAACCGGATTGGATCCGGGGTGAAACGACTGGCGACGGTTATTTTCTCCATCGGAAGTATCCTTGGGCAGAGTGTGCGGGTGCTGGTGGCGGCACTGGCTTTGCGGGTGGTGACCAATTTTGGCACGGAATACGATTTTGCCATCTGCATTGTCATTATCGGTTTGTTTGCGATTGGCTGGACTTTGATGGGCGGCATGCGCACCGTGATCTGGACGGATGTGATGCAGTTCATGCTGTTTGTATTCGGTGGCGGGGTGGCTTTGATCTGGATCATATCGAGCTTGGACGGGGGCTGGTCGGATTATGTAAATATCGGGGTCGAGGCCGGACGGGAAGCGGGAGCCGGTGCGCAGGGCAAATTCACTCTGTTGGATCTGACCACCGACCCGGCAGCGGGATTCACTCTGTGGGTGGCGATTCTAGCAGCTCCATTTTTGAATCTGTCGGCCTTCGGGGTGGATCAGCTGAACGCCCAGCGCATGTTTTGTTGTCGCAATGAGGCCGATGCCAAAAAAGCGATCATCTGGAGTTCGATTGGCCAGTTCATCACTTTGCTGATGTTGATGGTGGGTGCGGGGCTGTTTGTTTATTATCTTCAGAATCCACCTAGTGAAGCGGAGGCGGCCTTGTTTCACGAAGACCATGATCTGGTTTTTCCTACCTGGATCACCACTACTCTACCGGTTGGACTGCGCGGCTTGATTCTAGCGGGAGTTTTTGCCGCGGCAATTTCCAGTTTGGATTCCATCCTGGCGGCTTTGTCACAGACGACTTTGAGCTTGTTCCACAAAACTGGGGAGGATGAATCTGAAGAGCAGCATCAGAAGTTGTTGCGCGCTTCGCGTATGTTGGTCATCGTTTGGGGTATTCTGCTGACTTCGTTTGCGATTTTCCTCGACCGGATGCGAGGGGATATCAATGTGGTGAATCTCGCTTTTGGTATGGTGTCTTACACCGCGGGTCCTTTGCTGGGCATGTTTCTGGCGGCGATCGTTCCCTGGCGTCACGCCAGTTTGCGCGGGTTGACTGCGGGTTTTATTCTGTCCTTTGTGACGGTGCTCTATTTCCGTGCAGATCTTTACACCGTGCTGATTAATTTTAAAATGATCACTCCCGAATGGGCGGCATCCCTGCATGGGGTGGGCTTGAACCAAAATGGCGAAATCGAACCCTGGCTTAATCACGCGTGGCTGTGGCCTATAACCACTATGCTCACCTTATCATTTGGTTTGATTTTTGGTCGTCCAAGGGGCTCGTCTCAGTAGGGCAATGCTGATGCGATAAGGGCTGCAGCAGCTTGGTTGCCTGCTTGAAAACTAGGGTGCCTTTATAAGCACCCAGGCATAACAAAAAAGCTAAAAATTTTAAAATTTTGGCTTGCATTGGGGTCTGAATCAGACGTGGGGCTCATTATTAAAAAAATTATCGCTTTTGAGCGTTTTTTACTTGTCGAAATTTGTGAATCAGCCTACTAAAAAGATCTGCAGTTGGACATCGAGTAAAATAGCATTTGGCAGAAATTTTGAAGTATAAAAAGTAGCAATACTGCCTTTCACGAAACCCTCCGCAAAGACCAGCCTTGATTCGATCAGAACCAGCTAAAGACGATATAATAATGACACCTTTAAAGTTATGTTTCATAACTTGTTTATAATGAATAATTTAGATAATAGAGAAAAGTTGAAATTGGTGATGAGTGGAAAAACGGGTCTTGTGCGCCTTGCAGTGAAAGGTTTGTCGATTAGCTGATCGGGCGCTGCGTATGCAAACTAATCACACAGCAATCGAGGCCTCTGGAATCGAAGGGGAAGAGCAGCGGCAGGTCTTTTGGCAACAGGTGGTCACCGGGCTGAAAAAACGACTCGGAGAGAACGCCGTGGAGCGTTGGTTTTCCAATGTCAATCTGCAGAAAATCGATCAGGATGCGGTCTGGATCGAAACACCCAACTTGATCTTCCAAGTATGGATTGAAGAGAATTTTGAACAGGTTTTGCAAGAGGTCCTGGATGCAGCGGTGATGGATTGTCCTCCGGTGCGTTTGTTGGTGGCTGGGGAGCAGCCGGAAGCTGTCGAGGCGGTGTCTACCAAGCGTGGCAAAAAATCTGCTGCAAAAAATAAAAAATCCTCGAAACAAGAACAAGCTGACGACGAGGGTGGTGAAGAAGATAAGCGTCAAGCCCTATCGGACTTGCAGCGACGCGGAAAAAAATCGGGTTTGTCCGATCGCTATTCATTGGACAATTTTGTGGTTGGAGAAAACAACCGCATGTCACACGCGGCGGCAGTGGCGGTGGCGGAAAAACCAGCCACCAAATATTCGCCACTGTTTATTTATTCCTGTTCGGGTTTGGGCAAAACCCATCTGATGCATGCGATTGGTTGGGAGGCTTTGCGCCGCCGTCCGAAATCCAGCGTGCTATATATTTCAGCCGAAGCTTTTGCCAATGATTATATCACCGGTTTGCAAAACCATTCTCTGGGAGCTTTCCGTAAAAAATACCGTAAGGCGGATATTTTGCTGATTGATGATGTTCATTTTCTGGCCGGTAAAGAGGCGATGCAGGAGGAATTTTTCCATACCTTCAATACTCTGATGGATGGTCACAAGCAGATTGTGATCTCCAGTGACCGTCCGCCGGGCGAGATCCAATCGCTACAGGATCGTCTGGTGACGCGTTTTCAGTGGGGCCTGTCGGTGGAAGTGCAGCCACCCGAGATCGAAACCCGGATCGCGATTTTGCGTAGAAAACGGGATGACTGGGGTGTGGAGGTGTCTGACTGGGTGATCGAGTTTGTGGCGGAGCGGATTCGCAGCAATGTGCGCCTGATGGAAGGTGCGCTGATGCGGGTGGCAACGGTGACATCCCTGAACGGCGAATGTCTCGATGAAGATGCCTTGGAGGATCTGTTGATGGATTTTACCCGCGAAGAGGAAGCCAAGGATGTGACGGTGGACGCCATCATGTCAGCGGTGGCCGAGCACTACGATCTGCGGGTGGTGGAGTTGACTGGTCGTCGTCGTCTCGCACGGATCGCTTTGTCTCGCCAGGTGGCGATGCATTTGACCCGTCAGTTGACAGGGTTGTCACTCAAGGAAATTGGCGAGGAATTTGGTGGTCGTGACCACGGCACGGTTTTACACGCCGATCGCTCGATCAAAGCGAAAATGGAGAAAACCTCCAGTTTGCGTAAAGCAGTGGAATTTCTGAAGCGTCGTTTGACCCGGGGCGGGGCGAGTTCCGGCCGATGGAGGCCTGAATCGACGATGAAAAAACGTGCCGGACATGAGGATCATGGGCGTTCCATTGGCTTCAAGGGCAAGGTTTGAACTGTGCGGTTTGTTTACGTGACGGAGGCGGCTCTTTGCAAGGGCTGGCTGGCTGTGTGCTTTTTTACAAATCGGTATAGACATTTTGTCGAATTGCGTCCAAACTTTGCAGCAATTCCGCCTATTGCCCATATAGGGTGCGGGGTAAACAAGCCCCATTGGTTAAAATTGGCGCGGAGTTAACGAAAAGTCATGAAATTTCAGATCGAAAGAGACGCCTTCCTGGAAGGCTTGCAGCAGGTTCAGCATGTGGTTAGTGCCCGTACGACTTTGCCAATTTTATCGAATGTCCTCATTGAGGCGGAGAATGGTCAGTTGCGACTGACTACGACCGACCTTGATGTGGGTGTGAGTGGCATTGCCAAGGCGGAAGTCGAGAAGGGTGGGGCGACCACTTTACCGGCTCGCCGTTTGGTTAATATCATCCGCGAGCTGCCGAGTTCGGAAGTTTCCATCGAGGTTGATGATGATAATGTGGCTTCGATCCGCAGTGGTCCTAGTTTTTTCAAAATCCTCGGGTTGGATAGAGACGAATTTCCACCATTGCCGAGTTTTGAAGAGTCGAAAGAATTTGTGATCGACCAGAAAATTCTCAAAGAAGCTTTGCGCAAGACTTCTTATGCCATTTCCACTGACGAGACCCGTTATGTGCTCAATGGAATTCTTTGTTCTTTCAAATCGAACGCGCTCACCATGGTGGCGACGGACGGACGTCGTCTGGCGATGGTCGAACAGGAAATTGATTTCCCTGAAGGCAACGAAACCGATGTCATTATTCCGACCAAAGCGGTGCAAGAGTTGTTGCGCCTGTTAGGTGATAAGGGCGATGTGCGGGTGCGTCTGACCGATAGCCAGGTGGTATTTGAGCTGGGCGACAATTTACTGGTGAGTAAGTTGATCGAAGGGAATTACCCGAACTACCGTCAGGTGATTCCGAGTGAAACCAAGGAGCGGGTCACTTTGGAACGTGAGGTATTGCTCGAGTCGGTGCGCCGTGTGGCTTTGCTGACCAGTGAAAAGTCTAATTCAGTGCGCTTGAAGTTTGAAGAAGACCAGCTTCACATCATGGCGAATTCGCCGGATATTGGTGAAGCGACCGAATCTTTGCACATCAAATATTCGGGCCCTACCATCACGGTGGCATTTAATCCGGAGTTTTTGATGGCTCCGCTGCGCAATTTGGATAAAGATGAGATCTATTTTGATCTGATCGATGACATGAGTCCGGGAGTGATCAAAATCGACGAGCCTTTCATCTACGTTTTGATGCCGATGCGGGTCAACCAGTAGGTTTGCTACAGGTTTGAATTTGAGTTGTCGGCTACAGCAGGGCGCAGTGAGAACTGGCGCAAGCCGATGCTTGGTGAGGTTGCGGTTGATTTGAACGAATCAGCTTGGCGGGCAGTCAAAGGCTGTTATGCAAAACCCCCTGTTTCTGTTCTGTAGCTCGCGGAGTCGTGCGAGTTTTGTCATTATAGCTCTGTTGACGCTTGTCCCGTTTGTAGCAGCAAGCCTGGCTGTTGAGAAAAAGAACCAGGAGAATAGTTGGCGTGCGGGAACCGCTTCGGTGTCATTGATCCCGCAAGGCCAGATGTATATGGCTGGTTACGCGGCACGCACTGAGCCGGCCGAGGGGCAGGCAAGTGGCCTGTTAGCCAAAGCGCTGGCGGTGGAGGACAAGTCGGGTAACAGAGTGGTGATGATCACTACGGATTTGATCAGTGTGCCACGGCCGATACGCAACTGGTTGGAGGCGGCAGTGGCTGAAAAATACCAGCTTCTGCCGCAAAGC
>JAJRVS010000341.1 GCA_024277195.1 Verrucomicrobiota bacterium | reverse complement strand
TTCACCTTTTTATTCTCACGAGCTTTGGCAATCGCCTTGGAAATGGTCTCAGCGCCCATCACACCAAATCCACTTTTGCCCAGCGAAATACCTCCGCTGGCATAGACCACCGCTATCTTGTCACTGCTGCTTCTTTTTGTGCTGCTGTTTTTTAAACCACGCGCATATTTGGATATACGAACCCTTCTCAGCTTGGCAGTTTTTTTTATCTTGCTGAGCTCTTTGAGTTCACTTATGAATTCATCGCGGTAACTCAATTGATCAACTAAACGCAAAGACTGGGCATCTTTGGCCGAGCGCAATTTCAATTCGTCCGCAATTTGATTAATCTGCTGAATGTTGATACCCCGTCCCTCGGCCATACCGGCCGCCATTTTTTCCCACAGAGAAGTCACATATTTACTCGTCTGCAATTTATTCTCGGGGCTCATTTGCTCCAGAATAAACGGTTCCACCGCTCCCTTGAATTTGCCATGCCGGATCACCTGCACTTCGACTTCCAATTTTTCCAAGGCCTGTTTGTAAAACATTTGCTGACTGCTCAAACCCTGCAGTTCCAAGCCGCCTGCCGGATTAAGACTGATGCTATCAGCAACCGATGCCAAGTAATAGGCTTTTTGCCCCATATAGTCAGCGTAGGCTTTCACTGGTTTGCCCGATGCCTTGAATACTTCCAAAGCCCGGCGGATTTCGTTCATACTGGCAAAACCAACATTTGCCGTACTCAAATCAAGATAAACTCCGGTGATACGATCGTCTTCTGCGGCTTTTTCGAGACTGTGCAAAATGTCGTTCAGTCCGAGTTGAGGCACTGCTTTAAAACTATAAAAGTCAAAATTAGCAAAGGGATCTTTATTGCCCCGGTCGATGATGGTTTCCTTGAAATCCAAATACAACCATGTTTTATCCTTCACCCTCACTGGCGATTGATCTGCGCCGGAGACGATCATGCCAATCAAGGCGGCAAAAATAACAAAGGCGATCACCGTCACCAAAAATATCGTGACCATGAACCCAAGGATCGAGGCCATCGTCATTTTAAAAAATTGCTTCATATCATTTCAAGGTTGCTGAATTCAAAAGCTACTACACAAGTTGAACCTGTGCTGGTAAATGTTGAATGATTATTTCAGATTATAGCGCGCCGCTCCCAGCTACGCGTCGGGTTTCTGCGCTATCACCATCAAGGTTTGAAAATGCGGGCTGCTTTTTTCGCGGTCCACTACGGCGGGATCAATTTTTATAAAACCACTGCGCTTGATAAACTGAGACAATTCCAGCTCGGAAAACCCTAACCAGATATCTGCGTAAAGTTCTTTGGCGTCTTCGTATTGATGCTTGAGCAAGTCCAGCACTACCACACGTCCACCGGGCTTCAGTATGCGAAAAGCTCCCTGCAAAGCACGTTCGGGTTTGCTGGCATGATGCAGCGACTGGCTGAAAATAGCGATGTCCACCGACTCATCATCTATCGGAGGTTGCTCGATATCGCCGAGGCGGTATTCGAGATTTTTGAAACCATTCTCTTTGGCCACCGCCGATCCGAACTCGACCATTTTTTCGGAGCAATCGACAGCAATCACTCGTTTGGCCCGTTGGGCGAGCAATTGGGAAAAAGTGCCTTCTCCCGCTCCCAAATCGGCAATTTCCAATGGCGGCATCAACTTCAACATGGTTTCCGCCAGAGCCTTCCATGACCGTCCCGGCACATATTGACGGCCGAATTTGCCTGCAAGCTGGTCAAAATAGGCGCGTGCCTTGTCTTTGCGCTTACGAATGGTCAATTCCAGCGCCGCGTTGTCCTGCTCAATCTCCACCACCTCGCTTTTGGCGCTCTCCACCAGCGCCAAAATTCCCGCCGAGCAGTCATCGAGCTCGGTTTTCAGGGCATAAATCACATTTTTTCCCGAACGGCGGTCTTCGATCAGTTGGGTCTGCCTCAACTGCGCCAAATGGGAAGAAATTTTCGACTGCCCCATCGCCAGCACCTCCTGTAACTCAGCTACAGAGAGATCCTGCTGCGCCAAAAGGGACAGAATACGGATACGGGTAGGATCTGCGACCAATCGCAGAGATTTCAAAATTGACGGCATGCGTTTTTTGGGTAATGTATCAACCCATCAGGATTTGTAAATATAATAAGGACAACAACCATGGCTTCATCATACATTTTTTCATCTGAATCGGTCACCGAAGGTCACCCGGACAAAGTTTGCGATACCGTCAGTGACGCTATCCTCGACGCATGTTTCGAGCAGGACACCGCATCGCGAGTGGCTTGTGAAACCATGGTAAAGGACAATATGGTCATTCTCGGAGGAGAAATCACCACCAACGCCAAATTTGATCACCGCGAGGTGGCCAAAAAAGCGCTGGAAGACATCGGCTATTCACAATCCTACGCGGATGGCACGGATTACAGCTACGAATGTGCTTTTGCTTCAGAAACCTTTCACTTCCAGAACTTACTCGGCCAACAGTCCGTTGACATCAAACAAGGCGTCGATGCCGAAGAAGCCGATGATAAAGGGCACGCGGAACAGGGTGCCGGCGACCAGGGGATCATGTTCGGATACGCTTGTCAGGAAACCGCATCATTAATGCCGGCTCCGATCGCTCTCTCTCACAAACTGGGACAGGAAATCACCCGCCTACGTAAAGACCGGGTTCACACTTGGTTGCGTCCCGACTCGAAAACCCAGGTATCGATGGAATATGTCGATGGCAAACCCCAGCGCGTAACCGCAGTGGTGGTTTCCACCATGCACGCTCGCGAGATCACTACCCCTGAGTTACAGGAAGCACTGAAAAAATACCTCATCCTACCCAATGTGCCTGCGGAGTGGATCGATGAAGATACCGAAATTTTGATCAACCCCACCGGCCTGTTTGTGATCGGTGGACCTGAAGGCGATTGCGGATTAACCGGCCGTAAAATCATCGTTGATACCTACGGCGGCATGGGTCGTCACGGTGGTGGTGCTTTTTCTGGAAAAGATCCGAGTAAAGTGGATCGCTCAGCCGCTTACATGAGCCGTTGGGTTGCCAAAAATGTCGTTGCTGCGGGACTCGCTGACCGATGCGAACTGCAACTGGCCTACGCCATTGGCCATCCACAACCGGTCAGCGTGCGAGTTGACACCTTCGGTACCAACACCGTTGACGAAAGCAAAATCGAAGCAGCGGTGCGGGAGGTTTTCTCCTTCAAGCCAGCGGATATCGTAACGCAGTTGAACTTGCTGCGCCCGATCTACCGTCACACCACCAACTACGGTCACTTCGGCCGTGAAGACAATCTGGACGCCCTCACTTGGGAGCGCACCAACAAAGCGGAGGATCTCAAATCTGCTGTTTCTTAACCAACTAAATTTCAATATCAAAGCTAATTTATATTATGAGCACAACCGAAGACTACAAAGTCGCTGACATCACTCTGGCCGATTTCGGTCGTAAGGAAATCTCCATCGCCGAGCACGAAATGCCCGGCCTGATGGCTACCCGCAAAAAATACTCTGCAGAAAAACCACTCAAAGGGGTTCGCATCATGGGCAGTCTGCACATGACCATCCAGACCGCAGTGCTGATCGAAACACTGGTTGAACTGGGAGCTGACGTTCGCTGGTGTTCTTGCAACATCTTCTCAACCCAGGATCACGCTGCAGCTGCAATTGCAGTATCAGGTGTTCCTGTTTTTGCTTGGAAAGGTGAAAGCCTAGAAGAATACTGGGACTGCACTCTCAGCGCACTGACCTGGCCTTGTGGAGCTGGTCCAGAGCTGATCGTTGACGATGGTGGCGACGCCACTTTGCTGATCCACAACGGAGCCGATCTCGAAAATGGCTCGGACTGGGTCAACAGCGAGTCCGACTCACTAGAGGAGAAGGTGATCAAAAACCTACTCAAAAAAGTGCAGGGCGACACTCCTGATAAATGGAACAATTACCTCAAGGATTGGAAAGGTGTTTCCGAAGAAACCACCACTGGAGTTCACCGCCTCTACCAGATGTTTGAAGCCGGCACTTTGAAAGTTCCTGCGATCAACGTCAACGACTCGGTCACCAAATCCAAATTCGACAATCTCTACGGTTGCCGCGAATCCCTGCTCGACGGCATCAAACGTGCCACCGACGTGATGATCGCCGGTAAAGTGGCTGTGGTTTGTGGTTATGGCGATGTGGGCAAAGGCTGCGCGCAAGCGCTGGTCGGCATGGGAGCTCAGGTTGTGGTCACCGAAATCGATCCGATCTGTGCACTGCAAGCTGCGATGGAAGGCTTCCGCGTGATGCCAATCGAAGAAACCCTTGGCTGGTCTGACATCTACGTCACCACCACCGGCAACAAAGACATCATCACTCTTGACCACCTGACTCAAATGAAAGACCAGGCCATCGTTTGCAACATCGGTCACTTTGACAATGAGATCCAAGTCGATGCCTTGAACAATCTCGAAGGCGTGGAGAAGGTCGAAGTCAAATCGCAGGTCGATCAATACACCTTCCCCGACGGACACCAGTTGTACATGCTCGCCGAAGGCCGCTTGGTCAATCTCGGTTGCGCCACCGGTCACCCGAGTTTCGTGATGTCCAACAGCTTCACCAACCAGACTCTGGCTCAGATCGATTTGTGGAAAAACAAAGACAGCTACAAACCAGGCGTTTACATCCTGCCTAAAAAGCTGGACGAAGAAGTAGCACGCCTGCATTTGGAAAAAATCGGCGTCAAGCTCACCACCTTGACCCAGGAGCAAGCCGACTACATCAGCGTTCCTGTTGAAGGCCCTTACAAGCCAGAACACTACCGCTATTAAGCTGCCATCAGCTTAACAAATATAGAAACGAGCTCGGATGAAAATCCGGGCTCGTTTTTTTTGCGCCCAAAAATACGCAAGCTTACCGCAAACTGGAGCACTCGTTTATTCCCACGTAGTGCGGGCTTCCAACCCGCACACCACTCTCTTGGCGAGTGCGGATACCCGCCCTACGTCCTTTTCTCTTTGCGCAAGCTCTCGATTGGTTTAATTCTTTCCACGCAGGATAGAAGCCTATTACTCATGCATCCAGCGATAGAATGAATTCCAAGCTCGCCTGCACGTTCCGCGCCACGCTGTATTCCGCAGCCCAAGCACGAATTTCATGACGCTTTGGATCTGGAAAATCCGCTGCAAATTTTTCCAAAGCCATAGCCATTCCATCAACGTCACCCGGCTCGACGATGGCTCCCTGCTGTAAATGTTGTACCACGTCGGCAAAGCCGTTGGCAGTGGTGGTGATCACTGGCAAGCCGTAAGCCGCTGCTTCAAGACAAGCGTTAGAAAAGGGGTCATACAAAGTCGGCAGAATAAATACATCAGCCGCTTCATAGCTGGGCGTAAGTCCATCAACCTCTCCGAGAAAATGAACCCCCTGCTCACTGACACCTCTCGGCGCTTTACCTTTACCTGCCACCATAAAATGCGCCTGTGAGCTTTGCTTGAATTGCGCAAAAGCCTGCAAGGCAAAAACCAGACCTTTGCGCTCCCAACCGGAACCCGCAAAAAGCAACACCATTTCATCGTCAGGCACTTCCCATTGTTGGCGTTTTTTCCTACGCAGTTCCAAATACTGATCCTCGTTCGGTGATTCTGCGTCATAGCCATTGGCGATCACAGTGATGTGGTCTTCAGGCTTGCCAAAAAACTCAATAATCTCCTTCTTCACCATCTGCGAATTGGCCACGATCCTGACCCCCGATTGCGGGGAATACAAAGCCGCTTCCAGCTCCAGCATCTGACGATGTTTTTTCTGTCCCCCGCGAAACCAGGATTTGTAACCAGGCTCAAACAAAGCTCGCCTTTGCAACCACGCGCGGTGAACCCCGTCACCAGCCCGGTAAGCATCACAGCTCCACACCCGTTCAAAGCTGAATAGAAAGTCGCAATGCTGCTTGGGTTGGACCGCTTCCAAGGCATCGGCAAAAGCAAGCGGTGACAAAGTGCGCCCTGCAGAAGCCAGCGACACCATTTCATAACGCGAATCATCCCAGGCGGAACTCGGCCAACCACAATCGCTAAACAGAACCGCCTGATGCCCCTGCGCCCGTAAACCTTCGGCAAAACGGATCAAAAACCGTTCTGCACCGCCGGTGGGAGAATATCCCCGCCTGACCAGACCGATTTTCATTCGATTTTTTTGCTGTAGTGATTCATCTTGATTGCGACGGATCAAAGATTCCGCCATACACTGTCACTTTCCCGATTCAGACCCACAACGCAACTCAGCAAAACAAACAAGCCCTTCCGAATGGAAAGAATTCTTGCCATCCAGATCAAACGCATCGGCGACCTCATCCTGACCGCCCCGGCCATTCGCTTGCTGAGGCGTCACCGCCCTGACGCCCACATCACCCTGATCACCGCTGACGCAGCAGGGCAGCTAGCTTCATGTATTCCCGGCATCGACGAACATTTGAACTACCGTTCTGGAAAATCCAATCCTGCTATCTGGGCAACTCTGCTGAGTGAGCACTACGATGTCTCGCTCGATTTTGATGGCACCGACCGATCCGTCGCCATGAGCCTGGTCGCCGGAGCGGCCAAACGCTGTGCTTACACCAAACGCGCGGTGGGTTTTCCCCGTTCGATTATTTTCACTCACACCAATTGCGCTTCTCTCAAAAAACTGCACACCATTGATCACATGTGCGCGCTGCTGGAAACGATGGATATTATTCCCGAAACCAGACCCGAACCCCTGCAACTGGAAATCCCCGTATCTATTCAGGAAAAGTCACAACAAATCCTGCAGCAGCATGACTTGAGCCCTGATACTGAATTCGCCCTCATCCATCCCGGCACTGCCCGTTCGGAAAAATATTGGAGTCCCGCCGACTGGGCCACCGTCATTGATCACCTAGTCACTGAAAGAAATCTGCCCATCGTCATCACCGGCGGATCGGATGAAGAAGAAATAGCCCACATCACCTCCATCCAATCATCCTGCAGCCGCGAAGCCCGCAATCAAATCGTCGACCTCTCCGGCACCATCAGCTTGACTCAAACCGCTTACGTTATTTCACAAGCCCACATCGCGCTTGGAGTCGATACGGCTGCAATGCACCTCGCCTCCGCCTTCGAAAGGCCCCAGATTGTTTTGTACGGCCCGACTAATCCTTACCACTGGCGACCGCTGAACCAGCAAGCCCAAGTCATCCTTGCGGGGCATGACCAACCGCTGGGCGAAGACGATTTTCAAATCAAAACACCGGAAACCTCAATGGATTTGATCACGCGACAGCTAGTGATCCAAACCATCAACCAACAACTCAACCGCAGTTGAAACTGTGGGCAGCTGTTAGGGTCGCGGCAATTAATGAATCCCCCAAAATGCGCAGGATTTTTTATTTCCAGCAAGGCGAAATTTTTGATAATAGCGAGCTATTTGAGGAAATTTGAACGCAGGTGGGGATAAAAAAGACAAGTAGTTTGGGGGATTTTATTTTTGCCGTGGCCCTTACTGCGAGCTTACTGCGCGCCTCGCTTCTCTTTTCCAGTTTCCAGTCGTTCGATTAATTCGTGAACCTTGCTTACCACACGCTCTTCAACGGTATCAGAAAACGGGCCCGGTTGCACCGTGGTGGTGAAATATTTCATCGAATCTCCACCTTCGTAACCTCCTTCTTTTAACACCCGTAAACTCGGCAAGTAAGCCCACACATCATTCGAATAACCCGCCACCCAAACTGCCGCTGCGTCAGCTTCCCCGTTTTTCAACTCCCTTTTCAAGCGCAAGGAATAATCCACCATCGTCTCACCCGGCAACGCGATCAAAGTGAGCCCTGCTCCAAACCGCAGCACTTGAATCGGCGCGTCATAATGCTCGCGAAGTTTGCCTTTGTCCTTCAATTCCACCATCAGACGTTCACCCCAAGCTTTGTCGTATTTGTTTTTAGATTGCATCAAGGCGATCACTTGCTCTTTACTCGGCGCTTTGGCATAATCCACGGTGACTGTTTCATAAGCCGCGCGCAAAGGTCCACTCAAGCTGCGTGGCTGGGTATCCAGTGCGGACTCAACGGCATTGGCAAGCGTGCGGCCATGTTGCTGCGCCAAATCAAGAGTGCGCCGAGGATAAGGGTTCTGATCCCCTCCACAACCCATCATAAACAAAGCTAGCGTATCGGGATTAGCCTCTTGCAGATACTGCTGGGCAAAACCCGCGTAATCCCCACAAAATTTTTGGAATCCCAAAGTGGTATTGTGACAAGCGTATCCAAATAAAACCGCTTGCAGTTTCCCATCCTCCTGTTCAACTTTTAAAACGGGAACATCGTGATCAACCGGCCCTTCAGGATTGGGAAAATTTTTGAAACCCTTTGCGCTCGGGGTACGCCGATTCATCGCAAAAGCCGCACGAGCATGGCAGTATGACAATTTAGCAGGCTTTAAATTCGTTAAAGCGTCGCCCACCAAGCTAAGTAAATCCTGCTGTAGTTTGCTAACATAAGCTTTGGCAAGCTGCTGACGTTGGGCAGTCTTGCCCATCAAGCTGGATTGGGTCGTACGCAATTCCGGACCACAATGAGTGTGCGAGCAATTGATCAATAAGCTTTGCGGCAGAAGCTGGTATTTTTCAGCCACTGCCGCCTCCAACCAGTTGCGTATCGGCCGTGGCACACTGATCAAATCCGTAGTGATCATCACCACTCTGTTACCCGACTTGTCCTCCACCGCCAGCGCTTTGGCAAACAAAC
>JAJRVS010000340.1 GCA_024277195.1 Verrucomicrobiota bacterium | reverse complement strand
TTCGGCATAAAGCGGACGGCGGGTGATTGCCTGTAGGGTGCCGCCGACGGCATCGGCTCCGTAAATGACCGAGCCCTGGCTTTTGACCAGTTCGATCGCACTGAGTCCTTGCGAATCGACGGTGTTCCAATATTGATTGGGGCCGGAGCGGAAAGCAGCGTTGTTGAGGCGAATGCCGTCGACAAGGAATAGATTGTGGTAGGCAGTGAAGCCACGGATGATGGGAGATCCCTGGCCGTTGGAGGTTTTTTGGACGACAACGCCTGGAGTTTGTTCGAGTGCTTCGGGCACGTTGCGGATGGCGCGTTCGATCATCACGGTGTCATCGAGGCGTTCGACGATGTAGGGGGTGTCGAGGGTGCTTTCGCTCACTCGTGATGCGGTGACGATGTAAGGCTCGGCATCGTCGATGACTAGCGTGGAATCCGTTTGAGAACTGACGGTGGTGCTCTCTAGGGTGCTTTCTTGAGCTTGGGCTGCTGTAAACAGTCCTGCCGAACTGAGAGGGAGCAGGGCAAGCAGTGTTTTCAGGTAGATGGAAATTTTGGTCATACGGTCTACAGGAAAGCAAGATTAAGTATTCGGACAAGGTCTAGTTATAGACTTTTGAAAAGTGGATAAAAATTGTCCAGTGAGGGGCTAAAAACTGTTCAGTGAGCAGAATGAGTCAGTCCTCCTGTGTCTTTTATTCTTTTAGCTTTTTGCGCAAAGTGGTTCGATTGGCGTTCATTTCAGTGGCCAGTCGTGAGAGTTTGCCGTCGTAGCGTTTGAGCAGTTGTTGGATGAGTAATTGCTCTACTTTCCCTGCAAGGTCACGGTAGTCGGGAGTCGGCTTGTTTTGTGAGGTATCGATCTGGGACGAAATCCATTGGTCGAGGGCGTGTTTCAGTTTTTCCGATTCCAGGTTTGCGTTGTGATTAGCATTTTGGGTGAGGTCTGTGGATAAGTGCGAGGGCAAATGAGCGGACTCGATTTTATAGCTGCCCGAGCTCACGGTCACGGCGTAGGAGGCTACATTGCGCAGCTCGCGTAAGTTCCCCGGCCAGTCATGGTTTTGCAGACAGTGCATAGCGGAGTCATCCACCGTCAAAGCCTGATCGGGTTTGAGTTCGCCTAGGAAAAAGTCGAAAAGAGCGGGCAGGTCTTCAATTCGCTCGCGTAGAGCGGGCAGTTTCACTTCGAGTACTTGCAAGCGATAATAGAGGTCGCTGCGAAAGTCGCCTGATTCTACCGATTGACATAAGTTGCCATTGCAGGTAGCCACGATTTGGGGAAAATGATCTGCGTCTGTTTCCCAACGTCTCACCAGTTCCTTTTGTGAATCTTGATCGAGTTGTTCGATGTTCTCTAGAATCAGGGCTCCGTCTGCGGCTTGATCCAGGGCACGGTGCAATTCTTTGTCCAGCTCTGCGGCTCCGGGTTGGAAGTGAGAGCAGGGTTTTCCTGCACCGTGACCATTTTGCAGGATCAGCGAAGCGGCAAGCGATTTTCCTGTGCCTGTGTCTCCGGAAATAAGGACTGGTCCATTGGTGGCGCAGGCGTGGGCAATTTGTTGGAATACCGGTCGCATCGCGGGTGAGGCTCCGATGAAGGCTGCGCTGCTACGGCTGGGGGTGGCAAGAACCTCGCTTGGAGCTTGTGGCAGGATGCGTTGCAGCGCTTTTTTGAAGAGCGCAAAATCGAGTGGTTTGGTGAGGAACTCGCTGACCCCGAGTTTGCGTGCGCTTATGGTGTTTTCGATTTCTCCATGGGCAGTGATCACCAGGCTGGGGATTTTGAATGATTCGGGCAGACTGGCAAGGAAGTCCAAGCCGTTTTCATCAGGCAAGCCGATGTCGAGGATCATGGCCGAAAAGGGAGGCTGGGCTTCTTTTAAATAGCGCCGAGCCAGGGCGGCGGTGGGGGCAATTTCGCTGTGTGCGCCGCTTTGTCGAACGGCCGCCGCCAAGGCCAGTCCCAGGGCGCGTTCGTCTTCAACGATGAGGATGCGTGGCGGGTTCATTTAGATTATTATAGATGTTATTTAGAGAGGGGGAGAGTTAGGGTGAGGCATGCGCCAGGAGGAGAGGTAGAGGTGCTGGGGCTGAGACTTCCTCCATGAGCTTCGATTACTTCACAAGCGAGGGTCAGGCCGATCCCCATACCGCCTTCTTTTTCAGAGAAAAAAGCTTCACCAAAGTGGAGCAGGGCTTGTTCGCTGAAGCCTTTGCCCTGGTCTTCGATGGTGAGAATTGCCGAGCTGGCGGAAGTTTTTAGTTTGACCAGAATCTTGCCACCTTCGGGCATGGCCTGAGCAGCGTTGATGAATAGGTTGCGCAGGCTTTGTTCTATTCTGGGAGCATCCACTTGCACCGCGACAGGCGTGTTATCGGAAAGTTGGATAATGAGTTCTGCGTGGGCGTGTTCCAAAACCGGCCGCAAGCGGCGGGCGACGTTGTTGATCAATTGGCTCAAATCATGGGGCGCTTTGCGGGTGGGAGCAGAGCGGGCGACAAAAAGCCATTGATTGACCAGATCGGTGATCCGGTCAACTTCTTCGCCGATCAGTTCGATGGATTGCAGGTCGGCTTCGTTCACGGATTCAGCGAGCAGGTCGGCATGCAGACCGATGGCCGCGGCGGGGTTTCTTATTTCATGAGCTAGGCTGGTAGCGATGCGACCGAGGGTGGCGAGGCGTTCCGATTGTCGCCGCAGTTGCTGTTCGTGGCGTAGATTCTGGCAGGTTTGTTCCAGCGCTTGGGCGAGCATTCCGATTTCGTCGCGACGGTGAGTGATGGTCGTGGGAATGGCTTGGTGTTTTTTATCGGCTTCGCTGTTCAAGTTGGGCAACCAGTCAGCGAGGGTGGTGAGGGGTTGGACAAGGCTACGGCCAATCAGAATCGCGAGCATGGCACAAGCGAGGGAGAACACGGCAGCGGGGATCAGAGCCGCTCCGAGCAGGTTGGGAAATAAGGGTTT
>JAJRVS010000339.1 GCA_024277195.1 Verrucomicrobiota bacterium | reverse complement strand
GGATCTGCGGTAAAGCATACAAAAACGCCAGCTACGACGGCAAGTCTCTCGGTGATGAAAAAGATGGCTCGCTGCTAGCAGCCAAAATATCTGGAAAAGATGGAAGCCTGCTTCAAGCCACCCGCTTTGGCGGTAAAATCGAAGGGCACGTTGCCGGCATCATGCCCGACGAAATAAATGGAGGATTTTACATTTGCGGCGCCTACAAAGGCACTATTCAAGTGGGTGATCATACCATCACCTCCGCCGGTGACAAAGATGTGCTGGTCGCACATTTTGATGACAAAGGAAATATCCAATGGATACGCAGCTGCGGTGGCCCTGGCTGGGATCTGGCTTTGGGTATTGGCATCGACAGTAAAGGCAACGTTTTGGTCACCGGCTTTATTACTGAAAAAGGAGAATTTGGCCAGGGCTTTCCCGCTATCAGCGGAGCGGCTCGCGAGGGATTTGCCTCATCTTATGATCACCAAGGCAAACTACTATGGGTCGTCGAAAATGGCGGAGCCGATAACGAAATCAACGAAGATATCGCCGCCGACCCTAGTGGCAATATCATTAATGGCGGGGGATTCCAGACAGAAGGCACTTTTGGCCGATTCACTCTGCATGCTCGCACAGACAGCAAACGCGGACAGGATATTTTTGTGGTCAAATTCCGTCCCCCTGCTATCAAATAAAAACTACCCTTCCTGCCTTTCCCTCTACATACACCCGCCCTTAAGCGGCCTTCAGCTAAATGGCTATACCTCACAAGCCGCGTTATTATAAAAAATAACCTTTTTTGCAATGGCGCCTGATCGCCTTAAATACTACAGTTAGGCATGAAAACGAATTCTCCCTTTTCTCCCTTAGCTGTGACGGCAACTTCATTTGCACTATTGTGCCTACTCACATTCGCCCAATCACTGTTTTCACGTGAATTCACCTCCACCGACGGCAAAAAAATGGAAGCCAGTGTGATTGCGGTACAGGGAACCAGTGTGGTACTAAAGCGTGGCGCTAAACAGTACACCGTTCCCGTAAACCGCTTCAGCCTTGATGACCAGAGCTACATCAAAAAATGGGCGGAGGATAAGATGCAAAATATGATTCCCAAGCTCAAGGTTGATATCAATCCTGGCAAATCCAATCGCTCTGATAGAAAAGACTACTACGATGACCGCAAAGGGTCATTCCAGGTTTCGATCAATATCAGTAACGAAGAAATTCACTATATCTTAAATGGTGGCAAAGCCTCCCTGTCCGTGATCGGAGAAGACTGCTACGATACGAAAAAATACGGTATCATGCAAAAATCTTCCTTCAAAGTTGATATCCAGCCCGGTAAAAATTTTACTTGGAAGGGCTCCCGCTTGCATTTCAAGTTTGATGACAGCCCTCCCGCCTATTGGGGTGTCAAATACTACGGTTTTGTTTTTCAAATCAAAAACGCTAACGGCAAAGTAATCCATAAATCCTCCAGCCAGAAAAAATTTGTCGCCTATATTGATAAAATTCTCAAACTTAATGTAGAAGCCGGCTTTGACAAAGGTCTGAATAGCCGCAATGACATCCACATTTATAAAAACTAAGGGTTGGTTTGCCTGTAGCCATGCCTCTGATTCGCAACTCATCCTTCGCCCCTACGACCTTTTTCCGCCATGCCCACATGGACACGGTGCTACCGTCAGTATTGCGCAGACCCATTACGCTGCCTGTGCAACGGATTCGCATTGACACCCCTGATCAGGATTTCCTCGACCTCGATTATTATAGCGATGACCAATCCCACAAAGTCGCCATTCTTTCCCACGGGCTGGAAGGCAGCTCCAGCCAGCCCTACATTCTAGGTATGGCAAAAGCCCTCGCGGCCCAAGGCTGGGACAGCGTTGCGTGGAACTTCCGCGGTTGCAGTGGCGAGCCCAACCGCCTGCTGCGTTTTTATCACAGCGGTGCCACCGAAGATCTGCAAAGCATCATCGACCACGTTTCAACAACACAACGCTATCAAAAAATAGCTCTCATCGGATTCAGCCTTGGCGGCAACCTCACCTTGAAGTACTTGGGAGATCTCGGTGACCAAATCAATCCCCGCATCTACAAAGCCGTCGCCTTTTCCGCACCCTGCGACTTAGAATCTTGCGCCTATCAGCTGGCTCGTCCGGCCAACCGCTTTTACATGTGGCGTTTTATGCGCAGCCTGAAAACTAAAATGCGCGACAAAGCCAAGCGGTTCCCAGACAAACTCGATACCCATGATCTGAATCAAATGCGCACCTTTGCAGAATTTGACGATCAATACACCGCTCCACTTCATGGTTTCAATCGAGCTGTGGACTATTGGACGCGCTGCAGCAGCAAACCCGTGCTGAAGCATATCCACATCCCCACCCTACTGGTCAACGCCCGCAACGATCCTTTTCTTGCCTCCGAATGTTATCCGGAAAAAGAAGCCAGCGATCATCCTTATTTTCACTTTGAAGCACCCGCAAACGGCGGCCACGTGGGATTCATGACTTCGCGGCCGAATGGCGAATACTGGTCAGAAACCCGAACCCTCGAGTTTCTGAATAAAGCACAAACCCCCACTCCAAAAAAATGGAGCCAGCTAACGGGCTCGAACCGTTGACCTGCTGATTACAAATCAGCTGCTCTACCAACTGAGCTAAGCTGGCCGCTTGATCGATCCTCGATTTGAGAATCGGCAGCACTTGGCTAGACTAGCGACTTTATCCCGCTCTGCAAGTGGGAAAATGAATGCAGGACTAAAATAAATAAAGCCATGGCACTCCCCGGCTTTTTTGTCACCCACGCTTCAACCGGTCAGATACGGTGGGTTCAGGATTTTTCATCCTTCTTGCCACCCATCTTTTCGGACAGCGTCTGCATCAAGTAATAGAACAATGGAACCGTTGTGAAACTCAAAGCCGTAGCCACCAGCATTCCGGAAAATACCGTGGTTCCGAGAACTTGACGACTTGCCGAGCCAGCTCCAGAAGCAATCAGCAAAGGAATCACCCCGAGAATAAAGGAAAAAGCCGTCATCAACACCGCCCGGAAACGCAGCCGGGTAGCGTTCATCGCCGCATCAAAAATGCTCTTACCCTCCTCCCGTTCCACTTTGGCAAATTCCACGATCAAAATCGCGCTCTTGGTCGCCAGGCCAATCAGCAAAACAATGCCAATTTGCATATACACATCATTATTCATCCCCCGCAACATCATGCCTGCCACCGCCCCCAACAAAGCTGTCGGCACCGACAACACCACTGATACCGGCAGTGTCCAGCTTTCATACTGAGCTGCAAGCACCAGATAAACCAGTACCACCGCAAAAACGAAGATCATCGTGGTACCTCCCGCCTGCTTTTCCTGGTAGGACAATTCCGACCAGTTGTAACCCATGCTGGCAGGCAGTTTTTTCGCCGCCATATCCTCCATGATTCCCAAAGCCTGGCCCGAGCTGAATCCCGGTGCCTCACCCCCGAGAATTTTCACTGAAGGATACAAATTAAAGCGGGTGATCGTTTGCGGGCCGAGAATTTCTTTCACCTCGGCTACAGAGCCTAAAGGTATCATACCGCCGTCCGCGCCTCTCAACTCAAGTCGCTGAATATCGCCCGGCGTCGAGCGATACGCACCATCCGCTTGAGCATACACTTTGAATACCCGTCCGAATAATGTGAAATCGTTCACATAGGCTGAGCCTAGGTACATCTGTAAGGTATCGAACACCGCCTGCACCGACGTGCCGGTTTTCATGACCTGTTCGCGGTCAATATCCACAAACAACTGTGGCACGTTCGCACGGAAGGGCGTATTCAGCCCCTTCAATCCCGACTGGGCATTACCCTCCTCGATGATTTCACTTGCAACAGTCTGTAACAATTCCATCCCGGAACCACCGCGGTCTTGCAGCATAAAAGTAAATCCTCCAGATAATCCAATTCCGGGCAGGGAAGGCATCGGCATCACGTAGGTTACCGCACCCGAAATCTTATTAAATTCTTTCTGCAGGTGAGACATAATACCACTATAACTCAACTCCTTGGTCGTCCTCTCAGCCCAAGGCGTCATTGAAAAAACACAAAATGCCGTATTGGTGCTTGCCGCTCCATCCGTCAGAGAATAGCCCGCAACACTCAGAAAATGCTTCTTTCCGGGCGCATTGTTCATGATCTCGTCCATTTCCTTCAGCACGGCTTCGGTTCGCTCAATCGACGCTCCATCCGGCAACATCACACTGACCAAGCAATAACCCTCATCTTCCTGAGGAACAAATCCCGTCGGCAAGCTGCCCATACCCGTAATGGCCGCCCAGGTCAGTCCCACGAAAATCAAAATACCAATCAGCGACTTGCGAATGGCGAAGCGCGTAATATTCAAGTAACCATTGGTAGTTTTCTCCAAAGTAGTGTTAAACAGTTTGAAAAAACCGCGCGGCTCGTTTTTCTGTTTCCTCAATAGCAGTCCGCACATGGCCGGGCTCAGGGTCAGCGCATTGATAGAGCTGAAAACCGTTGCCACCGAAATCGTCACTGCAAATTGCTTGAACAACATACCTGTGATTCCCGGCATGAAAATTGTCGGCACAAAAACCGCTAACAACACTAGGGTGGTAGCAATCACCGGCCCTGATATCTCGAGCATGGCCTTGCTCGTCGCCTCCTTGGGACTCAATCCAGCTTCCACATGACGGGTGGCATTCTCCACCACCACGATGGCGTCATCCACCACGATGCCGATCACCAGCACCAAGCCAAATAAAGTCAGCTGATTGATCGAAAAGCCCAAGGCAGCCAATACTGCAAAAGTACCAATTAATGCCACTGGTATCGTCAAGGCAGGAACAATCGTGGCGCGGATGTTCTGCAGGAAAACAAACACCGTCAAGATCACCAAGACCAGAGTGATCGCCAGAGTCTCCATCACTTCGGCGATGGAAGCATGAATGATATCAGTGGAATCATTGATAATCCGGTACTCCATGCCCTTGGGAAACCCCTTGGCCAATTCCTCCATTTTCGCCTTCACCCCGTCGTCCACTGCGATCATGTTGGAACCGGGAATCTGGTAAATTGCAATCGTTGCCGAAGGCTGGCCATCCATGAAAGACAGGAAATTATAAGAATCCGAGCCCAATTCGACCCGACCGATATCCTTAAAACGAATGACCCTACCATCCCCACTCGTCTTGACCACAATGTTGGCAAACTCCTCTGCTTCGACCAATCTACCACGGGTGCTGATCACATACTCATAGGCTGTGCCCTTTGGAGCAGGCGCTCCGCCTACCTTCCCTGCAGCCACCTGCACATTCTGCTCCCGAATCGCCTGCACCACATCCGACGGAATCAAGGAATAGGCCTTCAATCTATCCGGATCGAGCCACATCCTCATGCTGTAATCCCCCACCCCGTATACCTTCACCTCGCCCACATCCTTTACCCGAGCCAACTCATCTTTAATACGAAGATTAACGTAATTACTAAGATACTGGTCATCGTATTCTCCACCTGGCGCAAAAACTCCCATGTATAAAACCACATCGGTGGACTGCTTCTTCACCGTCACGCCCTGGCGTTTGACCTCTTCCGGCAATTTGGATTCCGCTACGGACACCCGGTTCTGCACCAGCACATTGGCAATATCCAAATCCGTCCCAGGAGCAAAGGTCACCGTCAAAGTCATACTGCCATCATTGGCATTCACGCTCGACATATAGATCATACCTTCCACACCATTGACCTCCTGCTCAATCGGCGTGGCGACCGTATCAGAAACTGTCTGCGCATCGGCTCCAGGGTATAAGCCACTCACCGTGATCGTCGGCGGCGCAAGATCCGGGTAACGGGCAACCGGCAACGAAACCAGAGCGACTAGGCCTACGATCACTATCAGGATCGAAATGACCGAAGCAAAAATAGGGCGTTGAATGAAAAACAAACTGAACATGAAAAAATCGGGTAGGTAGCTTTACTTGAATCTTACTTTCCTTCTTCTCCAGGCGCCTGAGGCTTTTCTGGCTCAGCTTTTTTTTGCGCCTCATCCGGTTTCTTATCTTCTTTCCCGTCTGCTGCCTTTTTCTGATCAGAATCAGCTGCTTCCTTAGGATTCACCTCAATCCCCTCCCTCGCCCGTTGCAAGCCCTGCACCACCACCCGCTCGTTAGCTTCCAGACCTTTTTCGACAATTTTCGTTTCACCCACCACATCAGAGGCCGTGACATTTCTACGTTCCACCATGTTTTCCTCATTCACCACCAACACAAAATCTCCCTGCATATCCCGTTGAATCGCATGACGCGGCACCAAAATGGCATCCTTAACATCATGCGGGATCATCACCCTGACAAAAAGCCCCGAAACGAGTTCGGCGGCGCTATTATCAAACTTGCCACGCAGTTGAATTGTACCTGTATTGGCATCCACTGTATTATCCACAAAATCAATGACCCCATCTTGTGAATATTCTTCACCATTGCCCAGGCGCAGGCGAACACGGCCATGGTTCTTCACTTTTTTGGATTTTTCATCAGCGACCTTTTCCCGCTTGCCCAAATACGGTAAAATAATGCGCTCATTCACCTCAAAATAGGCATAAATGATGCTGTCATTGATAATCGTCGTCAACAAAGTAGCCTCTCCCGACCCCACCAAGTTACCAATATCCACCAAAGCACGCGAAGTCCGGCCCGGTTCTGGTGCTGTGATTTTAGTGTAACTCAGATCAATCTTCGCATTCGCCAAAGCCGCCTGCGCCACCTTCACTGCCGCTGCCGCCGCTTTTTCATTGGCCCGTGCTTTTTCCACATCCAATTTTGAAATCGCATTGGTCTTCCCCGCTCTTTCCTTCATCGCCCGATCAGTGGTGGAAATTTGTAAAGCCGCCTGAGCACTTGCCAAATCACCCTCGGATGCTTCAACCGCAGCCTCGAACGATTCCGGTTC
>JAJRVS010000338.1 GCA_024277195.1 Verrucomicrobiota bacterium | reverse complement strand
TTTTCTTTGGGCAACATGCCCCCTTTGCCGGGCTTGGCACCTTGGGATAGTTTGATCTCAATCATGCGAACTTGATCGAGTTGAGCGATTTCAGCGAGTTTGCTGTCGTTGAGAGAAGAGTCTTCATGGCGAACACCGAATTTAGCCGTACCTAACTGAAAAATGAGGTCGGTGTTTTCCATCAGATGATATTTAGGGTAGCCTCCTTCGCCCGTGTTCATCGGGATACCTGACATTTTTGCTCCTCGAGCCAAAGCTTGAACCGCATTCTTCCCTAGAGCGCCATAACTCATGGCACTGATCAGGATATGTTTGTGAATAGTGTAGGTATTTGACAGGCCTCGTTCAGCGCCAAAAGTCAGCGAGTAGGGACTAAGCTGATCTTTAGCCAGAGGGAATAGTGAATGCCTGAATTTGATTTCGGTGGCATCGAAATTTGTCAGTGTGCCGAAAGAGAAAGTGGACTCGATATTTTTAGCTTTGCGGTAAACATCTGTCCGTTCTTCGCGATTAAATGGGCGTTCTTCAGTATCGTTGGCAAAAAGGTATTGGCGAAGCTCTGGTCCGATGCTCTCAAGTATGTAGCGAGCTTGCCCGAGAATGCCAAAGTTACGCAACAATGCGTGGCGGGTTTGAACGTGGAGGTAGAAAAAATTGATTATACTGAGGAAGAGGAAGCTGACTGTGAGGTAGTGAAAATAAAAGCTAACGTAATAGCCCGCAGCGAAAAAAAGCACGGTGAAGAGGGGAATCGCAAAATTGGTGAACTTGGCGAGCTTATTTAGGTCTATTGAGAGACTGGATGACATAGGATTGTGGAAGCCGCGTCTGAGGCACGTTACTATTTTTACTGTATAGTTAAGACGAATACGCTTGATCTGTCCAGTTTGACTATTTTTTGCGGGAATAATCAGAATGAGGAAAATTAACCAGATATCATGGGATTGCCGCTAGTTGACAAAGGGTTGCACATTTTTATGAGGGATTATCGCGTTATCGTCGTTTTGTTACTGGGACGTATCTTTTAATCGTAAAAATTTAGAAACATGAAATTTATAAAAACTCCGCTCGTATTAGCCGCATGCCTAGGCATGATTTCACTGTTGCTGTCGAGTTGTGGCAAAAAACAACAGGAAGAGCATGCAAGTTCTGAACATGGAGGAGGGCATCATGGTGACGCCGGTGCCGAGGAAGGGCATGGAGGTGGCGGAGAGCACAGCCATGCAGGTGGTGGGCACATGGATCACATGAATGATGTGAAGGAATGGCTGCAAAAGGAACTTGGAGATAAATATGACAAGCCGGTGCCGACAGCTAGTGCGGAGCAATTGGTGCAAGGTAAGGCTGTTTATCTGAAAATATGCTTTACCTGTCACGGAGTGAGCGGAAAAGGCGATGGTGTGGCTGCTGCTGCGCTGCCGCAAAAGCCGGCCGATTTCACCGACAGTGCGCATTCGAAGTTCTATTCAGATCAAGGGCGCATTCACATCATCAAAAAGGGCGTAGAAGGGACTCCAATGGTCGCTTGGGAAGCCGCTTTAAGTGAAGAGGAAATTATGGCGGTTTATGGATATGTGGTGTCGCTTCGAATTCCTGAAACGGAAGGTGGGGGCACTGCGGGAGGAAAATTTGTTTGCCCGATGCATCCCAAGATTTCCAGTGATAAACCCGGCAAGTGCTCAAAATGTGGAATGGCTCTAAAGGTCAATGACAAGAAGCATGATCATGGCAGTCATGATCATTAAAAGTCGGTGATTCGAGTAAATTATTACAAATAATGAGGGAAGGTGAGATGTCCGGCGTTTTATGAATCTGCAAGCGTGATCTAAGTGTTCTAAAGAGAACTGAAAAGTTTGCGCAAAACGAACCAATTCAAAATAAATCCAACTAAAACTAGAAAAATGAAAAAAACATTAATCGCTTTATTATTAGTTTCGCTTGTCAGTGTTTCTTCATTGCGAGCAGAGAAAAAAGGGCATTCACACGAAGGAACTGAAGCGCATTCAGGAGAAATGCTGAAGGCTTATATAAAAGTCTCGACAGCTTTGAGCAAAGACGATTTGGCGACAGCAAAAAAAGCTGCGGCCTCGATTTCTGAGCATAATGGAGACAGCTCGCTGGCCAAATCTGCCACTGCTTTATCCAAAGCAAAAAATATCAAAGCAGCGCGTAAAGAGTTTCAAACTTTGAGCAAAAATGCGATCAAGATTTCCGAAGGTCACAAAGGTTTTTATGTGATGCATTGCTCGATGGTGAAAGGTGGCGCAGGGGACTGGTTGCAGACCAGCAAGGAAGTTGCCAACCCTTACATGGGATCAGCAATGCTGACCTGTGGTGGTGTTAAGAAATAAGTAAGCTCACAAATCACAGATTTGAAAGCAATGGCTCGGGTTTATGCCCGGGCCATTGTTGTTAGGGAGAGGCGGGTGATGAGTAAAGTATAAGTTGCCGCGGGCGGGCCTGCCTTTAGCTTGCCTGATGAATTGGAAAACCCCGATTACAATTTTACTGGGATTAGTCTGCGCTTGCTTATCTGAACACGAACTCAGGGGGGAGGGTTCAGGCAGCGTGAAGAAGTCAAAGACGCCGGTGCCTCAACTGGAAGCCTACGAAAGTTGGAAAATGGCCGGTCGGGATCAGGAGGGGTCGTTGACAAGTGCTGCGACGATTTTTGCTCCACAAGGTTTCAAGGTGGAGCTGTTGCACGCAGCGACGGAAGAGGAAGATTCCTGGGTGGGGATGACTTTTGATGGCAAGGGGCGGCTGATCGTGGCGATGGAGGACAAAGGGCTGCTGCGGATGACCTTGGGCAAACATAAGGTGGATGAAGTTGAAGTGATCAATCAAGAGTTGGAAGAATGCCGGGGGCTGTTGTGGGCTTACGATGCGCTGTATGCCAATGCCAATGATTCGAAGGGCTTTTATCGCCTGCGTGATACAACGGGGGATGATCACTTGGATGAAGTGAAGCTATTATTGAAAACCGGAGGCGGGGTAGGGCATGGGCGCAATCATTTGCGCCTGGGGCCGGATGGCCTGATTTATTTGGTGCATGGGAATAGCGTGGAATTGCCAGACCAGATGAAGCTGGAATCCCCGTATCGAAATCAGGCGGAAGATCAATTGATCCCCAACCCGTGGGACAAGGATTGGCATCGGCGGGAGGGAAGGGTTCCTACCGGGCATATTCTGCGCACGGACAAGGACGGCAGTTTTTTTGAACTGGTTGCGGCTGGAATGCGTAATCAATTGGATATTGATTTCAATCAGGATGGTGAGGCATTTGTGTATGAGGCGGATATGGAATGGGAGACTGGCACGGCTTGGTATAAACCCACAAGGGTTTTACATATCGTGCCGGGAGGGGAATACGGCTGGCGACGAGCAACAGGTAAGTGGCCGGCCTATTATGAGGACAGTTTACCCGCGGTTCATGATGTGGGCCTGGGGTCCCCGACGGGAGTGGCTTTTGGTCATCGCAGTAATTTTCCCGGCAAGTACCGCGATGCTTTTTATGTTGGGGAATGGTCATACGGTCGGATTTTGGCAATCCATATGACGGAGCAGGGGGCAAGTTATGTAGGGGAAGAAGAGACGTTTATTCTTGGCCGCCCCTTGAATGTGACAGATTTTGAGTTCGGCCCGGATGGGGCGATGTACTTTGTCACCGGCGGGAGGAAAACCCAGTCGGCTTTGTATCGTGTGTCCTATGTGGGGGATGGTAAAGAGGGAGTGGTAGAAAATAGTGTGGTAGATGTAAAAGCACTAGAGCAGGAAAAAATAGAGAGGGGGAAATCGGTTAAATTACGTAAATTACGGCATGAACTCGAAGAGCTGCAAAAATTTGTAGGAAAACGTCCTCTTGAGCTAGCTTTGGTGAACATCGATCATGAGGATCGTTGGATTCGTTTTGCCGCACGAGTGGTCTTGGAGAATCAAGCGGTGGAGGATTGGCAGGAACAGGTAGTGGAGTCGGGAGCGTTAACCGGATTGCTCGCTCTTGCCCGCGTGGGTGATTCCTCGCAGCGTGAGAAAATCATCGCTCAGCTTAATTCTTTGAGTTTAGGTGAGATGGAGGAGGGGCAGTTGTTGAGAGTTCTACGCGTGTATGAGTTGGCATTTACGCGGATGGGGAAACCTGGAGATCAAGAGCGCTTGAGCTGTATCACAAAACTTGATCCATTGTTTCCTCATGCTCATACTTCGGTGAACCATGAGTTGTGTGAACTGTTGGTTTATCTGCAAGCACCGCAGGTTTTGGATAAAACGTTGGCCTTGTTGGATGCGGCGCAAGACTCACACGATTTGTCCCAGTATTTGCTTTATGCGCGTTATGTGAAACCGGGTTGGGATTTGGAAAAACGCCGTCGTTATTTAAGCGGCCTGCGAAAGTTCGAAAAAATCCCGGGAGGTCGGTGGTCGGTTCGGGCGGCGGATTCGCTACGCAAAGAGATCGTAGTGACCATGAATCAAAATGAGCTCAAAGTGCTGGCGGAAGAAATAAAAAAAGCGGTGCCTGAGCTGCCTCTTCCCCTGGTAAACGCTGAGCCCGCTAAATTTGTCCAAGCTTGGGCGATGGACGATTTTTCCAAGGACCTGGCCGGGCCATTGGAGAATCGATCTTTTGAACGAGGCAAGCAGGCTTATTTGAAAGCGCAGTGCGCGATGTGCCATCGTATGGCTTCGCTGCAAGCAACGGCTTCATCGGTCTTGGGACCGGATTTGACCGGCGTGGGTAATCGTTTTTCGGTGAGGGATTTGTTGCAGTCGATCATTCACCCCTCACGGGTGATCGGGGATAAATATCGCAACCCAGCCGGTCCGAACATCTCGCTGATGCCTGCCGGATTGGTTAATGGTTTGGATAAAACCGAGGTGTTGGATTTGTTGATGTATTTGCAATTAGGAGGGGATCTTAAAAATGATAAATAATATGAGGAGTTTGACTTTGGGTCTGTTGGTGGGGATGGGCTTAGGTTTTGTGGCTTGTTCATCGACATCGAGCGTTTCTGGTTCTTTGTCCAATACCACGACTTTCCCGAATTTTTCGCATTGGGACGACATCCCGTCGATTGCCACCTTTCCTGCCGACAAAGCCCCTGCTGTGATTCACCGGGCATCGAGGGGATTGGAAGCTGATAAAAAATACCGTCAGCGGGTGGCGCAGGCACGGCGACGACCGGACATATCCTGGGGAGCGTATCATTTTTGCACCGGGGGAGATGTGCAGAGGCAGCTCGATTTTGCGATGAGACAAATCGCTTACGATCCGGCAGGCCCTTATCGGACGTTGATGGTTTTTGATTTTGAGCACAATGTGGTGGGGAGGGGCAATCATATGTCTGTCGCCCAACTGGCAGAGTTGATCCGTCGTTTCCATTCCAAGACCGGAGTGTATCCAGTGATTTATGTGAACCCGAATTGGTTCAATAAACGGGCGCACTCAGATCGTCACAGCGCTGACGACGAGCGGGTGATCCGACGTTGTCCGTTGTGGACTTCGGCTTACAAAGGCAAACCTAATCCGACCAACATTTTTCGCAATTGGACGGTGTGGCAGTATTCGGGAGATACCACCAATGCGGGTTACGGAGACTATGCGGGAACTTTTGAAAAGGCCAAACACCCGCGTGGGGTGAAGGGGGTGGGCAAGAAGCTGGAGATGAATCTTTTCCGCGGCAGCAAGTCGAGTTTGAAGAACTTCTGGGCGAGGCATTCAATCCCCACACGGTATTGAGTGATCTGAGTTCTTCTAGTTAGCGTATTGCTAGCCCTTGCCGAGCATCTACGAAGCTTTTTTCTTTGCTGCTTTTTTCTTCACGGCTTTCTTTTGGGAAGTAGCTTTTTTAGCGGTCACTTTTTTGGCGGGCACCTTCTTTTTTCTAGGTGGAAACTGCCAGCTGAGGATGCGGCGGCCTTTGGCGTTGCAGCCGAGCTTGGCGGAGAAGGGGCGGCCTTTTTTGGAGATGAAGGTCTCGATCAGGTCGGTTTCGCCTTCGGTGAAAAACTTGAGTGCCTGTTCTCTGGTGAGCACCACTTTACACATTTCTTTGCTTAAGCGGCCTTTACAGCCGTCGCCGAGCACTCGCTCGCTACAGACATAGGAGGTCGGGGTTTCGTAGATGTTGCCTTTTTCACAAACGGGGCAAAGGCACAGGGAGTCGCCTTTTTCCATCGCTTCTTTGATCGAGACTTCTTCGGCTTCTTCGGCTTCGGATTTTTCAAAAACAAAACCAGCTTTGAGGCCGTTCTTTTTGTCTTCGTTTAATACGATGGCGGCATCAAAAGGTTTTTTGAATCGACTGAGGAACCCGGTTAGTGGTCCGACGTGTTTGGTGGTGAGCAGTTGTTTGGCTTCGTCTTCGCTCAAGCCACGGCTGGCGACCACTTTGGAAAGGTTGAAATTGCACTCGGGTTCGATGCACTTGTAACGTCCGGCGTCCTGTCCCAGTTCGGCGGCTCCGCAGACGGGGCACGGTACGGGGAAGGTGGGGTATTCGCGGTTGAGTTCTTCTTCGGCGTAAGCTTTGGCTGTGGATACGACGTTGCTGGTCAAACTACGAATTTTCTCCATGAATACCGGGCGGGTCAGTTCGCCCTGTTCCATCAGTTTGAGCTTGTGCTCCCATTCACCAGTCATCTCGGGAGAGGCGAGGATGTCAATTTTCATCTCGCGCAATTGATCGATGACGCGCACCCCACGATTGCTGACAAAGATCTCGCGTCCTTCACGGGAGATATATTTGTCCATGATGAGCCCCTCGATGATGGAGGCGCGGGTGGCGGGAGTGCCGAGGCCGCGTTCGCTCATGGCGTCACGCAGTTCTTCGTCTTCGACGCGTTTGCCAGCGGTCTCCATGGCGGAGAGCAGGGTGGCTTCGTTGTAACGTGCCGGAGGTTTGGTCTCTTTTTCCTTGAGAGTGATTTCTTCCGCTTTGGCGCTTTCGCCGTCGGCGACAGGGACGATGTTCTTGTCGCCGCCTTTGCCTTCGCTGTCAGATGCGGCGGCGTTTTTGCCGTAAACTTCGAGCCAACCGGGCACGGTCAGAACCTTGCCGTCGGATTTAAAGGCGTCTTCACCGATGCGTGAAATACGGGTGGTGATTTGAAATTCTGCGGTGGGGTAGAATACTGAGACAAATCGACGCGATACCATGTCGAAAAGTTTTTGCTCAAATTCATTGAGATTCTTGGGCACCTGGCCGGTCGGAATGATGGCAAAGTGATCGCTGACCTTGGCGCCATTAAATATACGCTTGCTGGGTTTGACCCATTGCTGGTTGACCACATGATCGGCAAATCCGGGCAGGTCGGTGAAAGCAGAATTTTTGGCATCGGCAATTTTTTTCAGTGTGCCGATGGTGGTCGGGATGTAATCGTCGGGCAGAAAGCGGGCGTCAGTTCGCGGATAGGTGAGGGCTTTGTGGCGCTCGTAGAGGGCTTGGGCAATCTGCAGGGTGCGCTTTGCACTGAAACCAAAACGTCCGTTGGCTTCGCGTTGTAAACTGGTCAGATCGTAGAGCAGCGGCGGGGCTTGTTTGGTGGGTCTTTTTTTCTCACTGACGATGGCGGTCTGGCCGCTGCAGCGAGAGACGATGGTTTGTGCTTGTTCTTTGTCCCAGATGCGTTCAGCACGTTGGTGGGCGTCATTTTCATCTTTCTTGAAGGTTTCATTGAACCAACGTCCGGGGTAGTTGCCGGCGGCGACGGAGAAATCTCCATGTATTTCAAAATAGGGACGCGAAGTGAATTCAGCGATTTGCTGTTCGCGTTCGGACAACAGGGCGAGGGTGGGGGTCTGCACCCGACCAACGGGGGTTTTGTTGAAACCACCGTATTTGGAGTTGAACGCGGTCATCGCGCGGGTGGAGTTGATACCGACCAGCCAGTCACTCTCAGAGCGGCACACGGCGGCGTCGGCCAGTGGCTGCATTTGCTCGGCAGTGCGCAAATTGCCAAAAGCGTCGAGGATGGCCTGATTGGTCATCGATTGAAACCACAGCCGTTTGGTCGGTTTGGTGATACCGGATAGCTTGATGATGTAAAAAAAGATCAGCTCACCTTCACGCCCGGCATCACAGGCGTTGATGATTTCATCCACGTCCTTGCGTTTCATTAGACGCTTCAACAGATTGTAACGGGCTTTGTTGCCGTCGATCGGTTGCAGATCGAACTCGTCGGGCATCACAGGCAGGCAGTCGAATTTCCATGGCAGTGCTTTGCCATTGGGGCCGAGTGGCAGTTTTTGTTCTACCAGGTGACCGACGGCAGACGAGATGATGTATCGATCGTTCTCGAAAAAGTCTTTTTCCTTTTTGAATTTCTCAATGCCAGGAGAGCCGCCAAGAACTCGGGCCAGATCGGTAGCGACACTGGGTTTTTCGGCGATGATGAGCGATTTGGACATAAGATTTAGATCAGCTTGACGAATTGTTTGCCTGGCAGTTGTTTGACGAGCCTTTTCATTTCAAGGCGCAGCAGGGTAGCGGAGACGGTGGCACTTGGCAATTTTGTTCTTTGGGTGATAATGTCGATCTGGGTTTCAGATGATTCGAGTGCCTCGTAAACTGTTTTTTCCGTGTCGTCAAGTTTCGCGGTCAGAGAATGGGATTCTGTTTCGTCTGGAAAAAGGGAGCAGGTGCTTGCATTACTGGCATTATTTTCTACGGGGAAGAGCATTTCACGCTCTTCGAGGATGTCGTTGGCGTCCGTCACCAGTGTCGCTCCCTGTTGAATCAACCGGTTGCAGCCGACGGAGGTCGGGCGATCGATGGGGCCGGGCACGGCGTAAACATTGCGTCCCTGGTCGAGTGCTTGATTAGCGGTGATCAGCGATCCGCTACGGGCGGGAGCTTCGGCGACGAGGATGCCAAAACTCATGCCGCTGACGATGCGGTTGCGTAGGGGGAAGGATTGTTTGTCGGGCACATAGAGCACGGGGAACTCGGAGATCACCGCGCCGGATTGGGCGATTTTCTCTGCCAGGGCTGCGTTTTCGGGCGGGTAGATATTGCCAATGCCACTGCCGAGCACGGCGATGGTGCGACCTTTGGCGGCGAGAGCGGCTTCGTGGGCGGCGGTATCGATGCCGCGGGCGAGGCCGGAGATGATGGTGAGTCCGGAGTAGGCGAGTTGGAAACTGATCTTGCGGGCGGCTTCGGTGCCGTAGTGGGTGCAGCGTCGCGCGCCGACCACGGCGACGGCATGGCGGTCGGTTTCGAGCAGCTTGCCTTTGACAAATAGCAGGAAGGGCGGGTCGTGGATCTCCCGTAGGCTGGGAGGGTAGTCTTCGGAATCGAGGGTGATGAGATCGATGCCGTGGTCGGCGATGCGGCGGTGTTCCTCGGCGAGATCGATGTGATCCTGCCAGTGGGTGATGAGATTAGCCATTTCGCTGCCAAAACCGCTAACGCTGGTGAGGTCACGCGCAGAGGCGGTGAGGATGTCCTGGGGCTGTTTGAAGCGTTTGAGCAAACGCTGAACACGGATGGGGCCGATGCCTGGTAGTAGCGTGAGGGCTAGGTAGGCGTCGGTGGCGGTCATGGGGAAGTATTCAGGAGGTGGGGCAGATTGTTTTTATGGATAGAGGTCGTTGAGGGCGGTTTCGATGTCGGTGAAGCTTACTTCTTTGCTGACAAAAGCGTTACCTAATGACTTAAGTAACACAAAACGGATTTGGCCGTCTACAAATTTTTTATCCAGGCGCAGGGTTTGCAGGACGGTTTTGCGGTCGATGCCGGGGTCGAGTTGGGTGGGTAGGCGGAGCAGTTCGAGGGCGGCGATGAGCCGCTGGGCTTCGGTATTGCTGAGGCTGCTGTATTTTTGGGATAGGCGAATGGCGGCGACCAGGCCGAGGCTGATGGCTTCGCCGTGTAGCATTTTGCCATAACCGGCGGCGGCTTCGATGCCGTGACCGATGGTGTGGCCGAAGTTCAACAGCGCACGGGTACCAGTGGTTTCACGTTCGTCTTCTTCGACGATGGCCGCTTTGATGGCGACATTGCGGGTGATGAGCTCGGTGAGTTGGGTTTTCTCGCGGCCGATTTTTTCGACCAGATCGAGCAGGCTGGCATCGCGGATGGCGGCGTGTTTGATGATCTCGGCAAAACCTTCGTTGTATTCGCGCTCAGGCAGTGTGCCCAGAGTGGATACGTCGGCGAAAACCAGGTCGGGTTGGTGGAACGCTCCGATCAGGTTTTTGCCTTCCGGGGTGTTGACGCCTGTTTTGCCGCCGACCGAGCTGTCCACTTGCGCGACCACGGTGGTGGGGATCTGGACCACCGGGATGCCGCGTTGGAAAATGGCAGCAGCGAATCCTGCGGCATCACCAACCACTCCGCCGCCGAGGGCGATGAGGAAACTGTGTCGGTCGAGTTCGGCTTGTAACATCCGGCGGCAGATGTCGGTGATCTGCTGCATATTTTTGAGGCTTCGCCAGCGGGGATGACTACACGGGTTATGCTGTATCCTTGTCGGTCAAGCGAAGCGATCACTTGATCTCCGTAGAGTGGATCAACATTGCTGTCGGTGACCAGAATGCCGCGTTTGCCGATGCGGGATTGATCGTTCAGCCATTGGGGGAGTTGACTGAGGATGTTCTCGCCGATGACGACTTCACTGGAGCGTGAGGCGAGTTCGAGAGTGATGCGGGTGGGATCTCCTGTTTGGATGTTAGGCATGGTGATGAGTGAGATGAAGGAAGGTGGTCAGGATTTTATCGACAAGTGAGTCTGTGCTTTCGTTTGGCTCGGCGCAAATGGTTTGAAAGCCTTTTTCGCGGCGGAACCAGGTGCTTTGGCGTTTGGCAAAGCGGCGGGTGTTTTGTTGGATCTGGTTGATGGTCTCTTCGCGGGTGGCTTGGCCATCGAGTAAGAGGCGGATCTCGCGTAGGCCGATGGCTTTTTCTGCGGTGCTGGAGCAGGGGCCGAGTTGTTCTACTTGTTCGACCACTCCTTGTTCGAACATCTGCAGGGTGCGTTGGTTGATGCGTTGGTAGAGTTGCTCGCGTTCACGGGTTAAAACGACGCCATGGAAGGTGGGGGTGGGATTTTGCTGCCAGTCTTTTTTCAAAGCGGAGGAAGGGCGTCCGGAAAGCAGGGTGATTTCGATCGCCCGGGTGATGTAACGACGGTTTTTCAGATTGATGGTGGCGGCGGCTTCGGGGTCGATGAGTTGCAACCACTGGATCAGATCATCGAGGGGCAGTGCGTCGCATTTCTCCCGCAGGGAAGCATCGGCAGGCGGGGTGGGTGACAGGCCGTGGGTGAGGGCTTTGATATACAAACCACTGCCACCGGTGATGATGGGCAGGCGCCCCCTGGCGAGGATGTCGGTGACTACGGATTGAACCCGATCAGCGTAATGAGCAACATCGAAGTCTTCTTGCGGCGGGATGATGCCAAAAAGATGGTGGGGGACTTGTGCTCTCTCCTCAGTGGAGGGCATGGCCACCAAGGTGTCCATGTCACGATAGATTTGGAAAGCGTCGGCGTTGACAATTTCCCCTCGGCATCGTTGTGCCAGTTTGAGAGCGAGCGTTGTTTTTCCACAGCCGGTGGGACCGGCTAGGAAAAACAGACGTTCAAGTGGAAGGGCTCGTTTCACGTGCCATTCCCTCGGGTTCAGCTCTCGACTGCGGGTGCAGCCTTTTCCTGATTGTTTTCAGCCGTTTCACTAGAAGCTTCCGAACTGGTCGCCGTTTCTGCCACTTCAGTGGTTTCGGAAGCTTCAGAGGAATCAGAGGCTTCAGGAGTTTTGTTTTCTGCCCCGCTGATGTTCAGTTTGCGACCCATGAAGTCTTTGTTGTTCAAGATTTCGACGGCGCGTTGGGCTTCGTCGATGTGGCTCATTTCAACAAAGCCGTAACCTTTGGATTGATGGGTGTCGGGATTGGAAATCACTTCGGTGCTGACCACCACGCCGATGCCCTTGAACAATTCTTCCAGTTCTTCTTCGCCCACTTCGTAGTCGAGGTTGTCGAGTTTGAGGCGACTGGAAGTGATGATCACGGGTGTTTCCACCTTAGGGGTGCGACGGGGTTCTTCCCGACGTTCGGAGCGGCCGCCACGGTTATTGCGTTCGCTTCCGCGTTCACCTCCACGCTCGTTGCGGCGGGGGCGATCATTACTTGAGCCGTCACGTTCTTCACGACGACGGTTGTTGTCACGGCGTTCTCCGCCTTCACCACCTGCTCCCTGGCTTTTGGCTCCGTTGACCAACATGCGACGACCCATGAAGTCTTCGTTGTGGTAGGTGCTGACCGCTTTGCGAGCTTCTTCGATGCTGCTCATTTCAACAAAAGCAAAACCCTTGGATTGCTGGGTGCGGCGATTGATGACGATTTCCGCAGATTTAACAGTGCCGATTTGGGAAAAGTGTTTTTCCAAATCAGAACCGGTGGTCTTGTAGTCAAGATTGCCGACGTAGAGGCGTTCGGATGTCACCTCGACCTTTTCCGCCGGGCGTTTGCTGTCACGGCTTTTAGAAGATGGGTCGCTAGAGCGGTTGCGATCATTAGTGGGAGCGGGGCTTTTGGTGTCACCTCCTAATCCCAGAAAGGACAAGATTTTTTGCAGGAAAGTCTGCTTTTTGACTACTTGGCGGCCACGATTGGATGGGCGGTATTCCCGTTTGCCTCCGTTATTGTCTCCACTACGAGGGCGGCGATTGGAATTACCTCCACTGCCACCGCTATTGCGGCTGTTTCCACGGTTGTTCTGACGACGGCGTCCGCCGCGTTGACCTTGACGATTGTGACCTGAGCGATCCTGACGATCGCCTGATGATGAATTTTCCATTTTGATTCGAATTTTTGAGGGATCCACCTGGGATCCGGTTATTTGTAATGAATTCGGAGTTATTCGCGGTTGCTAATGAGGGGGCGGTAGCCAATTCAAGAAAGTTGGCGTTTCCACTTTGTCCCAAAAACAAGCTCGATTGGCAGTTACTGAAAAAAGTGACCAGCCATTTTGTGAAAAAGCTTGTCAGAACTGCCCATAAACTCCGATGAGTCGATGTACTGCAGGTCGATGTCTCTTGAGTGCCACGAGCACGAATCGCCATCCTTGGATGGGACTCTGCCATGAAATGATAAACACTAAAGAACATTGAAAGGCCTGCAGTAATTAATAATAAAGCCGGGTGTTCGCAAAGAAATGACTGCGCGAACAAAGCCCAGCACATAAACACTATAATTCAAAAAAGAGCTTGAGCAAGTGTTGATTTGTGCGGCGCGGATTATTGTCTTGAAATGGAAGCATTGGAACAGCAATGCAGAGAAGCTCGTCAGAGGCAATCCTGCTCCGAGGGAAGGGTGATTACTGAGTAAAACAAATTTTTATATTTATCTTCTTGAACAGATCGAGTGATCTGACAGGGATAACCAAAGTACCGGCGGAGGGAATCGAACCCTCACTCCCAAAGGGAACAGGATTTTGAATCCTGCGCGTCTACCAATTCCGCCACACCGGCTTTCGTTTGGTTTTGTGTGAGCCGCGAGTTTATCTGCGT
>JAJRVS010000337.1 GCA_024277195.1 Verrucomicrobiota bacterium | reverse complement strand
TGCGGACTTGATCGGCCAAGCCCAGTAGCCAGGCGGCGATGTATCGCATATCTTCGCTGCCGTAGTTGAGCCGAACCTGGACCTTTTTGTCAGCAGTGGTTTGCTCGTCCATTAACATGGGACCCCAGAAACGGCGTGTGGTTTCGAGCAGATAGACGGGCAGTTCGATCACCGCGACCCGGTCGGGGTCGGGAGCCATGCAGCGCTCGAAATATTCGCCGATATCAAAAGGGCGTGCAGCGGCCGTTTCGGGCAGGGCTCGGCATTGCTTAATGCGATCAACCCGGAAGTCGCGGACGCCCTCGCGCAGGCGGCACCAGGCAAAGAGGTGCCAGTGATCCAGATAAAATACCAAGCCGAGCGGTTCGACGGTGCGTTGGGTTGTTTGATCGCGTGCCGCGCCATGATAGTGCAGGTGCAGCACCTGTTTTTGGGCAAGAGCCATCTGGATTTCACCGAGCGGCACGGTATTTTTATTGGAGCTGCGGGTCTGCACCTGCATGGTTTTGCCTAGTCGTTCGATGCGATCCTGAAGATCCGAGGGCAGCACGGCGACGACCTTGCCCACTGCGGAGCGTGTGGCCTCGCACATGGAGGCATCGGTCATGCTCTCGCTCAGCAGGCCACCGGTCACCAGCGCCAGAGCCTCATGTGGAGAAAACATCACCGGAGGCAGATGGTAGCTGCGCTTTGACAGGCTGTAACCCACACCCGCCTCGCCAACAACCGGCACACCGGTTTCCGCTAAGGCAACAAGATCGCGATAGACGGTGCGTTCGGTGATCCCAAAATGCTCGGCTAACTGGGCAGCAGTGATCACGCGGCGTGATTGCAGCAGCATCACCATGGCAAGCAGTCGATCGGTGCGGTTCATTCGTTGTTTGATTATTACACTTGGTTTGTGAACTTGCAAAATTGCGATGTTTTTGGGTCGAATTCAAATGCAATAAACACGATGAACCGGTATTGATAAAGCCCGTATGGGGAACTACAGGATAGGCTCCCTCGCACCTACTGGGACATTTATCAGGGGTTTAGGTGGAAACATTGCTCCGGAAAGGTATATTGAATTTAATATGCAATTGCAGGATTCACTGCCAACTAACAATCTAGACTTTGCCTGGGACCGCCATGAGTCGAAGGCGTCCTTGCATAAAAAACTCGCGGACGAGACTTCTCCAGACTGGCCTAATACAGCAGCCTGGCTAATGCGCGAGGCGCGGGTAGAGCAGGTTTGGGAGTTCCTTTCTCTTGCTCAAATAAAACATCAGTTCCCTCGGATTAGCCCCTTGCTTGGGCGCCGTCGCCCGCTTTGGGAATACATTCTGTGCGTTGCTCATGAACTGGGAAAAATCTAAAGCATGTACTCCGCTCAAGCGGGATATCCTTCGTGCATGGTTTGAACAAGAGTCGCGGTATTTCCTTACTGGCGGGAGTGCCTTGGGGATATTTTATCTTGAGCACCGTCGATCATACGATCTCGACCTCTTTACCTGTGAGGAGGTCGCTCCGAAAGAAGTTCAAAATCTTATTCGTAAAATCGCCAGTCAAATTGATGCGCAGAGTGAGGCGATCCGCACTACCCTTGATTTCCATCGCTTCCGCTTGAGCCGCGATGGTGGAAGTGAGGTGGTTGATGTGGTGATGGACCGTTCTCCACAACTCGACCAGGTAAAAGTTTTGATCGGAGGGGTTCGAGTTGATACTTTACGTGAAATGATTGCCAATAAGTTGACAACAATTCTTAGTCGATCTGAAATGAAGGATGTCGTGGATCTTTATTTTCTGGAACAAGCGGGACATGATCTCATAGCTGCTATTCCGGACGCCCGTGAGAAAGACGGGGGCTGGGATCCGGCTGTCGTTTCGATGTTACTCAACTCCTTGAGTCTTGACGACCCCAATGTTTTGTTTATCAAGGAGCTTGATCAGGAAGATTTTAAGGTATTCCTAAAACGTTTCAGGCTCGCTATTGCTAACTTGGCGTTGCCTTAGTGAAAACCAAACTCTGCGGTTCATTCGTCTTCCTCCTCTGGGATCAGATACTGATCACCAAAGGGCAACCAGGTATCTCTTTTGATTTCGGGGGCGTTGCAGCGCACGATGTTGAGCGTGGTTTGCAGCTCGACGACGGCGGTATTGATACGGGACTTACTGATGTCCCCTTCGGGTGAGATCGCACGGCACAGTTCGGCGCTGGTGTGCGGCTCGGACTTGATCAAGGAAAACAGCTCGCGGGCGAGCGGTTTGCAGCTTGATACAGGGCGGTGATGTGCGGGGTAGTGTTCGTTTTGCAGATGATCCAGGCACATCAGCACGGCAAGCCCGCCAGGCAGTTTGCCGTAGAAAATTTCGTCTGGAAAAAAAGCGGGCAGCTCGTTTTTCCAGACCCAGATGGCTTCCACTTTTTTGCCCCAGCCTTTTTGGCCGGGTTGACGGCCTGGCAGGTCGACGTTGTCCCAGAGGCTCGGCAGGGGTGAGCTATCAGAGCCAAAGATGAGGCAGGTTTTCACTTTCAAAACAAAGTCATAAGCTTGTTCGAGAGTTTTGATTTTGGCGACGGCAGAGGCTTTCATGCGGGTGTTATTATGTCATTAGGAGTGGTTCAAACAAGCTGAAAATTATTGCTCTTTTTACGAAGATTTGCAAGGGTGTGGAATGGAGATGGCTTTGAGTGAAAATGGTAGAAGGCGACCGACGCGGGAAATAATAAGGCATCTGATTTTGTCGAGCCTTTGTTTGTTGAGCTTTTTTAAGTCACACGCAGTTTTGGCCGGTGAGGTAGATCCTAGCACGCTAACGGGCAAGGTGATGTGTGGTTACCAAGGTTGGTTTAATTGCAGCAATGATGGGGCGCAAATGGGGTGGAAACACTGGACGGTAGGAGTAGCTGAAGAGTTCAAGTCAGCAGAGCTGACTTTCGATTTATGGCCGGATATGTCGGAGTATGGAGAGGGGGAGCGTTTTGCCACAGGGCTCAAACAGGCTGATGGAACGGAGGGTGAGCTATTTAGTTCTTTCAAGCGGGCGACGGTGGTGAGGCATTTTGAATGGATGCGGGATTATGAAATTGACGGTGTATTTTTTCAGCGCTTTGCCAATGGTTTGAAAGCGGGGCGATTGCGGGATAATAAGGATGTTGTATTGGAAAATGTCCGGGAGGGTGCAAAATTATCCGATCGAGTGTACGCGGTGATGTATGATCTCAGTGGTTTGAAAAAAGGCGAGGTGATGAATGTGGCTGACGATTGGTTGCGTTTGCGAAGAGAGAAAAATCTAACTGAAGACCATAACTATCTGAAACACAAAGGGCGGCCTTTGGTGGGAATATGGGGAGTAGGTTTTAATGATGGACGCAAATACTCTTTAGCAGATTGCCATGCCTTGATCACATTTTTTAAGGATAATGGCTGCTCTGTTTTGCTGGGTGTTCCGTCGTGGTGGAGGACGGGGAAGCGAGACGCTGTTGATGATCCAGAGTTGCTGAAAGTCATTCAACTGGCAGACGTAGTGAGTCCGTGGACGGTCGGTCGATATCGGACGCCGGAAGAGGCGAGGAATCATGCGAAGAGGGTTTGGCGGCCTGATCTTGAGTGGTGCCAAAAACAAAAAGTCGATTTTCTTCCAGTCGTTTTCCCTGGGTTCAGTTGGAGCCATTTGAAAGGCGAAGGTGAACAGCTGAATGCTATACCAAGGTTAAAAGGGCAGTTTTTATGGTCTCAATTTGTCGCCGCCAAGAGAGTTGGCTGTGATATGGTTTATGTAGGGATGTTCGACGAAGTGGATGAGGGCACGGCTATTTTTAAATGCAGCAATAACCCGCCAACGGGAACGGGTTTTAAATTTTCAGATATGGAAGGTCTGCCGAGTGATTTTTATTTAAAATTAACCGGCTCTGGCGGGAGATTATTGAGAGGCGAGATTCCTGTTACTGATGAACTGCCTGAGTGGAAGTGAGGTCGGATATGCCTTCCTGTGAGGCCTTCCTGTGAGGTCAGTCAACAAATCTTGATTAATGGTAATTTCTTAGTATCGAGCGTGCGAGGGGGTAGGCCCCCGGAAGGCACTTTCAGAACAAAGGCATAAGCTTGTTCGAGAGTTTTGATTTTAGCGATGGGGTAAGTTTTCATGCGGACAGGAACATGCCTTGGTGAAATATTCAGCCGAGGCTAACGCTTCATTTTGCATTTAACAGCTTGCAGATTTTTGACAGGAACAACTTTTCGCGAGGACCGGTGAAGGTATAAGATTGTTCATAACCTCCGCGATCGGTGAAGATTCGATCCCCTCCGATATAAGCCATGCTGCAATCCTCATATCAATTTCCCGAATTATAGATTTACAGGCTGACCTCTCGCTGGTGCGATAAAAAATCATTGAGCAGCATCAGTTCGCCGGCGAGCTTTCCAGTAAGCCGCCTGAAGGTAGAAAATGCCACAGCTTGATACGCGATTATAGTCCACCCGGGTGATGGCGCGCTTGAGAAGTTGCTGCTGCTCTTCCGGGAATGCGATATCTTCGGCCATCATCTGTGTTAATGCCGCCTCTCCGCTTTCGCGGATGCAGTACCAGACTTTGCGGTAGCTTCCTTTTGCTAAAAGTCCGTCGCCAGTGCGCCAATCGGTGCAAAGCATGGTCAGGTCTAGCTTTGCAGCCTGCTTATCCGCCGATCGCGCCCGGTCTTCGCACTGTGCTGCCACCATTGCCATAAGCTGCTGCATCTTTTGCTTTAATTTTGGATCTTGCTCCAACGAATAAAGGAGTTCCATGGATGCCTGCATTTGCTGTAAGGCGTAAGTGCGCTGTTTATTGTTGAGGGAGAACGACTGTTCGACGGCGGGTTCGAGATACTTGCGGTAGAGGTCGTAATAGGTTTGTTTTCCCGTTATATCCCAGGCTGCGGCATATATCATCGGTAATCGCGCCACTTCATGTGCCTGAACGTTCCACATCCGGCTGATCCCCCGCGTATCCCGTGTTCCATCGGCTCGTAGTGAGTCGTAGTTATTTTTTTCAATCACATTTCGGGTCATGCGATCGGCGATAGCAGAAAGAATCGCAGCAATTTCTTCCTTTGTTTCCAGCGCGCACAAGGGGCTATGGGCATACAGCCAAAGTCCGTGGACAGCATGGGTGTATTGGTCTCGCGAACTGTTTGGATAGATGCTTTTCAGATCTTCCGCGCAGACTGCCCGAGCCATAAAACCAGGTTTCCCATGTGCAGTGGCACTGAGGCGGATTCCCTTGAAAACGTCCAGGGCACGCTCTCGTAGCGCTGCTTCTTTTGTGACCTCATAGCGGTCTACAATCAAGGAAAGTATAACGCCAGCCGAGATCATACCGTCCTCCATACCTGTGCCGTAACCACACTCATCGGGGTACTGCCGCTGTATTTCATTGGCTGTCGGCAAGTGTGCCAGCTCACGCCCAGGTTCATAACTAGTCAGATAATCATAGAAGAGGTGAGTGCGGGCTAAATAAAAACGTTTCCAGGTCACTTGCCACAAGCCGTCGATGCTTTCCGCAACTGCTGTCGTAAGCAATGGAGGGCTTTGTGGTTCGGACCCTTGAGAGCTGGTCTTTGAGTTCTCTTGACTCTTCGCTTCCATAGAAAAGGAAAGACCGATGAGCAGAAGAAATGCCATAACTACGCGATGCTTGAAGTCGTCCCAATGGTTGGGGGTGTATCTTTCAGTCAGTTTCAGAATGGGCATGCCGTATAAATTATAGGCATAAATTCCGTATTGCAACCAAACTGCGTAATCGTTAGGCGCTCGCAGCGGGCAGTTATGGGAATTAAGAATGGAATACAAAGTCCAACTAATGATCCGGATTGAAAACTCTTTGCGGCTCCGCCTTCGACGCGACAAGATTACTACGGAGAATGCGCCCGTCAGGTATTCAACTCCTTTAAATAATCTATCAAAGGCTGATAATCGAAATCATCCGCTCGTTTTAAAGCAGCGATGTACTGCTTCCGTTCATCGCTATCTGCATTCAATGTATCGGTAGCCCAAGTAATCGGTTTTATTTTAGTCAAACGTTTGATCACAACATCACAGGCCAGGCGGGCCCACCTTCCGTTGCCATTGTTGAAAGGCTGAACCCGAATCAGGGCGTGATGATAGCTGGCGATAAAGGGTATCAGGCTCTCTTGATCATGCGTTTCCCATTCTTTATTGTAATCCATTGCCACACGTCCGAGTTCCATCGGTACCATTTCCGGAGCCACGCCGATATTTGATCTTGCCCCCGTCACCGAGCGCAGAGTGCCGGCCCATTGCCACACTTCGACGTACATTCGCTTATGCAGTTTCATATAAAACCCCACTGTAAACACATCTCCAAGGTGGCCGCCTTCTATCCAGTCTTCTGCACTGAGGATATTCACTGTCTCCGCCGCATTCAGTTGTTCGCGGGTGGTGATTTCATCGCGGAGTAAACCTGAAATATCGTCCAAGGGAGTTGCTCCATCTGGCTGGTCTGTAATTTTGTCAGTCATTCCAGAGGTCTGCCGGCCGCTCGACTTCAAGCTCTCTGGCTAAGTCCAGAACCACTTCAGATAAAGTGACGTCATTGACTGCCGATGCCTCAAGTGCTTGCGATTGATTGACTCGCTTGAGTTTTTGCTTTGCACGACATAGCGCCTGTTCAGATACCATTTTCGCTATAGGCTTTTTCGGGACCAACACATAGGCCAGTTCGCAGCCAAGCGCAGCTGCCGTATTCTGAAGGGTAGCGAGAGTAATGGCGCCCCTTAGCTCGTTGCTTTCAAGTTCAGCCAGACTTTGCCGGGTGATGCCTACCCGCTTTGCTGCTTGAGTTTTATTCATGCCCAAAGCCTCGCGGATAGCAGCCAACCAACCGCTTCTGGGCTTATTAGGTACGCTGGCGGTCGCGATCATGTCATCGATTTGTTTGGTTCTCTGACGGGCAGTTCTGGATTGTGCTGAGCTCGGCATGGCCTGATTTTTTTATTGGTTTTGCACTAAATAGTAGGATAATGCCTGCTATAATACAATTAAAAAGAAGGTTATATCCTTCTGTTGGATGTATTATATACAGGTATTTGCCTGCGGTATATACGAAAGAAGTCAGAAAAATACTCTCTTGTAAATTTTGGAGAGCCTCTGGTAGCCCCTTAAAATAAAGGGGGTATGCTGGAGGCGAGGGCGGGAACGCCATGGGCGCGATAGCGCAGAGATAAAACGGCAAGAGCCGCAATTTGCATGCCCAGAGGAGGCGTAACGAGGAACGAGTGGAGGCGAGGGCGGGAATCGAACCCGCGATAATGGTTTTGCAAACCATGGCCTTACCACTTGGCGACCTCGCCGTTCCGATCGTGATGGGCGGATGCCCTACGAGTGAACGCTGGCAATTATCGCGGATTTTGCTACGC
>JAJRVS010000336.1 GCA_024277195.1 Verrucomicrobiota bacterium | reverse complement strand
GTCTACGAAACCAAGCTCTAAAAACGAGAAGGTTGTAGAACCGGAATCAGATATAAATGAAGGCGATGGTGATGACGGCATGCTCTGAGCACTGTATACGCAGTGTTTTAAAGTTAGAGGTTCAGAGCAAAAGTTCAGATCTCAGATCTCAGATTGCAGCACAGTGCAGTTTAATTGTATTTATTCCGCGGTTGCTTGGATGGGCACTGGCGAATGCTTCACCACTGTCGAATAAATATTCCCTGAGACAGCTCGTGTCGCGCTAGAGAAAAGAATGGGGATCTGGTGTTTGTTCTAAAGACACCCATCAAACAAAACGATGCCGCAGCCCACACTTGGAAACAATCGATCAGGAGCTTCTCAAGGGCCGTTTTATGTAAGCGTCTTAAAATTGACCCCGTGGTCAGGACTGCAAAAATCCGCTAGGATTTGCGCATGTCAGATAAACGACGTCAAATAAGCCGGTCGACCAAGCCATCATCCCGCATTGTGTGCGAGGATGTGAGCTTTGTCGAAGTTGAATTTCCACACAGTATCACCCCACGCCTGGTTATTTCCTACAGCGAAGGCCTGAGCGTATTGGTTGAGAATCAGGCAGCCATCCCTTTGGCTGCAGAGTTCATAACTGCTTTCCGAACACTGGAGAGAGGAGGTGCACTATGATAGGCCTTGGTAACGCTGCTCTCAAAATCTTCGTCGCACTCGAACCCTGCGATATGCGCAAGTCCTTCAACGGCCTCTTCGCCTTGGCCAGCGCCCACCTCGAATACCAACGATTGGAATGCGACACCATCTTTGTCTTCACCAATAAACGCTACAACCGAATCAAACTGCTCTATTTTGACGGAACCGGATTGTGGGTCGCGGCCAAACGCTTGGAAAAAGGCCGCTTCAGTTGGCCAAAAGCCAGCCAGTCCGGTCAGCAGAAAATCAAACTTCAGTCCGAAGCTCTTCAGATGCTCATCGACGGGGTTGACCTGCGAGGAGCAGGCTTCAAACCATGGTATGAGCGCAGTGAATAAAAAAGCAAAAAATTAAACTTTCCGCTTTACATTCCTAGCTTAAGTGTTAGTAGAGGTGGGTGAACAAGCTCGAAAGGGAAAATGCAGAATTGAAAGAGCAGCTGAAGGCTGTTCTTTCTTCTCATACCCAGTTACTAGAGCAGTTTGCCTCCCTCCAGAGAGAGCTTGGGCGTAAAGATCAAATTATTGAAGCTCTTCAGAAAAGGCTATACGGAAGCTCGTCGGAGCGACTGGATCCCTTGCAAGACGACCTGCCATTTGGGGAGGGTGATAATTTATTGGGAAAGCTCGAGCCCGTCGAGGAGGACGGGGAAAACGCGGATGAGCTAGCAGAGGCTCCTAATCAATCCAAGAAAACGCCAAGGAAACGGCGTGAAAAAAAGGATCTTTTCCCTCGGAATCTACCCATTTTAACAGAGGAAATCATCATTCCTCAGGAGGTGCTGGACGATCCGGAAGCCTTCGTAGAAATCGGCGAGGAACCGCCCCACGACGAGCTTGATCTTGTTCGGGCAAGAATCGGATGGAAGCGCACTCGACGGATAAAATACAAACTCAAGAACGACCGAAGCAAGCCGCCAGTGGTCGCTCCAGCACCTGAACCGAGCGTCCCCGGCACCATGTGCGGACCCGTTTTGATGAGTCAGCTCATTGTTGATAAACACCTTGATCACTTACCGCATTACCGTCAATCCGGCCGGATATTACGCCAAAGTGGAGTTGAGCTCAGTCGCGGCACAATCAACGCATGGGTGCATGCAGCAGCCGAACATCTCAAACCTATTGAAGAGGTCATCAAGTGTTCACTGGCACGATCGAGGATTTTACAAATTGACGAGACACCGATGAAATATCTCAATCCGGGTATGGGAAAAACCTCGCAAGGTTACCTATGGGTCTATCGTGATCCCGAAAGCGGCATGATCTTGTTTGACTGGCGGCTTGGACGTGATGGCAAGTATCTGGCAGAAATGCTGGGCAAGGACGAAAACGACAAGCTGCTTTGGGATGTCGAGATTATTCAAAGCGATGGCTATATAGTTTACCTCGCTTTAGCTGATGGCGTTGATGAGCTTAAGCTGGCTGCTTGTCTGGCACATATTCGTAGGAAATTTTTCGATGCTACCGACGAGTCCCCTGAGTTCGTGAAGCCTGTCATGGAAGGGATCCAAAAACTTTACCGAATCGAACACTGGTTCAGGAAAAACAAGACCCCGCTTGCCTGCCGTCAACTGATCAGACAAACGCAATGCCGCGAAGAATGTGAACGTCTGCTGGAGAAAATAAAGGACTTGAGCAATCAAGTCTTCCTGCCACAGAGCAAGCTTGGGAAAGCCATCACCTACGCACTAGGTCGGTGGAACGAACTGCAAACCTACCTAGACGATGCGCAGGTGCCTATAGACAATAACTTGATTGAAAATGCCATCCGACCGGCTAAGCTGGGGTTGAAAAACTACATGTTTTTTGGCAGTGCCGAAGCAGGAAAAAACAATGCCCTGCTCTACACGCTCATAGCTAACTGTAAAACTGCGAATATAAATCCAGAGCTATATTTTGAGGAAGTTTTCAGGCGGTTGCCAATTAACGCCACCCCCGAACAAGCCTCCGAGCTTACGCCAGAGAAGCTAGCACTGGAAATTAAGAGCTGCGAAGAACTACAGCAAATAGCTTGAAGCACCCCTTGATCCAAGTTTTTCGGGTACCCCGTATTTCGGAGGGTGGATTTTAAGACGCTTACCCGGGCTATCTCATTGAGCACCGTTGGTGCAAAAAAGATGAAAGCAAACTGTCCTGTAAGGACAAAATGATATAGCCCAGTGCGAAGCGCTGGG
>JAJRVS010000335.1 GCA_024277195.1 Verrucomicrobiota bacterium | reverse complement strand
TTCACCTCTTCACCTCTTCACCTCTTCACCTCTTCACCTCTTCACCTCTTCACCTCTTCACCTCTTCACCTCTTCACCTCTTCATTTTCGTGTTTTTCGTGTTTTTCGTGGTTCAGCTCTTCATCCTAATTCCTCACCGTATCCACCAAACTCTCAATACACTCCAACTTACACTCAGGGGTCACCCCATGCCCGAGATTAAAAACATGTCCGCCAAAGCCATTCAGTGACTCCATAAGCCGACCCGCCTCCCGCGCCACAATCTCGGGTGTCGTTCGCAACAAATAGGGATCCAGATTCCCCTGTATCCCCACCCCTTGCGGCAGCTCCGACCGCAGCGCCGCTAAGTCCACCGTCCAATCCACACTCAAAACCGAAGCCCCCGTCGAAGCCAGGCCCTTCCAATCACTGTTCACCCCCTTGGCAAAAACAATCACTGGCGGCGCATTTTTCAAACCGGCGATGACCTCGCCGATCCAACGCCCCGAAGCGGCCATAAAATCACCAGCCGCCAAACAGCCTCCTTGAGTATCAAAAATCTGCAAGGCATCGACCCCCGCATCGATCTGCATCTGCAAGTATTCAGTCACCGCTACCGTCAACTTACCCATCAGTCGCTCGAACAGCTTTGGCTCGGAATAATACAAATCCTTAGCCTTCAAAAACTCCTTGGCACTGCCACCCTCCATCATGTAGTTCGCCAAGGTCCATGGCGCTCCCGAAAATCCGATCAAACCAGTCTGATCGCCCAGAGCCGAACGAATCATCGGCAGCGTCTTGCCGACGTAATCCAAGCGATCCGCGACTCCTTTTTCGTTCAAGCGATCGATCTCCGCCGCACCATCCACCGTGAACTCCATCTCGATCCCTCCCTGCTCGCGGAAGCCATACTTCTGCCCCATTGCCTCCGAGATCACCAGAATATCACTGAACAAAATAGCCGCATCAAAACCAAAACGCTCAATCGGCTGCAGCGTCACCTCAGTTGCCAGCTCAGGCGTGCGAACCATTTCAACAAAGCTGTATTTTTCCTTCAAGGCCCGGTATTCCGGCAGCACTCGCCCCGCCTGGCGCATCAGCCACAACGGCGGACGCCCCGTATTTTGACAGCGTAGAGCCTGCCTGAATCTCTCGCGATTGCTCACGCCCCCAAGCCCATCAACGGCTCCCTGGTTTTCTTTAAAAACTTCACTCGACATAAATCAACAGACCTCGTTCCAGTCCAAGCCCACCATGGCACAAAAACCCCCAAGCACCTAAAAGGAAGTTCCAAAACCTGCTCTTGCGTCCCCCGTAAAACAAATTTCCATATTTGTTTCTTCAAACCATCTCCAAGCCCAAATTCAACACAATATTCCCGTGCATTCCCCCCATTCATAGGGAAAGCTACCCACCATGAAACTCTCAATCACTTTTTTCGCCACCGCCATCTCCCTCTTAATCTCCACCAGTTCGCTGCGCGCTGAAAAACAATGGGTCTATTTTGGCACCGCAGGTGGCGACGCCAAAGGCATCTACGTTTCCAGTTTCGACAGCGAAAGCGGCGAACTCAGCGAAGCCAAACTGGCCACCGAAGCCAACCGCCCCGGCTTCCTCGCTATTCATCCCAACCACCAATATCTCTACGCTATCGCAGGAGCTATCCCCGGTCACGAAGCCAAGGAAACCGGTGGTCTCAGTGCCTATACCATCAATGCCAAAACGGGTGAACTGACTTTGATCAACCAACAACCCTCCGGCGGTCGCGGCCCCTGCCATGTCTCTCTCGACCATGGTGGACGGGTGGCGCTGGTCGCCAACTACAGCGGCGGCAGCACTTCCTCGATCGGCATCAACTCGGACGGATCACTCAAAAAACCCACCAGTTTTTTCCAACACGAAGGTTCCAGCATCAATGAAAAACGCCAGAAAGGCCCGCACGCCCATTCCGCTAACCCTGGTCCCAATGATAAATTCGCTTTTGTCGCCGACCTCGGTCTGGACAAAGTGATGATCTACAAACTTGACCCAGCCACCGCTAAAATGGAAAAACACGGAGCAGGCATCGTCCCTCCCGGATCGGGACCTCGCCACTTTGCTTTTCACCCCAACGGCAAATGGGCTTACACCAACGGCGAGATGCTGATGACCGTCACCGGTTTCAACTTTGATCCCGACAAGGGCACGCTCACCCCCTTTCAAACCATCGGCACCGTGCCGGAAGGCATCGACTTCACCGGACTATCCACCGCCGAAGTCCAGGTTCATAAAAGCGGCAAGTTCCTCTACGTATCCAACCGCGGCCATGATACCATCGCCGTTTACACCATCGACCCCAAAAACGGCGAACTCACTTTTGTCGAACGCGAAAACATCCAAGGCGAAACTCCGAGGAACTTCGGCATCGACAATACTGGTAAATTCCTGCTCGCCGCCGGACAAAAATCCCACACCATCGCCGTCTTCAAGATCAATCAAAAAACCGGCGAACTGGATTTCACCGGCAATAAAATCAAAGTACCCACACCCATTTGCGTGAAGTTTCTGGATAAAAAATAAACTTCGGCACTGCTCCCTCCTTGGCGTTCTTTACAGCTTTGCGTGAGCCTCTTTCTTCCTTGTCGCCACCCTTTGCTCAAGGTTTCCAGATCTCCGTCTCTGGATAAAAGGCCTGCCAAGCGAACCAAAAAGCTCTCACCACCGGAATCGAAGTGACCCCGTCTGCTTCAAAGGCTTTCATTTGCCGGGTATCCCTTTCATAGATCACTTTGATCTTATCCCCACCAATTTCCACTTCGATCAACTCATCTCGGGGCATGCCGCGCATAGGAAAAGCCATTGTTTTGCCCTTGTGGATCACTCCACTGACATAAGATTTCTTGGGCAACTCTTTTCTCGTAAACGGAACAGGGAACATCGTCTCCGAGCTCTCGAAATAATCCCCGTAACCCGAGCTCTGATAATTACGCATGAAGCCCGTATCGGTAGACAGAACCTCGCCTTGCGGGTACTTTTTCTTCCACGTCGCGAAACTCATCTGCTCGCTCGGCAACCACTTCAGTGCCTTGCCCACATTCGGTCCGGACACCGATTTCATCCCTAGTTGAGTCCACAAGCTCTGAGTCTCACGGTCATACATCAGCACGTCACTTTGATATAACAAACCAGACACCCCGAAAACCAAGTCCTTGTCCCCAATCCTTGATTCAAAAACCATCGCCGACGCACACAGCGGACAATAAGTTACCATAATGGCCTGCCCCTCATACTTGTCATTGACAATCTCATGCTGGATCAAAACCCGGATTGGATAAGCTCGGGTCTCGCCATTTTTCCCGGTAAAACTGATCACCGTCTCCCCGTCCCCCATAAAATTCACTTGCTGCGCAGACAGGAATTTTGGCCGGTCTATCGCCGGAATACCATCCTTGCCAACCCCTCCGTCCAAAATATCCTTCACCGAGATACTTGCTTTCGAAACATCAAAGCCATTTGGACGCTCCTCGCCCGAAGCACCGCAACTCATGGTTAATCCCACCAGCAACATTCCAAAAACCCAGTGACATTTTAACATTGCAGCATTCATTGAATCAACAGACGATACTCCACAAATTTACCTTACAACTATAACGCACATCTCCCCAGGCACTCCATTAAAAGCGCCCACTCTATTCCCCAATTTCATCAAAACCATGTTCGATGATCTGACGCGCTTCCTCTTCGTCTTGCTCAAAGACCTGCAAACGAACTCCGCTCTTCCCCATAAACAAATATGGAGTCAGTCCGGCACTGTATTCATCAGGAATAAAAGCCTCTATCCCAGCCGAACCCAACAACAGCTTCAGACTCTGTGCCTGTTGGATATTCCCTAAATTTGCAACCGTAACCATGCCTATTTTTTGCCCAAAGCACTGCGCACCAGATCCTTAAAGGGTTTTTTGACAGCTTCCACTGACGCATCCGGCCCGAAAAGTTTCACAAAAACATTGCCCTGACTGCTCTCAACCACCGCTCCAAGCAGCGTGTAATTGGGACGCGCGGTCTTTTTACCAGCAAAAGGCCCACCTGAGGACTCCATATAAGTCCCCGATGCGGTGAGGAAAGTCACTTTGGTTCCATTGATCTCAAGCGCTTCGGATTCAGACTTGGGCTGCCCCTGGAACTGCCCCACCCAGCGTTTTAAGTTATCACCGGTATCGCCACCATGCCCCTGTCCAAAATAATAGAACACCACATGCACGTTCTCCAATTTTTGCTCCTCGGTGAATTTGTAAGTCAACTCCCCGGCGCGCATCGAGCTGCTACTCGGTTTTTCCACCCATGGTTTGCTGTACTTAAAAATGAAGGATCCCGCCATCACCTTTGAGGGTTTAGCATCCTGGGCTTGAGCGATAAAGTTAGCGCTGGCAAACACCGCCAGCAGTAAAGCTGCTTTTTTAAGAGTCAAAGTCATGGTTCGAATGGTCATGCCGTGAATCTAAACCCGTTTCCCCTGTCTCTGCCAAACAATATTTGCACTTCCAACGCATTTATTTTTCCAGTCCTCGTCCTATAATTTTGTTTTTACTAGCATATCCCCCGTCATGATGCCTTATTTTGCCACCATGATGCCCAAATCCTCCCCCCTCCTCTTTGCCTTCGTTTTCACTATACTTGGTACCCTGCAGCCCTCGATTGAAGCTCAACAGAAAAATCAAAACACTCCACCCTGGGCAGTATTAAAAAAAGCCCCCGATCAAAATCCACTGCCCCATACCAAAGCGCTGACCGATACCAGCGATCTCAGCTCGAAAATGATCGCTGGCATTGATCGTTTTTTACTCAAGCAAATTGAGCTAGCAAAGACAAGTCGCGGAAAAAACTGGCAACGGGATCTTTCTTCTCACGAAGCTTATGGACTGTCCATCGAAGGAAAAAGAAAAGAACTGGCTGCCATTTTAGGCATGACGGATACAATTGTCGAAGGGCGCTTTTCTATCGTTACGGATTCATCCATTCTTCTCCTCTCCCCCGCATTCAGCATCCATGAAGTCAGCTGGCCTGTTTTAGATGATATGACGGGCAGGGGCATCTTACTTCACCCAATAATCACACGTTTAGATTCAACTCCTCGGGGAAACCTCATCGTCATCCCCGATGCCGACCAAACACCCGAAGACCTGATTTCCTCCGACACCCCCGCTGGCAACTATGCGCAAATGTTAGTTCGGTCTGGTTATAAAGTTCTCATACCCACCCTCATCAACCGTGCATCAAACCAATGGACGCTGAGCAACCGGGACTGGGCACACCGCCCATCCTTCGAACTCGGCCGCACTCTGGCCGGATATGAAGTGCAAAAAATAATCTCCGCCATCAACATCTTACAATCCGACCCAGAAAACGCACAACTCCCTCTCGGCATCATCGGCTGGGGCGAAGGCGGACGCCTAGCGCTTTATGCCGGAGCACTCGATGCCCGCATCGACAGCACTGCCGTCTGTGGTTATTTTGCCTCACGCCAAAACCTCTGGCAGGAACCCGCCGATCGCAATACCTTCGGCCTACTCAATTCCTTCGGTGACGCCGAGATCGCCAGTCTCATTGCCCCTCGCACCCTGATCATCGAAAATGGCAAATACCCCAGCTACTTTTACCGTGCCAATGGCAAGGACGGACTGGAATCCAAAGAGGATGGTTACACCAAATTCAAAGGAAAACCCGGCATGTTGATCACTCCCGCTAAAGAAGAAGTCCAGGCTGAATTCAAGCGCGCGCAAAGTTTTGTCGCCGGACTCAAACCGACAAAACCCACTCTCAAACTAGTCGAATCGGATAGCGCGGTGTCAGACAAAACACTCAGTGCTTTTATCAACTCCCTCAATCCTAAATCCACTCTAGACAAGCAAAAACAAACTCTAAAACTACCCTCACGCCAACACGCCGCACAGCGTCACGACCAGCAACTAGACGAGATCCTACGCCACAACCAGCGCCTGCTGCAGCTCGCCTACGAATCCAGAATCGCTTACATGCAGGACGTCAAAACTGACTCCATAGAGAATTTCGAAAAATCCACCAAAGCCTACCGGAAAAAATTCGCCGAGGACGTCATCGGCGAATATGTCATCGACCTGCTGCAGCCCAACGCCCGCTCACGCAAATATGAAGTCGGCCCCAAAACAATCAGCTATCAGGTCGAGATGGACGTCTTCCCCGACGTCACCGCTTACGGCATCCTCACCCTACCCAAAGACCTGAAACTCGACGGTTCGGAAAAACGCCCGGTAGACGTCACTCAACACGGACTCGAAGGACGCCCGCGCCACACCACCGGCGAGGAAAAATACCAAGCC
>JAJRVS010000334.1 GCA_024277195.1 Verrucomicrobiota bacterium | reverse complement strand
GATTTGATTGGGACGCTTGACGAACATGTCGATTTGCGTTGATTCGTCGATGTTGGTACCAAGCACCAAGGCGGCATCGATGGTGCGCGAGGTGTGGAAGCTGAATTGCTGACTGGCGGCTAGTTTGTTTGACATGGCGCGCAGGGCGGCATCGGCTCGCGGGTCAATGGTGAGTGGGTTTTGATCGAGGGTGCTGCAACTATTTCCGAGCATGAAAAGAGCTGCCAACAGAAGGGGAAGACGGAGCTTGCGAAGTGATGATTTGAGGCTGAGGGCTTTCATGGATGAATGAGTGGGCGATGGGATTGAAATAGGATTTAAATCTGAAAAAAGAGTAGGGGAGTGAAGTATGCTTGTCTATGCTAAAAGGCGCGCCGAGGGTATTACATGAAGCATGAATCAATTGGAATTCAGAAGTAGTAAATAGGATGTGGGAAGTTTTAGAGCTCAACTCGACTTGGATCGTGCTGGCATTTGTTTGCGGTTTGCTGGCTCGCATGTTGGGTTTACCGCCTTTGACCGGATTTCTAGTGGCGGGATATATTTTGAATGCCGATGAGGTTCACGCCAGTCCTGTAATCAAGCAGTTTGCCGATCTGGGAGTCACTTTATTATTGTTCACCCTAGGTTTAAAATTGCGCCCAAAAGATTTATCCAAATCTTACGTGTGGGGGAACACGCTGGTGCACATGACGATTGTCGTCGGAATAGTGGCTTCGGGATGGATGCTTCTAGGCGTGTTCTACGAGGGGGAACTGGTTCCGAGGGAATGGCGAACAGCTTTGGTGCTGGCGTTTGCGCTTAGCTTTTCTAGCACGGTGTTTGCCGTAAAGGTTTTTCAGGATCGCTCTGAAACCGGGTCTTTGCACGGACGAGTAGCGATCGGGGTGTTGATCGTGCAGGACATTGTTGCTGTGGGTTTTATGACTTTCGCTGGAGCGGGAGTTCCTTCCTGGTGGGCCTTGTTGCTGATCTTACTGATTCCTGCGCGTCCTTTATTATATAAAGCACTGGACTGGGGTGGGCACGGAGAGCTGATGGCTTTGTTTGGTTTTGCGATGGCGTTTTTCGGAGCGGAAATTTTTGGCCTCGTCGGGATGAAGGGGGATTTTGGAGCCTTGTTGTTAGGGGTGTTGATGGGGGGGCATACCAAGGCATCCGAGCTCGCCAAGAGCTTGTTACGTTTTAAAGATATGATGCTGGTGGGTTTTTTTCTAACAATAGGGATGATGGGTTTTCCCGATCTGCGAGGTTTGATGATTGCAGGGATTCTTGCTTTGGTTTTGGTACCGTTGAAGACGGTATTGTTTTACCGTTTGTTCACACAGTCAAAAATGCGTTCGACGACGGCGTATTACGCATCACTGTCACTGGCCAATTTCAGTGAATTTGGTTTAATCGTTGGCAGTGTAGCGGTGAGTGCTGGATGGATAGAGAAAGAAGTGATAGTGATTCTGGCGATGGCGCTGGCTTTGTCATTTGTATTTTCTTCTTGGGCGAATTCCAGGGCTCATGTGGGATTTGAAAAACTTGGGAGCAGCTTTAAGCGGTGGCAATCGGAGGAGCGTTTGCCCGGCGATGGATTTCTAGATCCCGGAAATGCGGATTTGGTGATTATCGGGATGGGGGGGGTGGGCACTAGGACTTATGAAACTTTGAGTGAGCGATTCGGCAGGGAAGTGATAGCGGTGGATGCTGATCCAGATGTTGTGTCGGGGCATCGTGAGTTGGGGCAGAATGTCATCAATGGGGATGCTACAGATCGCGATTTCTGGGAGCGGTTTCGATTAAGGCAAATCAGAGTGGTCATGCTTACCTTACCTAGAAAAACTGAAAACCAGAATGTTGCGCTGCATCTTCGCCGGTGGGGATTCAAAGGGATCATCTCTGTGGCGGCGCGCTATGAGGGTCACGTTGCTGAACTTGAAGCATCTGGGGTTGATTATGCGTATAATTATTACGCTGATGCGGGGGAAGCTTTTGCTCTGGCAGTGTGTGGCAAGTATCTGGAAGGTAATGAGGAAAAGTAGGTTGTGCTTGAACTTTAGCGTATTCTCAGTCATGGATGGGGGATGAAATGGATACACTTACTGTTGGTGGTGCTGGCTTTTAGTGCTTGCTCTTGCGAGACTCTGAAGCTCAAAGGGGCGCATGGAAAAAATGCCAAAGGGGAAGAAGACCAGCCGACCTCTCTGGCTGATATCGACGTCAGCGATTTGCCGCCGGAGTATACAACGGGGATGCGACCTGTGGTGGCCTATTATGTGGATGAAATGTCCAATAGCCAGTTTGCTTTTGATGATGAAATCGGGGACTATAGGGTGAAGTTGTTTCCTGACCATACTTACAGTTTCACTGCGACGGCCAAGGATAAGTCGAGAAGTACCACCAAAGGAGGTTTGTGGAAATGGCACCGGGTGGGGCCTGACCAGGGGTTTCTGATGCTGGACAACCGGCGTTGGTTTTTGGGTTTCACTTCTTTGGATGAAGCCAAGGCGACGACCAAAGGTGACCAGCGTTCGTTCATGCTGAAATTCTCTCATTTGTGATGTCGGCTGTATGACACAAGATTTACTTGTATCGCTCCAGAATCAGGTTAATCTCTAGTCAAGCATCAGGAGTGGTTTTGCTCGAAAGAGTGGGATCCGGCAACCTGGCGATGGAGAAGCCAAGGTGCCTTGGGAACAGAAATGTTTCCGATGTGCGAGTAGTCCGGTTCGTTTGAACGGGGTGAGCTCGAACAGGAATTCTCCAAGGGAGCGAAAAAGAATTTTCGATGACCGCCGATCCTGATGGGAACGGCGGTTTTTTTGTGTTCTTTTTCGAGCCCTGAAAAGAACTGGTGTGATTGGAAATAAAACATAACCAAATCACATAAAATGACCTACGAAGATATATTACAAGGATCGAGAGCCGGTAATGGTTCATCACAGTTGAACCACGGGGGTGTCACCGTTGATCAAATTGGCCAAAAGGATCGCCTTGCAGTGAGGGTGGATGCGGCAAATCCGGATCACCATCTATGGAATAACCGAGGCACCTGGTGGTGTCACTTCACTTTACACAAGGCGGACTATACCGCGCAGCGGGTGCGGGTATCGCTCAAGACACGGGATCAATCCGAGGCACGGGTGCGTCGGGATGAAGTCTTGGCGGCGATCGCTTGATTGATGAAAAATAAAAAGCCGGAGAGGGAAAATGAAAACGGAAACGCGTAAATCCAAATCCACAAGTAAAGTGATCGGGGGCCAGGTTTTTTGGAGAAGGGGGAAACCACCTCTGCCGAGTAATTTCAAGCAATGGCCCTTGCCGATGCGTTTGCGATTTTTGACTCAGCAAGGGTAATGGCTGTTTCAGGTTAGATTCAAAGGGTGGTTTTTTTTGTCGTAAACAGAGGAAGCCTGACCGACGATCAAGGGGTCGGGAGTGCCTAGGAATTCGGGATTTTTGTCTGGATAGTCGAGATTATGCAGGAAGTGACGCATGCACTCGATGCGGGCGCGTTTTTTGTCATCAGACTTGATCACGGTCCAAGGGGCATCAGCGGTATCGGTGTAGAAGAACATCGATTCTTTGGCGCGGGTGTAATCGTCCCAGCGGTTTAACGATTCCATATCGATCGGGCTGAGCTTCCATTGTTTGAGAGGATCTGTCTTGCGGGCGTGAAAGCGCCTCAGTTGTTCTAGGCGACTGACTGAAAACCAATACTTGTTGAGAGTGATGCCGGCGTTGGTGAGCATGCGTTCCAGCAAGGGGCATTGGCGCAGGAAGTCGAGATACTCCACTGAGTTGCAGAATCCCATGACCCGTTCGACGCCGGTGCGGTTATACCAAGAGCGGTCAAAAAAGACCATTTCTCCGTTGGTGGGCAGGTGTTGTATGTAACGTTGGAAATACCACTGGCCGCGTTCTTTGTCGGTGGGTTTTTCCAAAGCAACTACATGGGCGGAGCGGGGATTAAGGTGCTCCATGAAACGTTTGATCGCCCCGCCTTTGCCGGCTGCATCGCGGCCTTCAAAAATAGTCACAATTTTTTCGGCCCCTTCACTGACCCAGCGCTGTACCTTTAATAGTTCAGCCTGCAAGCGCAGTTTTTGTTGCTCGTATTCTTTGTTGCTGAGTTTTTTCTGATAGGGGTAGATGCCCTTTTCGTAATTGACCTCCAGGGTGACTTCATTGGTCAGTCCGTTGGTGACTCGCTTGGAGTCGATTAGTTCCGATAGGTCGGCAAATTCGGTTTCCAAGGCTTTTTCGTTTTCCTCTGGATCTGAAAAATCAGGTGCAGTGTGTTGATAGGGATCATCCAGGTCGACATCGGACATTTCAGGAGTATGGCCGCCTTCCTGTTTGGCGTCGGTTGCATCTTCTGCCGGAGTCGATGTGCTTGCAGAAGCTTTCTCTGAATCCGGTTTTGGGGTCTTTTTTTTGGAGCTGCTCATAGGTGTGCCAGAGTTTACGTTTCTCGCTGACAAAAGGAAACTCAAATCCGAGTAAAACCTGAAAATGCTTTAGGTTGCCTATAAACGAACCCAGTCTTTGAGTTGTGGGTGCTCAAAAATCATTGTTTCCTGGATCGTGAGATCCATGCCTGCTTGGGATTCCATAGCTCGTTGGAACATCGCATGGGCGATTCCGACATCAACGTAAGCCAGCCCCACGGCGTTGAAGTAGGTGCGCTCGTCATCGGACTCGCGTCCGGGTTTTTCGCCGGTGACCAGATCGACCAGATTGCCATGGATGTCATCGTCGCTGAGTTCGCCGTCTTTATACATTCGCGACAGGGTCTGGGTGCGGTGTTTGACGGTGTCCCAATCGTCACAGACGATTTTGTCGCATTGGGCGGCGACCGCGTATTCATCCTCCCAGCCTCCGATGTGGGAATAAAAGCAGCCTTTTTTCATCCATTCGGCCTTGAGCAAGGGCGCCTGGGCGCTGGTGGCGGTGACAATGACGTCGGCTCCGTCGGTTGCTTTTTGTAGGTTGGTATCGGCAGCCACAAACTTCAAGTCGGGCAAAACGAGCGACATTTCCTTGATGAATTGAGCTTCTTCATCAGGAGTTTTTGCTCCGATCCGGCATTCTTCGAGTGAGGGCAGCACGGTTTTCATCGCGATCAGGTGCATCTTCGCCTGTTCGCCGGAACCAATGAAGCCGATTGATTTGGAATCGGGTCGGGCGAGGTGTTTGGCGGCGAGTGCGCCCATAGCCCCTACGCGGATATTGGAGCACAGGGTGCCTTCCATAAAGGCAATGGGGAATCCGCGTTCGATTTCGGAAAGAATGATGACGGCGGATAAATTTTGCAGACCATGCAACACGGGGTTCGGTGGAAAAACAGACACCCATTTGACGCCACATATTTTTTCTTTGATGAAGGTGGCGGGTAGGCAATTGATCCTTTCCTGGGTGTCTTCGTTGAAAATTTGGACGATCTTTTCAGGGAAAAGCACGTCGTTGTTTTTGTAAGCAGTCAGAGAGTTCTCTGCGGCTTTGATCGCTAGTTTCAGATCTAAACAACCGGCTTGGAGCAGGTCTTCCTGGGATAGATAGCGGCAAGCGATGCGATGGCTGGGATGCGAGTCGAGTGGATTGGCTTTCATATCACCACTTTACGGTGAGTGTGATTTTTTGCTGTGCGTGTGTTGCGCTAGTTTAAGCGGATATTGCAGTGTGGATTTTATTATGTTTGCTTGCGGGGGAGTTAGAATAAATCCTGCCAGCAGAGTTGCCGAATGGATTTTCTGGTGGAAAGGTGTAGCCTTCTACAACCACATTAATTTACCCTATTATGGCAACTTGGCATTACGCAGATAAAAATAAAGAGCAGCACCAAATTGAGGAATCTGAATTAGAGGCCGCGGTGAAACAAGGGCAGATCACTGCCGCAACTCCAGTTTGGAAGACTGGCATGGGAGGGTGGAAACCGGCCAAAGAGGTGTTGGGTTATTTGTTTGCTCAAGCAGGTGCTGGTTCGGCTGAAAACGCTCCTCCTCCTTTGGCAGAGATGGGCGGTGGTGGGCTGATGAAGGCGCATGTGGTTGACTTTGAAATCTTTGGTGATGACATGCAAATTGTGGAAGTGGAGCTTGATCCTGGTGAAACGGTGATCGCTGAAGCCGGGGCGATGAATTACATCGAAGAGGATATTGTTTTTGAGGCCAAGATGGGAGATGGCGCCAAGCCGACCGACGGCGTGATGGGCACCTTGTTGGCGGTAGGTAAACGGGCTTTGACGGGCGAGTCGATTTTCTTGACTCATTTTACCCATGGCGGAGCGGATGGCAAGAGGCGGGTAGCTTTTGCGGCGCCTTATCCTGGTAAAATTATCGCCTTGGATCTGGATGATACCGGTGGTGAGATCACTTGTCAGAAAGACGCTTTTCTCTGTGCTGCCAAAGGTACCGAAGTGTCGATTGCTTTTAATAAACGCCTTGGAACGGGATTTTTTGGCGGAGAAGGTTTTATTCTCCAGCGTTTGCGAGGTGATGGCATGGCGTTCATCCACGCGGGTGGCACCGTGATTGAGAGGGAGTTGAAAGGGGAGACCTTGCGGGTGGACACCGGTTGCCTGGTGGCTTTTTCACCTGGCATCAAATATGACATTCAGCGGGCGGGTAATATGAAGTCGATGTTTTTCGGCGGAGAAGGGTTGTTTCTGGCGACCTTGAGCGGGCATGGCAAGGTGTGGCTGCAAAGCCTGCCTTTTTCCCGCATGGCGGATCGCATTCTTGCTCACGCACCTTCAGCAGGAGGGAAATCCAAGGGCGAAGGCAGTGTGCTTGGCGGCTTGGGTAGGTTGCTGGACGGGGATTAGTTGTGGGGGCTCTCTTTGATTTAGGGCAACGTGAATGGTAATTGCGGATGTGGGCAGGCATTTTGCTTGCCTGCTTCAACTTATTTTTTCATCAACTGGCGAATTTGATTTAAGCCTTTTTCTCCGGTGTGAACGGCGCCGTTGTAGTTACCGTTTTTTGCTCCTTTTTTAGCCAAGAGGATGAACTCGAGGGCGTTGGAGTTGGTGCTGAGTTGATAGTTGATAATGTCGTCGGCAGTGAGCACCCAGTGGGAGCGTTGTTTGGTCAGGGTGAAGTTGAAGTCTCCGTTTTCTTCCAAGGTGCGGTAGATTAGTTCGGTGCAACAGTTGCGGGAGGCGTCCGAGAAGTCATAACGAAAATCATAGGGGGTGTCCACATAGAGTAAGGTGGCGCTTAGTTGTTTACGGGTTTGCTCGGGGGTGAAGACGGGACGCAGCACAGCAAGCAGGTTGATGTGGGTTTGCAGCAGTTTTTCCAATGAATAGAGGCGCACGCCTTCGGCGACGGCTTCGATGATATCCGCTTCTTCTCCGGAAGAGATGTGCTGGGTGTTGGCGTCGCGAAGTAGCTTTTGGGTTTGCTGGGGTTTTGTTGCCTGTTGGCGAAGATAGGTATCGTTAAGACCGATGCGCTGCCGATCTTTGATGCTGCCGATGTAGGTGATGCCGTGCTTGAATTTTCCGGGCAGGAATACGCTGCTCATATAACCTTCGGTGAAACTGAGCAGCACATCGCCGGGTTGCAGCAGTGATTTGATTTGTTGGATTTGTCCGGGCGAGAAACGTACAATGGACTTGGTTGGATTTTTGATGCGAGCCACTCCCTTGTAGAGTTTGCTTTGGGCGGAGTAGAGCTGTTCGTCGATTTTGCGCTTGAGTTTGTTGTGGGTGGTGGCAGCAGGTGGTGTTTGGTTATGAGGCTCCACCGCTTGCTGACTGGAGCAGGCAGTCAGTAGGCATAAGTAAACGATGACGAGGTGGGATTTCATTGCCGGATTGAGCGGTATTAGGAGATAAAGCTGTTATTTAAGCATATTTTGAATGGGAAGCGAGGCAGCTGGAGATAATCTGCTTGTTTCTTGTTATTTTTGTGGCATGGGTCTGCGCTCGGAAAGTTCCCGAGTCAGTGGGGATTGGGTCAGAAGACCAGCGAAGTGAGTGTTTTATTGCCCGGAGGGCTATTTAGGAGGATGAAGAATCAAAGTGCAAAAATCAGGAATGTGGCCATTATTGCCCACGTGGATCACGGTAAAACCACGTTGGTGGACGAATTGTTGAAGGCGGGTGGTGCTTATCACGAAAATCAGGACGTGTCGGAGCGGGCGATGGATTCGATGGATTTGGAGCGTGAAAAGGGGATCACGATCAAGGCCAAAAACACGGCGGTGCATTGGGGTGATCATATTATCAATATCGTGGATACACCGGGTCACGCAGATTTTGGCGGTGAGGTGGAGCGGGTGATGAAGATGGTGGACGGGGTGTTGCTGGTGGTGGATGCTTATGAGGGGCCGCAGGCGCAGACGCGTTTTGTGTTGCGCAAAGCTTTGGCCGAGGGTTTGTGCCCAGTGGTGGTGATCAATAAGATCGATCGGGATCATGCGGATCCGATGGCGGTGAAGGAAAAAGTTTTGGAGTTGTTTCTCGATCTTGACGCCAGCGACGAGCAGTTCGAAGCGGCGTTCATGTATGGCAGTGCGCGGGATGGCTATTTCATGGACAGTCCTGATGGGGATCAGAGTGCTGGGGTATTGCCGTTGTTGCAGACGATCATCGATGAGGTTCCTGCTCCTGAGGTGGAAGAGGGGGATTTCCGTATGCTGGTCAGTAATATCGATTGGGACAATTATGTCGGTCGTGTGGCGGTGGGGCGTATTCTAAGCGGTGAGGTGAAGAAGGGTGACAAGATCTTTGTGCATCGTCGCTCGGGAGCCAAGGAACGCGCTACGGTGACAAAAATCTTTGAATACAGTGGGCTGGGAGTGAGTGAATCGAAATCGGGCGGTGCGGGTAATATCGTCGGTATTTCTGGTTTTGAAGATGTTGATATTGGCGAGACTTTATCAGCTTCTGAGGAAGCTGAGGCTTTGCCTTTTGTCGATATTGATCCGCCGACGGTGCAGATGGAGTTCTCGATCAATGATGGTCCGTTTGCTGGTCAGGATGGCAAAAATGTGACGACTCGTCAAATTCGCGATCGCCTGATGCATGAGATGAAGATCAATGTGTCGCTACAGGTGACGGACGGCGATCTCGCTGGGGTGTTCAATGTGAAGGCTCGTGGTGCGATGCAGATTGCGATTTTGGTTGAACAGATGCGTCGGGAGAATTTCGAGGTGCTGGTATCGCGTCCAACGGTGATTTATAAACGGGATGAGGTTACAGGAAAAAAAATGGAGCCTTTTGAGCGGATTTTTGTCGAGGTTCCTGAGGAAAATGTCAATTCGGTGATGCGCAGTCTGACTGGACGACGCGCACAGATGGAGAGCATGGATACGGTTCATGATCGTAAGGAGATCGTGGCGATTATTCCGACTAGGGGATTGATTGGTTTTGAGACAGAGTTGATGAATGTGTCAAGTGGTCACGGAGTGATGAGCCATTTGTTTCATGAGTATGGCCCTCATTGTGGTGATATACCGACTCGCCAGACGGGCACCTTGATATCGACGGATACGGGGGTGGCGACGGCTTACTCGCTCGATGCGTTGGAGGATCGCGGCAAGTTGTTCATCGATGCAGGTGATACGGTCTATCAGGGGCAGGTGATCGGGGAGAACCCGCGTGCTGACGATCTGCCAGTGAACCCGACCAAGGAAAAACACCTAACGAACCATCGCTCTAAAGGAGATGGTAAAGGGATTCAGCTGTCTCCAGCGGTGCAATTTTCCCTAGAGCGGGCGATTGAGTATCTCGCGGCGGATGAGTTGGTGGAGGCTACTCCAAAAAGTTTACGGATGAGAAAACGCATCCTGTGCAATAGCGAGCGCAAGCGTTTGAGTCGTAGCAGCAAAAAAGCAGCGGCGGTTTAGTGGAGCAATTCTTTACTTTATAGGACAGAGCGGCTAGAGTGCCGCGCGTTGACTGGGTAGAAAATATCTGGTCATTTCTCTAAAAAACTCAAGCAAACACGATGTCTATCGAGCTCACTCGGAATTTCTCGATCATCGCTCATATTGATCACGGCAAGACAACCTTGTCGGATCGGTTGTTGGAGCACACTTCGACGATTTCGCAGCGTGAGCAGCAGGATCAGTTGCTTGATTCGATGGATCTCGAACGCGAGCGTGGGATCACGATCAAGTCGCATCCGGTGACGATGCTGTTTCAATCCAAGGATGGGAATGAATATCGCCTGAATTTGTTGGACACTCCTGGGCATGTGGATTTTTCTTACGAGGTGTCGCGTAGTCTAGCGGCTTGTGAAGGTGCTTTGTTGCTGATCGACGCGGCGCAGGGGGTGGAGGCGCAGACGGTGGCTAACTTGCATTTGGCTACCCAGCAGGAGCTGAAGGTGATTCCGGTGATCAATAAAATTGATTTGCCCGGGGCGGATCTGCCGATGGCTAAAAAACAGTTGGAGGATATTATTGCGATTCCGGCTGAGGAGGCGATCGAGGCTAGTGCCAAGATGGGGATTGGGATCGATGATATTCTCGAAGCGGTGGTGGAGCGTATTCCGCCGCCGGAGACGATGGAGGATGGTTTGTTGCGAGCGACGGTGTTCGACTCGGTTTTTGATACTTATCGCGGGGTGGTTTCTTATGTGCGGGTGGTGTCGGGGCAACTGAAGCGCGGTACCGGCATCAAGATGATGAGCACCGGTAAAAATTACGAGGTGAAGGAGGTGGGGATATTCACTCCGAAGCAGGACAAGCGGGATGTGCTTAATGCGGGTGACGTGGGTTATGTGATCGCGAACATGAAAACCTCAACCGAGGTGAAAATCGGCGATACGATCACTGAGTCCAAACACCCTTGTCCGGAAGCTTTGCCTGGTTTTAAGGTGGTGCAACCGATGGTGTTCAGTGGCATTTATCCGGTGTCCACGGATGACTTTGAGCAGCTCAAGCTGGCGATGGGTAAGCTGCAGATCAACGATGCGGCTTTTACTTATCAAGCGGAGAGTTCGGTGGCTTTGGGTTTTGGTTTTCGTTGTGGTTTCCTCGGCTTGCTGCACATGGAGATCATTCAGGAACGTTTGCGCCGGGAGTATGACATGGACGTGATCTCCACCTACCCTGGGGTGATCTATCAAGTAACAAAAACCAACGGGGAAGAACTTGAGGTGGACAATCCTAGTTTTTTACCTGAAGCGCAGGTGATCGAAGAGATTCGCGAACCGATCGTGCGGGTTTTCATCATGGTGCCTAATCAATATATTGGCGAGATGATGAAAATGGTGTTGGAGCGACGGGGGGAGTTGGAGAATACCGAGACACTGGACGAGGTGAGGGTGATGTTAAGTTGTTTGTTGCCATTGAATGAGATTTTGGTGGATTTTAACGATAAGCTGAAGAGCTTGACACGCGGTTATGGTTCGATGGATTACGAACATGCCGGTTACCGTCCGGCGAAGCTGGTGAAGATGGATATGTTGATCAGCGGTGAGTCGGTGGATGCCTTTTCTTCGATTGTGCATCGTGATAAAGCACAGGCTCGCGGGCGTCATTTAGCGGCTAAGCTGAAAGAGGTGATTCCGCGTCAAATGTTCACCGTGGCGATTCAGGCGACGATTGGCGGCAATATCATTGCGCGTGAGACGATCACGGCGATGCGCAAAAATGTGACGGCCAAGTGTTATGGTGGGGATATTTCGCGTAAGCGCAAACTTTTGGAGAAACAGAAAGCGGGCAAGAAGAAAATGAAAGCGATTGGGAAAGTGAATATTCCACAGGAGGCTTTCATTAAGGTTTTGAAAAACAGCGACTAAGGGCTCTATTAAGAGTCTAATGAAGAGGAACAAGTCACAGATCGAAACGAGTCCATGAGTTTTTTCAAGCCAAAGCATATAAAGGAAGGCAAGCTTTTGCTGAAGGGCGTGCGCAAATTTGTCCGTTACAACCGGGATCTGATCAAGGATGAGCAGGCTAAGAAGATCGAAGTGATCGAGGGCGAGTTCAGGGAGAAGCTCGATCAAGCCGAGGTGACGGAAGATGAGCTGAACAAAGCGGCGGTGGAGTTGACCGATGTTTGTGAGAAGTCGGTGCCTAGTTACAAAAGCTCGATGCTCAAAGAGAACCTTGAGGTGATCTTTGTAGCGGTGGTGATAGCGATGGGGATCCGGGCGTATTTTGTCCAGCCGTTTAAAATTCCGACAGGATCGATGCAGCCGACTTTGAACGGTATTATCGCGTACCCGCACAAACAAGCGCACTCGGTAGAGGGCAGCGATTACACCGAGCCGGGGCGTTTTGGGCAAATATGGGAGAAGCTTTATTATGGCCGTAATTATATTAATTTGGTAGCTGAAGGCAGCGATACCGTTTTGTTGTCGCAGATGGAAGAGGTGAAGTTTTTGCGTTTTTTCACTCGTACTGAGATTCCTTGCAGCAGTGGCAGGGTTTATACTGTGTCAGGAACTAAAAAGAAGGTTAGGGAACTCATCACCAATTCAGTGCGACACAATCAAGTGGTGAAAAAGGGGCAGCCGATTGCGAGGGGTTATATCGATACGGGTGACCAGGTTTTGGTGGATAAATTCTCCTATCATTGGATCAAACCCAAGCGAGGTGAGGTTTTTGTGTTTGTGACCCGGGGCATCGACGGCATTGAGCGTACCTTCTCGCCAGATCAGAGAATGGGGGGAGCGCAACACTATATCAAACGACTGGGCGGCGTGCCTGGCGATGAGTTGAAAGTGGAGCCGCCCAATTTATTCATCAATGGCAAGCTGGCTGAAGAAGAAGGTTTTCGCAATGTGATGTCAAAAGAAAATGGCTATAATGGTTACACTTCAGGTGTTGGCTATCAGCTTGATTTCAAATTGGGTGATGAGGAATACGTTGCCTTGGGAGATAATAGTGGGAATAGCTACGACAGCCGGGGCTGGGGGGTGGTGCCCAGGGACAACATTGTGGGCCGCGCGCTTTATGTTTATCTTCCAATCGGTCACCACTGGGGACGGATTCATTGAGTAGTCTTTAATATGTCAAGTGCCCCCCCTCCAGCGGACAGTGAGTCCATCGTCAAAGCCAGTGGTTCCAATTTGGCATTTGCTTTCTCTGTATTGCCGAAGGAAAAGCGCGCCGATATGCGGGTGTTTTATGCGTATTGCCGAGTGGTGGACGACATCGTCGATGACGGGGATTTACCAGTGGAAGAGCGCCGTCAGCATTTGAACCAGTGGCGGGCGTTGGTGAAGGGAGAAGCGAGCGAAGTGCGTCCTGGATTGGAGTGTGAGTTACAGGATTTGCAGAAACGTTACAACTTGTCTCCGCAGAGTGTGCTTGAAATTATCGATGGCATGGAGATGGATTTGGAAACTCCGGTGCGTTATGAGAGTTTTGATGCGCTGAAAAAGTATTGTTACCGCGCAGCGAGTGCGGTGGGGTTGGTGAGTATTGAGATTTTTGGTTACGAACGCGAGAGAACCAAAGATTACGCAGAGCTTCTAGGTTACGCCTTGCAATTAACAAATATTTTGCGCGATGTGGCAGAGGACGCCCAGGTGGGGCGAATTTATTTGCCGCGGGAGGATATGGAGCGCTTTGGTTATAGTGAGGAGGAATTGCTGGCGGGTAAATATGATGCCAGGTTTTTTGCTTTGGCAGAGTTCATTGCGTCGCGAGCGGAGGACTTCTACGCGGAAGCGGAGGCGGCTTTGCCCGAGGTTGACCGTGAGTCAATGAAGTGCTCGGAGCTGATGAGAGTGATCTACCAGCAATTACTGGAGAAGATGAAAGCGGATCAGTTCCGGGTTTTTGACAAACGCTACAGTTTGAGCAAGTGGGAGTTGATGAAATTGCTGGGACGCGGGATGGTGGGGAAAATTTCCTAAGCTGACAAGTGGGAGGGAGGTTTACAAAGGGTTGTTGACCGATTTGGATGGTTTAGATGGGGCGATACGTTCGTTGTTGGCCTCTGTTATAGGGGGGTGGCTAGGGCCGGGCGTTGGGGAAAGCAGGCGGGCGATGGTCTTGAGTAGGATGGGGGGATCAAAAGGCTTGGTCAAAAAATCATTGGCGCCAGCGTCGAGCACTTGGCGCATCGTTTCGCTTTGAGGGTTTCCGCTTGCCGCCAGAATAGGTAGGTTTGCTAGCTTGGGCTTGCTCAGGCCGCGTATCTGACGAATAGCTTCCAATCCATTTAGATTAGGCATTTCAAGATCCATGATGACCAGATCGAAGGGGCGTGTGGCAATACAGTCGAGGGCTTGTTGGCCGTCGTTCGCTTCGAAAGTGAGGTATCCTGTCAAATTAAGAAGCCGGGAGAGAATCAGGCGGTTGGCCGACAGGTCATCGACGATCAATAAGCGGAATTGGTTGGGCTCCGGTTGGCCACTCGACGGCACGGCTTGGTGCGTGGGTGCGGATGGCGGGTTGGAGTGAGGCGTCATGGTGAAAATTAAAGGATAGCAGGCTTAAAGATAGAGCGTTCTACAGGGTGTGATCTGGTTATAATATTTAGATAACGAAGAGGAGCGGAATGTTCAAGTTTTATAAAAACCGGTGTATTGGGGCTGAGTCAGGGTTTTAAATCAGGTAGTTGCCAATAGCTTTGAAGACGCTGGTATTCTGACTGGGGGAGCAGGACGTATTGTGGATTGCCTTTGGGACGCAGCCATTGGATGATTTGTATCAGTTTTGATTTTTCCATGGTGGTGCAACCACTGGTCGCACGATCCGGCCCGCGACGAATATGGAAAAAAATGACGCTGCCTGCCCCAGGTAGAGGTGGGTCGGCATTGTGGCGAATTTCCAGTAGCCACTCGTAGGCAAAATCTCCATGGCGCATTTTTTGTTTTTCGAACCACGAGGGAATGCCGCGTTTGGGATCGATCACGATATGGCGATTGTAATAGGGATTGGAGGGGTCATCCGGCCAGGCATCCCATTGGCCGACTTGGTGATAAGGTAAAGCGGTACCGGAGGGTGGACGGGGGGCGTAACCATAAAGTTTACTGACCGAAAAACAGCCGGCGGGCGCTCTTCCGTCACGCTCCCTTTTTTCCGTTCCTTTGGGATTGAGTAGAGTTCCTCGCCCCCACGCTAGACCGTTTTTCCCTAGTAAGATGGGAATGGCTTGAGGAAATAAAGCGGGTTGCCACGGGGAGTTTGGTTGAGGTTTGTGGAATACCCGGAGTTGTCCGCGGTGCTTGTTCCATCCGTTAGTGGTAGCTACCAACAGTTGCCTCACGTTTGGCGGCAGGGTGGTGGGCAGTTTTTTTTGCTGCGAAGAACTTTTACCAAATAGGGTAAAGCTCTTTTTCTGCTGTGCAGATGTCAGAGAAACGAAGCAGGAAAACAATAGGGATAGGGTCGCGGTAACGAGTAGCTGTGCGGCTTGGCAATGCCTACGAGCGAGAAAGTGTGAATGGGCAAGCGGCATGCCTAGGGGTTTATTGAATGGTGCTTTCTTTTTCAAGGGGAGGTAGGAGTCCGTTGCCAATGAGTGCGCCTGACTCGTTGCCTCCTTCGGGCAGATCGGGTAGCGGCACGTTGACGGGTTCTCTGTAGCGGTGGGATGCTCCCTTTCCTGTTGCGGAGCGGGGTTTGCTGATTCGTGCAGTGGTCGGGTAAGGAGCTTTAACTGCATGGGCGAACATGTTGGCGGGAACTTCGTTGGCTTTTGCACGGCGCAGGTGTTTGTTACGAACGACCCCGATGCTTCCGGATGACAGTTCGATGGATGACCAGTCGTCCCCGGATTTGGTCATTCTGACAAGGGTGCCTTCTCCCAAGGATTGGGCGGCGGCTTGTTTTCCTGATTCTCCGAAGGGAAAAAACTGGGCTTTGCTGGTGTCCACGACATAGATGTTTTTTCGTGCGCCGCCAGCACCGGATGCATCATCCTTAGATTTGTTTTTCTTCAGTGAGAGTTTGGATAAAAAGCCGGACTTGGGTTCATCCTCCATGGCTTCCAATTCCGTTATGTCTGCCTCACCAGCACCATCGGGGCCGTAATAAACGTCAGCATTTTCGGCCTGTTTTTTATTTTTGTTGCCGACCAGTGGGATGCGGGAGAAGAAGCTCTTTTTGTTCCCAGGCATCACATCCTCCTCTTCGGGGTAAGCGTCCTGCCACTTCTGCGGAGCTTCAGAGTTGTCGCTCTCTTCGTCATAGGGATTTTCATCTTTCTTTTTACCTCCGGTCAAACTGCTGACCAGCGGTATTCGGAAACCTCTTTTTTTAGGTTGTTCGACGGGTGCCGTGTTGGTGGTCACACTTGCCGGTTCTGGAGTGCGCGGAACCACTTTATCGAGAGCCAGGCTTTCGGGCGGCGCAAATTGCGCGACGGGGTTGGAGGTGGATTCTTTTTTGTTTTTCTTGCGGAAAAACCCGGGGCGTAGAGATGCCAGACCTTTCACTGCCCGGCCTGGAGCTGAAGCTACCCCCCTGAGCAGGCCCTTTTTTTTGACTTCTTCTTCAAGCGGGGGCAGGCTGGCGGTGAAATCAGCCGGTACTCCGGCAGTGATTTTGCCTTGTCCTTTGCCGTTCCAAGAATCGATTTCTGATTGTTTGACTTTCTTATAAGCGTCTACGGCTTGTTGCTGCTGAACAGCGAGTGCGGCTCGGCGTTTGTATTCTTTGTCCAGACGAGCTTTTTCAAGAACCTTATCGCGGTTGCTTTTCTCAGTGCTTTGGGTGGCGGTGCGCCGAAGGGCGGCGATCTGGGCATCGCGTTGTGCTTTTTGGGATTGAGCTCGGATTTCGATCAAACGTTTGTGGTCGGCATCTGACCCATAGGGGAGATCACCCTGTTGGGCGTTTGCCGTAGGGAGTAGGGCAAGCAAGCACGCCGCTGTCACTGAAGTGCTGCGGAAACAGGAGAAAAGTGGAGAATGAGAAAGCCGTTTTGCCATGGAGACTGTCATAATCTTGCGAAAAAGCAAAGTTGACGGATTCTATCCCATGAAGCGCTTCTAGTCCAACTAAAGGGGAAGTAAATGCGCTATAGAAATTATGGTAATATTTGTAAATAATTAATATTAGATTGGATGTGGGATTGAGATCTTTCGGGTTCATCGTTATTAAGGAAAGCTGAAGAATTTTCATTATGGTCAGTGCTGAAAAACAGAAACAATTGAAATTGCGCTTGCTGCGATTGGGGATTCACGAGGAGGATTTGAGCGAGAAATTCATTGCCGGATCAGGTCCTGGGGGGCAGAAAATCAATAAAACCGCATCGCGGGTTTATTTGCGCCATGACGCGTCAGGGGAGGAAGTGCAGTGTCAGGTCGGGCGTTCGCAGAGTTTTAATCGTTATCAGGCGAGGATGTTACTGTGTGAACGTTTGGAAGAAAAAAAGCGGCAAAAGAAGTTGGAGCAGCAACGGTTACGAGCCCGGGAGCGCTACCGCAAAAGGCGTCGTTCGAAAGCACAAAAGAAGCGCCTACGCGCCACAAAAACTCAACGCTCCGAAAAAAAGCAACGCCGTAAAAACGTAGGTTTGGACGGCTAGCTGCTCTTTAGTGAAATTTGGATGGATTGCAGGGTGGCTGGAGGGAGAAATTAATTTGCAATTGTTGTCTTGGCTGGAGGCTGTAAGGTTGGGCTGTTGTTATGCAGGAGTATCACCGTTTATTAAATTTGGTATTGGAGCAGGGGAAAATCCGAGAAGACCGGACCGGGGTCGGTACGGTGGGGGTGTTTGGGGCTCAGGCCCGGTTTGATATCAGGGATCATTTTCCGGTATTAACGACCAAGAAGCTGCATTTGAGGTCGATCATTCATGAGCTGTTGTGGTTTTTGAAGGGGGACACCAATGTGAAGTATTTGCAGGACAATGGAGTAAAGATTTGGGATGAGTGGGCGGATGAAGAAGGGAATCTGGGGCCGGTTTATGGCAAACAATGGAGGGATTGGCAGACCGGAGAGGGACAAACTTCTATTGATCAAATTGCGCAGGTGGTGGAGCAAATCAAGGCACGACCCGAGAGCCGCAGGCACATGGTTTGTGCTTGGAACCCAAGCGATGTGCCGCGCATGGCTTTGCCTCCCTGTCATTGCCTGTTTCAATTTTACGTTGATGTGGAGGCTGGGGAATTGAGTTGTCAATTGTATCAGCGCAGCGCGGATTTATTTCTCGGAGTGCCTTTTAACATCGCTTCGTATGCTTTGCTGACGATGATGATGGCGCAGGTTTGTGGTCTCAAGCCAGGGGAGTTTGTGCATACTTTTGGGGACTTGCATTTGTATTCCAATCATCTGGAGCAGGCTCGTCTACAATTGACACGTGAGCCACGCGCTTTGCCCAAGATGAGTTTGAATCCAGAAGTAAAAACGATAGACGGTTTTGTTTTTGATGATTTCAGCTTGAGTGATTATGACCCTCATCCGGGGATCAAAGCTCCAATTGCGGTGTGAGAGTGTGTTTATGTCCAAGGTGATGAAATTGAATGCGATAGCGGCGATGGCGAGTAACCGGGTGATTGGTCGGGCAGGGGAATTACCCTGGCATTTGCCGGAAGATTTTCGCTGGTTCAAAAAGCTGACAATGGGGCATCCGGTGGTGATGGGAAGGAAGACCTGCGAATCGATTGGACGCGCCTTGCCAGGACGGAGGAATATTGTGATTTCCCGGGAATGGCAGCAAGCCCCCAAGGGCTTTGAGTTGATCCATTCTATCGAGTCCTTGGCTGATTTGGACTTGCAAGGAGAGGCGTTTTTGCTGGGAGGGGCGATGCTTTATCAGAAAATGCTGTCGCAATGTGAGCAGTTGTATTTGTCCTATGTTTTTGCAGAATATGAGGGAGATGCGTATTTTCCAGATTTTGAAGAGCGGTTTGTGCTGGAGGAAGTGATGGCATCTTATCCTGAATTTGAACTTCGACGCTATGTGAGGAAACTAAGATGAGTGATTGCGGACTGAGGGCGGTATCAGGTAATTGTTTCAGTGTGTTACGATATTAATTTAGCAAAAATAAGAGAATGTTTATGAATGAAAATATAAAAAAATATGGGTCGAAGGTTTTGTTCCTTACGATGGGCTTGATGGGGGTTTTGATTTTTGCTGTTGCTTGCGCACCCAAGGCCGAGAAAAAACCGAGCTCGGAAAACAAAGGGGGAAAAGTGAAAATCGAAAGTGACAAGGCTGATAAGTTGACAGTTCCTGATGAAAGCAAAGAGCCTAAAAATGCAGGTTATGCTATTTTGGGAGCCGGGTGTTTCTGGTGCGTGGAAGAGGTGTTGCAACAAATGGATGGAGTGACGGCGGTGGTATCAGGTTATGCCGGAGGAACGGCAGCTGATGCTAATTACGAAGCTGTTTGCACGGGCAAGACGGATCACGCAGAAGTGGTGAAGGTTACTTTCGATAAAGATAAAACGTCCTATGAAAAGGTGCTTGATACTTTTTGGGAGCTACACGATCCAACCACGTTGAATCGTCAGGGTCCAGATAGTGGGCGTCAGTATCGCTCGGCTATTTTTTATCAGAATGATAAAGAGAAGGCGATCGCGGAAGCTTCCAAGAAAAAGCTCAATGAAGCTGAGCAATATCCTCGCGCGGTGGTGACCCAGGTTGTTCCTTTGGATAAATTTTATCCGGCTGAGGATTATCATCAAAACTACGCGAGGTTACATCCGGATGATGGCTATATCCGTGCGATTCTTTTTCCAAAGTTGGAAAAATTGCATTTAAAGATCCCTGAGTAGTAAGGGCGGCGGATTTAAAAAGTGAAGGAGTGGTTCTAATGATCTGTCAGTTCATTAGGTAGTCGCTTGAGCGGGGCGAGGTCTTTGCCGATGATGAGTTGTCGGGTGAGGAGGCGTCGTTGGGGGGTAAGAACTTTCTTGTCGGGTGACAGGGCGATCACATCCCATTGGCGTTTGCCAAAGTGGAAGCTGTTATTGAGAATCCATTGGTAGTCACGGATGAAATCGCTGTCATTGCCTTGTGACAGGGCGGGGGCGGGTAGGTCGATGATGACCAGGGTGGGCGACATGGCACGAATTTTTAGCGACCATTTTCTAATTTGCGCAAGGCTTTGATTGGCCGCCGGCCAAGAGGTGACTTCGATTTTGGCCTGGGGAAATCTTTTCTTCAAGGCGGCGGGAACCAACTGGTTATAGGGGGGCATGGCGACCAGTTTGACCGGCTGATTGGCGTGCAATAGTCGCAGAGTGTTTTGCAGCGGATTGGGGGAGCTATCAATATCCGCCAGCGATATTTTTTTACCAGAAAGGGATTGGGTGATGAGTTCGGCAAAACGTTTGTGGCCGTTGAGGTTGGGGTGGATGGTTTCGCTCATCAACAACATCCAGGCGGTGTGATCTTTTTTATCCAGATCACTCCAGTCTTGGAAAAAATCGACGTAGGGCAGTTTTAGCTCGGAGGCTATTTTTTGCACTCTGTTGGCGTAAGCTGCGAGTTTGGCATTGGGTCGCGTGGGGTTTTCATAAACCGAGTTGGCCGAGCAGAGTATAACAGCAGCTCCTGCCGCGAGGCATTGTTGGGTGATATCACGCAGATTTTTTTCGTAATTTTCAATTTTTATCCGAGTCACATCGTTCATGCCGAACATGATAACCACCATATCTGGTTTTTTAGCAATGACGTCTTTTTGGATTCGCGCGAGGGCATTGACGGTGGTGTGACCACTGATGCCGGCATTGATCATTTCGAGTTTTGCTTCGGGGTAGGCTTGTTGCAGGGCGATGCCGAGCATGTCGGTCCAAGCACGTGCCGATCCGCTGTGGTAATAGACACCTGTGATGCTGTCTCCAAAACAGACGATGCGGGTGGGGCGATCCCCACTTTTGAGTTGCTGCGTTATTTGCTGGATGTCGGGTGTTTTTTGAGCTTGGCTCGAGATGGAAAAAACGACAAGCAAGCAAGTAGTGGCGATAATTCTGAAGCTGAGCTTTGAACGGATGGGGATGCGCATGTTCTGTATATGGGGTGGATTGGAATTAGAAATTAATAGTTACAAATTCGGAATGAGGAAAGATTTTTTTTCAAAGGAATTGCCGCGACGGCGTTTTGTGCAGATGGCGGCGGCTTCGTTACCGCTGGGGCTGGGTGGGTTTGAACTTTGCCAGGCCAAGGGGGATCAGGGGAAGGGGATCAAGGTGGCGGTGGTGATGACGACTTTTTTTTATCGTTCCCACGCGCATGTGATACTTGAGAATTTTCTCCAACCTTATTTGTTCAATGGCAAGGTGGTGGACCCACGGGAGGAATTTGAGATTGCGAGTTTTTATGTCGACCAACTGGCTGAGGAAGAAGGTCTGGACGGCAAGTCTTCTGATATGTCGCAAGAGGTGGCGAAGGAGTTTGGCATTCCTGTATTTGAAAACATAGCCGGGGCTTTGGGTCTGGGAGGTGAGGGTTTGGCAGTTGATGCGGTGTTGATTATTGGTGAACATGGCAAATATCCTTTTAATGACAGGGGGCAGGAGTTGTATCCTAAAAAACGTTTTTTTGATGAGACCGTGGAGGTTTTTAAGAAAAGTGGTCGGGTGGTACCGGTTTACAGCGACAAACATTTGTCCCATCTGTGGGACGAGGCAAAAGCGATGTATGACACTTCACGCAACATGGGCTTTGGGCTGATGGCAGGAAGTTCGGTGCCGCTGGCAGAGCGCAGGCCAGTGATGAAAATTCCGTCCGGGGCAAAAATGGTGGAAGCGGTGTCGATTCATGGTGGGCCCGTGGAGCGTTATGATTTTCATGGTTTTGAAGTGTTGCAGTCTTTGTTAGAGGGACGGGCGGGAAATGAAAGCGGGGTGAGTGAAGTGCAGTTTTTGCAAGGAGAGGCGCTGTGGAAAGCGGCGGATGAAGGGCATTGGTCCGTTGATTTGGCCGCTGCCGCCATGCGCGCGGAGTTTCCTGATGACAAACGATCACTGAAGGGAATGTTGTTGGATAAGTTCGCGGATGCGGATTTTTATGCGGTTTTGGTGAACTACAAGGACGGGACTCGAGGAACGGTGTTGAAGGTCGGCAATGACGGGATCCGCTGGAACTTTGCTTGTCAGCTTGAGGGCGAGTCAAAGCCATTGTCCACTCGGTTTCATGTTGGGCCGTGGAACAATCGCAATTTGTTCCGTGCTTTGTCGCATTCGATTCAAGAGCATTTTCGACAGGGGCGATCACCGTATCCAGTGGAGCGCACTTTGTTAACTACAGGTCTGCTGGAAGCGGAGATGGAGTCACGTGACAAGGGCGGAGTGGCGGTGAAAACGCCGCAATTGGAGTTTGATTACCAGGCGCGAAATTTTGATAAAATGCGGGAGAAGGGTGAAACTTGGAAATTGATTACCGAAGAGATGGAGCAACCTAAGGGGATAGAAGCGGTTCTGGGGAAATAAGAATC
>JAJRVS010000333.1 GCA_024277195.1 Verrucomicrobiota bacterium | reverse complement strand
TATAAAAAGCTGGGGATTGATTGGAGGTTGATGTGCCCGGCAACAAAATCAGAGCTAAAATGAGAACGGTTTTGTAGTGCCTTTAGAATGAGATCCTTGATTCCATATAGGTTCACGAGGAATAAAAGGAAACTTGGGCTAGGTTTTCTGCTGACCTACCTCTACTACAGCTTTTGGGGCATGGTGGTGCTAGGGGTCGGCATTTCCCTCTGGTACCGACGCACTCATTCATCGAAAGATGACAATAATAACAGCAAAGGTGCTGGAGGAAGCGGTAGTAGTCGCCAAAATTCTATCTCAAGCCTGTTGATGCTCTGCTTTATTTCTTTTTTGTTTTTTACTCCGGCTTTGTTATTTGCCGATGGCGGTGGCTGGAATGAACGAGCAAGGGCATCCACAAATCGACACAAAAGAAGTAACCCGGTTTACCACTGAGCAAGGAAAGATCAGTGGCATGAGAACAGCAGAAATTTCTCCTCGCTTGACTGAGGCTGTGGATATCATGAAAAACACTGGGAAAACGGGCTTCTCCCCTGCCGAAGTGGAAATGAAATTGGCAAATATTGGTTACACTCCTGATAAAGTGGCGCAGCAGCTGTCCAGCAATCTGGAAGGCTTGCAGAAATTCAAGAGCGCTAATCAGGGCTTTCCCTCGGGCCCGTCAACTTCTGTTAAAAGCAGCGAATTTGATTTCGAAAAAGCTAGCCAGAATTTCTTGCAAGAGATCAGTAAGCCTACTGGAAAAGGTATCCTTCGAGATAATCGTATTTAATAATAATCCCTGCACACAATGAAACTTGAAGAAGGAGACCTAGTTGCAAGTGGGCCTGAACTGACCTCAGCCCCATCAGTTTTAGACTTACCGACCGGTCCACTGTCGCGAATACCACAGATCTCCGCCACCGAGGAAGATCAGGGCTCGGTTGCCCGGTTTTTCTCAGAGATACCTGAAGATTTTGCCATCACCTACCGCAACGCAATCGCAATTCTAGCCGATCCTACTCAAGTCGGAGTCCTCCATTACACATTGGGCGAAGAGTCCATCAGTCGAGCGATCCTTGCCTACGGCCCTCAAGCTCCGGGACAAGTTGTCATTATGATATCAGCGGAAAGCACTTGGCGAATCTGTGTTGAACCGACTTCGTCATTGATGAAAACCATCTCATCAGTGCTTCTTGAACAAATCCCTCTTTCCCCTGTGGATATCAGAGGAAGCTTCTCTCAGGATGCCGGGCTTGTTCTCCTGGCTTTGCTTCATCTTCTACGGGAGTCGCGGATGTCATCCATACTTTCCCACCTAGAACCCACACAATCCTTCGAAATGTCGACTGTGGAAGATGTGATTAATGACAGCTCGGTCGAAGATTTCAGATGGCCGTTTTTCTTTTTCGATAAAGTATTCCCCTTCTCAAGCAATGCAGCCTCATGGGAGGGAAGAGTTCAGCCTGCTCTAAAAGAATTGATTTCCCGCAAACTCATTTCTGCTGCGAATGATAATTATCATCTCACTTCGTCCGGATACCGCATTTTAGTGGCTCTACACCAACATCTCACTAAAGTAGCCATTCGAATCACACGGATTACCGACAAGGGAAGCGAAGGTCACGAAGCTATGCTTTTGGTTCGATCCTTGCAGGACTTGTTTCTCTTTGATTTTGGAGGAAAAGAATCAACGATCGCATCGCTCGATTTTAAAAATACTGAGTTACTGATATCAGATTTCCTAAAACATCCAAATGACTCAACCTCCCAAACCGTGTCATCCGCACATTCCTGCCCGGTGTGTGCCGCACGAGTTCCTGACCATACAAAAAATTGCCCCGAATGTGGTGTGAAAATCCTGTCGTCAGAAATGCCGAAGGAAGCCAACCAAGCCCCGGCAAGCAATGCTCCAAAGTCGCATCGAACGCCTCCTCCGTATATGCACAAAAAAGCGGATCCCCCGCTTCTTATTCCACAACCGGTAAAGAAGCAGGCAAAACCGGCTGCTTCTCAGAGCCCTAAATTCTGTATCAAATGCGGAACCAAACTCAGATCAAATGACAAGTTTTGCAAATCATGTGGCGCAAAAGTGATTCAATGAAACTGAAATTTACTTGTGGCAAGCCACCGGGAATGCGCTCCCCAAGTATTTATTTCCCAATGCAATGCTTTAAGTTATAAGCCTAAGTAGCAAACCCATGATTGCATCCAAACCCTTCCAGCTCGCGCCTTCCTATTTAGGCATATTGTTTTATTTTATTGCCTTTGCCGCTCCCATGACGGAAACGCATGGTAAGGATTCCCGGACAAACATCCTATTCATGATTTCCGACGACATGTCTTGGCGGGACTGGGGCGTTTACGGAGGCTCCTTCGCAAAAACACCCCACATCGACAAATTGGCGGAGAAAGGGGTGCGCTTTTCCAATGTATACTGTGGCTCACCAATTTGCCATCCTGCCAGATCCGTTCTATTGACCGGGCAGGAAATCTGGCGACTAAAAGAAGCCTCGGTTTTTGGCGGAACTTTACAGAACAGCTATGCGATCTATCCCAGCTTGCTGGAAAAATCCGGGTATCAGGTTGGCCGCCAGGGTAAAGGATGGGCCCCAGGGTACTGGGAGCTTGGTGGGTGGGAGTCCCCACCCACCGGCAAAAAAGTCCCTCTGGACAAATTTTTAGCCGAGCATTCCGGGAAGACTCCCTTTTGTTATTGGCTCGGATCGTCCCTTGGCCACCGCCCATTCCACTACAAAGTGGACGGACGAGACCTCGGAACCATCGAAATCCCCCCGTTCCTACCTGACACTCCTGAAGTAAGGAAAGATCTGGCCGGTTACTACCAAGAGATTGAGCAGTTTGACAAGCAGGTTGGCAAGGTGGTGAAACTGCTGAAGCAAAACGGTGTGCTGGACAATACCCTGTTAATCGTGACCAGTGACCATGGCATGCCCTGGCCACGTGGAAAGGCGAGTTTGTATGACCTTGGCACCCGTGTGCCTTTTATTGCCCACTGGCCCGATAAAATTCGTCCGGGACGTGTGGTGGAGGATTTTGTCAGCTTCGCTGATCTGGCACCCACTCTACTGGAGGTGGCCGACTTGGAGACGGCTCCGGAGATGACGGGCAAAAGTTTTCTCAAATTGCTCACTGCTGAAGAAAGCGGCACCATCGACCCGGGACGTGACAAGATTTTTTTCGGGCTCGAGGCGCATCCCGGGGGGAAGCATTTTTCCAGATGGCTGGGGCCGATGTCGTGCAGGGGCGTCCGGACCAGTAACTATCTGTATATTCAGAACTATCCGAAGCCGGAAGGAGGAGGATGGAACCCCGTTCAAGCCGGACCGATTCCAGATCTACTGATGCAGGAAACGGCCACAAAAACCAATTACCGGCTTTGTTTTGGCCCCAGGCCGCCGGAGGAATTGTATGATGTCCGCAAGGATGTCTGGCAAACGCACAATCTGGCGGAGGAAGAGGGCTTGGCGAAAGTAAAGGAGAAGCTAAAAAAGGATCTCGAAGCCTACCTGTGGAAAACTGGCGATCCCAGAATCCTAGGGAGTGGGGATATTTTCAGTTCCTATCCTATCTGGTACCTCGATGGCAAAATGGCCCGGCGAGGAAAGGATGGCAAGGTAAGCCTGTTTCCCAAGTCCGATTACCAAAAACCGGACAGCAAGTAACCACTTGATCTCCACATCCCCGCGTCCGCGGAACAATGGATATTTTGTTGGCCAACCAGAGTTGGCGAAGGGGAATTGTCAGGTCAAACGTAATATCAATTCGTTAAATCTACCAGGGCGTTTCAATTTTTCAGAAGACTCGTAATATCATGGCCTGGTTGCTCACATTTAACCCAAGTTTCCTTTTCTGCCCCGTGAACCTATATGAAATCAAGGGTTTCATTCTAAAGGCACTACAAAACCGTTTTCATTTCATTTCTAATTTTGTTGCTGGGCACATCAATCTCCAATCAATCCCCAGCCTCTTATAAACCAAAGCCTGCTCAGCATCAGGCACACTTGGTTTTCTCGTTCGAATCACTCGGCCATCCTCCAGTGGCAAGCGGGTGCTCACCAGACTGTGGGTGCTCAACAGTCGACGAATACTTTTCCAATCCCTATTGTCTTCACTTTCCTGCAACCGCATGTGCACCCAATTCAATAAATGATACGCTAGGATACTGATGAAAATATGCCCTTCCACTCGCTCTTCGAGTTGATGATTTTAGTAGCAATACGGAATTCTCTTATTTTCCATTGATTGATTCCAGATCCAAAATTCGCTCCCTCTTCACTAGCTTGTTGTTCTTCCCCCACCAACTCTTCGGAACACACGGTCATCAAAGTGAAGGTCTGGCATTCGCGGGAAGGACGCTTACACACCGAAGATCTGGAAGCTCTCATTTCGGAAAAAACCAGACTCATCAATCTTTCACTGGTGAGTTTTTACAATGGCTTCCGAATCGATCTGGAAGAAATTTCCCAACTTGTCAGAAAATCATCCGACGCCGTCTTGACCCTCGATGCCACTCAAGGAGCTGGGAGAATTTCATTTGATGCCGAACAGGTCGATATCGTAGTCAGCAGCACCCACAAATGGCTGATGGGATCCCACGGAGCCTGCATTATCGCTATTCCAAAAACCAGCAAAATGGACTGGTGTGTGCGAGCTGGAGGTTGGCATAATCTGGAAGATCCATTCAACAGTAACCGCTTCGATCAAGCGGCCACAGTCATGCCGGGTGCAGATGGCTTCATGTTGGGTATGCCGGGTTTCCCGGCGGTTTATGCGGTGGAACGATCCCTTGCCTATCTATTGCGCATTGGCGTTCACAATATTGAACATGCAGCCAATCCGCTGGTTAAATACGCCATCGAGGAACTAGAAAAACTCCCGGTGAACCTCATCACGCCCAATCAGGATAAAAACCTCGCAGGCATCCTGTCCTTCACCCATGCCGATGCTGAAAATATTTGCCTATCACTCAATGAGAAAAATGTCAGCGTCATTTATCATGCCGGCCGCATCCGTCTGGCAATTCATGGATACAACAACGAGCAGGACATCGAAGCCTTTTTGAGCCACCTGATAACAGCTTTGTGACTTAATACATCACCCTAGTGTTTCGGCGGCTGGCGCAAAAAAGCTATAATATTGGCGATCTGCTCCGGGTTCAAAGTGGCTCCAAGGCCTACGGGCATCAACGATACATTCCGCACGTGACTGATCTTCGTGCCTTTGCGTAGCAAAGTACGCTCGCCTCCTCCTTGTAATTTCAGAGTGATGCTGGTCGGCGATTCGGAAGCGATCACTCCCAATAAAGTCTCACCCCGACGGGTGTTGACCATCACCGTTTCGTATCCGGGACTCACGGTTTCAGAAGGAAACAAAATGTCACGCATAATCACCTCCGACACGCGCTGAAACTCGGCGTCCAGATCCGGTCCAACCGCCACACCAATACCCTTCGCCCGATGACACGCTGCACAGATCGCAGTGAACAACGTTCGTCCCTCTGTTAAGTTCGGCTTCTTCTTGAGCGCGGCCAGCATATCCGGCACACGTTTTTCCATCACTTCCAACTCGGCCGCCGTAGGAGCTTGCGGTCTGGGAATTTGCACTGGGTTTTTAATCGGCTGAGTGTCCGCCAAGCCCTGCTCCAACAAATCCAATGGCTTCCCTTCGACCTTTGCTGCATCCAGGCCAGCAATGGCCCCCTTGATCTCCTCGGCATCACCACGAGCGGCAATGATACCTGCCAGATTCACCATCACCAGTGTCCCTTTGCCGGGATCTTTGGCAAGAGCAAACAACAGCTTCTTTTCCTGCCCTGTGATCGAAGTGGCAACTGCCGCATCCATCCATCGCAGATCCCCATGCAAACGTGACAATCGGATCAGCGTATCGAGGACTTGAGGCGAATCACTTTGCCCAAGACTCAGGGCTGCTTGCAAAACTAAATTTGGCGCAGGGTGCTCGCCTAGTTTTAATGTCAACAAATCCTGTTCGATCGCTTTTCCCGCCTCGCTGGCAAAACGATCCTGGTCCACTGCCCGCAAAGCAATTACCTGAGCCCCGGGATCGTCTCTGCGATTCCACCCTTGGGTATAAAAATCGGCGGGTAATTTTCCACGCTCCTGTAGCAGGCGTTGCGCCGTACGCCGACGCCAGTAAACGCCGTTTTGCAATTCTTTGATCAAATCCGCATCGCTCAATGACGCCAGATTATTAGAATTTGGCTTGGCTCCATTTTTTTGATTTTCTGGCACCATCAACTACAAACGACCTCGATCATGACCGTTGACCACTCCATACTGTTGCTGCAGATAACGTGGAATCGCCGAATAATCCTCGATGATCTCGCGATAAAAATCGGAAATCACAATCTTGCCCGTCGGCGTATGCGCCAGCGCAATGGGATGAAACCATCCATCACTACTAGCGAAAAACTCACTCTGTTTTTCATCCTCCCCACGCCGCAAACGCAAACGTGTTCCATCCCGCACGATCTTCGCGCGATGCACCAAGCTCTGTGCCGGATCACAGGCTAAATAATCTCCCTGAAGACCAGGTAAGATGCTATCGCGATAAACCAGAGGCCCGCAGGTCGAGGTGAAATAACCCGATGCCGCAGCATCTGAAACACTGAACTTCTTATACATAGCATAATACTCAGCATTATTTTCCCGCTTAGTTCTCCACGGGTGAGGCTTCGCTAGCTGAAATACTTTTGTCTCATCACTCGCCGTCTCCACCAAACGAGGCGCCGCCGCATCTGGGTTGCGCATCAAGTAGCGCCAATCTATCGGTGTCACAAACAAACCCGGATGAGTGGTATTGGTCACAAAGCGATCCCCGCCTGAAGTGAATGCCATGCCCATCGTCTGCGATCCGCCGCTGACCAGTTCCATCGCCGAACCATCGGCTCGAATCCGGAAATCCGTTGATGGCACTTGCAGCGCACCTTTCATGTGTGGTCCCGTGATCCGTCCACCTTGAGCGCAATTACTAAAATAAATCCAATCATCGATCCCCCAAATTGGCGAATTAAAACGTCGATCCAACACCCCAGTGCCAAATCCAGTGAACAACACCTCTCGCACATCAGGACGATTATCGTGATTCGTATCCTTCAAAAAAACAATGTCCGGAGAACACGCCACAATGATCCCTCCATTACCCGCCACCAAACCATAACACGCGGGCAGATCATCCGCCCATACCTCCGCTTTATCCATCACTCCATCCCCATCCGTATCGAGCAAAAGTTTCACTACTCCATAGGTTTTTTCTTCGGCCTCCTTTTTGGATTCCTCCGAAGCTTGGATGCGCCGAACTTTCATATCCAGTTTACCCGTTTTGTTGAGCTCCTCAATATCATACTGACCGTCTAGATTATAACCGTGTAGTTCGGAAACAAACAAACGTCCCCACTCATCCCAGCACACTCCCGTCGGTTGCACCACTAAAGGTTCGCTAGCCAGCAATTTGATCTTAATACCAGGCGGGAGAGCGAAAGCCTTCACGCTTTCTTCAGGCGACATCGCTTTGGGAGCATCATCGGGATGAGAAATCTGTGCATTCAGCTCCGATGCCCACAGCAATAGCGTAAGCAAAGTAAAGGGATATATAAGCAGGGGCAAAAACGATGGTATTTTCCTAATGGGTTTCATAGTGTTAAAATTGCTGGTGAAACATTGCCGCCGAACCCGATTGATGGGTTTGCTCCCATTGTCGCGGCCGAAAAAGCGCGTGAAAAGGCAGCGCAATCCCTTCCGGAATCGGCAATCAAATGGTTGCCTGACATGCAGATATATCGTAGCTTATTCTTGAAATGAGCGATCCAGCAAAACAAAAACCTGACTGGTGGAGTCCTGCCCTCGCGGAAAGCATTCGCAAGAGTTCCTACGAATTTCACGTCAGTGAAATTGGTGAGGAAATGGCGCGGATCAATTTTCTCCCGCTCGAACAACGTCGTATTGAAGCTGGCAGAATTTACGACCACGCCAAGGCCAAGTGGGTAAAATTCGACAAACCCGCTGAAGGGTTTACCCGCTAGTTTGAAATTGATCTGACAGCCATTTGTCATCCTGTTTTCGTGGTTCCTCAATTTCCCTCCTTCCACAACTCCTCCAGTAATTCCACTGCGGTATCCACCAGTTTCTGAATGCCTTCGAGTGACACAAAATTCACTCCCGCCAGAGACTCATACCCCCCGTGCTGAAAACCTTGCGCAGTGGGCTCGTAGCCAATCCAATCGTTGGTCAACTCGCTCACGATGGTATGCGGAAAAGGCGAGCGCCTCTTGATGTCGATTCCCCACTCCACGAAAAGTTCCCCCGCGTTGCTCGCGATGCCCAGTGGTCCGATCCGCGCAGCATTCACCGGAACACTGCGGGTCTTGGGCATTGCGGCCAGTGTCTTTTTAGCTCCTTCAAAGGCTTCCGGACGCCAGCCCAAACGGGTGATCGCCCTATCGCGCGTTTTCGCGGGATCACTGCGCAGCACCTCCACATCGCGGCGGGCATAAGCCACCGCGACCGGACCCTCGACCGGAGTCGCCCGCATCGCCGCATCCACCGCTGCTCTCGAAAAAACCGCCGCTTTCTCCCGCCACTTCGAATCCAATGTCCAGTTGGGGTTGATGTTACCAGAGCACCCCTGAGTGAACACGCTGACCAGCCCTCCTCCATATTCGTTAGCCAGCTCTTCCGCCATGAGCCCAGGGTAATCCGCCGACCATTTGAGCAAACGGCGATCATGGATGTGCGGGTGACAGGCAAAGTTCACCAGTGTGCCCAACACTTTTCCGTCCAAGGAATCAAAGCGAGCCACCCAAAGCTCTGGGTCAATGGGACCTGCCGTACCCAACACCTGTGGAACCGCCTTCACGTCGTTGAGCTTTTTTAACCAAGTATTCATCGCCAGCCCGTCCGACTTGGAGATAACCCGTCGGTGCTGAACATGATAAACCAGAGAGCGTCCCAACAGCATACGAGCCGGTTGCAAAGCCTTGTGAGCCTGTTCGATACTGTCGGCGATGACCTCCGGCAAACCTGCCAAATAATCCTTGTTGTGAGGCCCGCCCATCGGGACAAGAGGCGAACTGTGATTGTGAGTGGGACAAAGCATCACCGCTTCACGGTCGATCCCCGTTCGTTTGCACGCCTCGGCAATCGCCGCATCCGCCAAGTCGCGCCGAATCTTGACCAAGTCCAAGCTCACGATGGCCAGCGTTCGATCCCCATTCCGGACCACCATCGTCCTAACATACAAAGGATCATCCGTGCCCTTAACCGCACCGCCATTCGGCCCGGTCAATCTGGATCCAGCAGGTGGTGTGATATCCAACTGTTTGAACCCAACCTGAAGCCCTCCTGACCGCCCTTCAGCACTCACCGCAAACGTAGCAGCCCCAATCAAAACCAGTGCCACCAACGTAAGCCATGCGTTTTTCATCATCCTATTCATTTCTCGATTACTCATTTTTTATTCCTCACCTTTCAGTTGCTTCAGCAGATCCAACGATTCTTTCTCGATCATTTCACCGGCTTGAATACCAAGATAGGTATGTTCACCAAACCACGTTTCATAACCTCCCAGTTCAAACGCCTTTGCCGTAGGGATATAGCCACGAGCTCCATTCGTTTGCTCTGCTACCATCGTATGTTTAAAAGGGGAATCCTTCTTAATATTCAAACCTATCTCGCAGAACAACTCGGTGGGGTTCGTCACAATCGAAAAATCATCCCCTATGCTAATGGCCGAAAAAAAGCATCTGTAAGTTGCTTTGCTCCGTTTTTTCATCGAGTCAAATGCGCGCCTATAATGCTCCACTTGCGCCGGCCATTTGCGGGTGATCTCTTCCCCCTTGAACTGCGGGCGCTCTCTACTCGGCAG
>JAJRVS010000332.1 GCA_024277195.1 Verrucomicrobiota bacterium | reverse complement strand
GGGCAGCACCTTTAGTGTGGTGATCCCCTTGCAGCTTGCGCCCGAAGAAGAGTTGGCTCGACTAGAAGCGGAGAGTGACAGGAATCGCCAAGTGTCGAGATTGGCGCCGGGGCAAAAAGCGACTATTCTGGTCGCGGATGACCGCTTTGAGAATCGGGAGATTTTGAATCAATTATTGCTCAGTGCCGGATTTGATGTGCTGATGGCCGATGATGGGGATGTGGCGGTGGAAGAGGCGAAAAAAGGTGGAGTGGATCTCATTCTGATGGATGTTTATATGCCCAGGATGAGCGGTATGCGAGCGGTGCAGATTATTCGTCAGGATGAGGCTCTGAAAGGAATTAAGATCGTAGCGGTGACGGCCAGCGTTTCGCTTGAGTTTCGGCAGAAAGCCCAGGATGCAGGATTTGATGATTTCATGGGCAAGCCTTTTTGGGTAGGTGAGCTGATGCGCATTTTACAAAGACATCTGGACGTGGAGTTTGAATGTGATGAAAGCGAGGAGGGGGATTGTGATTCCCCTGAGGAAGGTGGGGATTTAGCTGAACCTGAGTTGAGCGGAGTATCCGACTCGGTGGTGGAGAAACTAAATGCGGCGATGAAAATCCGCAATTTGACGGCGATCAAAGAACTTGCGAAGGAGTTGGAAGCGGATGGAGAGCATTCTGTTTTGGCGCAAGAGATTTTAAAACTGTCCGCAGCCTTTGATTTTAAAGAATTGGGCAATCTAGTCAAAAAGATAAAGTGATATGAGCAGTGCTTCTGAAAATACGGTTGAGCGGAAAAGCCGCGTATTGTTGGTGGATGATAATCTGATCAATTTGCAGGTGTTGTTCCAGGCTTTGGAGCAGGAGGGTTACGAATTGCTGGTGGCCCAGTCGGGTGAAGAGGCGTTGGATATCGCCCGGAAAGCCTGCCCTGACTTGATTCTGTTGGATATCAATATGCCGGGTATCGATGGTTACCAAACTTGCGTTCAGTTGAAAGAGGATGAAAAAACCCGGGAGAGTGTGATTATTTTTCTCTCGGCCAGAGGAGATACGGCGGACAAGGTGCGTGGTTTGGAAATCGGGGCGGTGGATTATATCGACAAGCCTTTCCAGTTTGAAGAGGTGCTGGCCCGGGTGCGCAAGCACCTTGAAATTCATGCGCGTGAACGGCAGTTGGAGCAGGCTAATGAGGAACTTGAGGCTCGGTTGGGAGAAGGCTTTCGGGATTTGAATGATGCAATCGTGGCGACGGTGATTAAGGAGGGGGAGAGTGATCAATTGGAGTTCAAGTCCACTTTGCGTTGGAATTTGCACACTAATAAATCTGACAAACGGATGGAGAATTCTTGCATGAAAACCATCGCGGCTTATTTGAATTAGGGTGGTGGCACATTGATGGTGGGGGTGGATGACGAGGGCGTGGCGTTGGGTTTGGAGACGGATAAATTTTCCAATGAGGACAAATTGCTACTCCATCTGAATACGCTGATCATGAACCACCTGGGTGGAGAGTTTGCACAACTGATCAAGGCGACGATTCACACGGTGGATGAGCACCGGGTGCTGGCGGTGCAATGCCTGCACTCGGCAGAGCCAGTATTTTTCCGCCGCGACAATGACGAATACTTTTATGTGCGAACCGGCCCGGCTACCGCAGCTTTGTCACCGAGTGAGGTGATTGCATATTTGAAGGGGCGATGAGGGGGCGTCGTTAATGGATGCTAAAAGATGCGAAAGCCTTCAAGGTTGAGTCCTTGTGTTCTCAGTCAAAACTTTTGATGAATTCGCGGTAGAAGTTGGTGGCTTGTTCTACTTGATCAACTTCGACATATTCGATGGCGACGTGGGCGCGGTCGATGGAGCCGGGGCCGTAGATCAGGCTGGGAATGCCTGCGCGGGAAAGTTTGGTGCAATCACAGCCGTAGGGCACGCCGGCGGGTTCGGGATTGAGATTGATTTTTTCCAGCGCCTGAGAGGCGGCTGTTACCACGGCTGCATTTGCGGGGGTTTCCATCGCCTCGTCGGTTAGGTTAGGTGATAGCGTTTCGACTTTCAGTCGGGGGTGTTGGACCCGCACTTTATCCAATACGCTTTCATAGTGAGCCAGCACGGTGGTGATTTTTTCTCCCGGCAGCAAACGACGGTCCAGTTGGATCTCGCAGCGGTCGGGAACGAAATTCACTTGCAGTCCTCCGTTGATCAGGCCGATGTTGCAGGTCGCTGCTCCGACCAGCGGGTGAGGGGTGCTTTTTGCAAGCTGCGCTTCGTCGGCTTCCAGCGCGAGAATGACACGTGCCATGTCTGTGATGGCGTTGATGCCTAGATGCGGCTTGGAGCTATGCGCGGCTTTGCCATGGGTGACGATGCTCCAGCGGAGCACGCCTTTATTGGCGCGGATGGCACGCAGTTCAGTGGGTTCCGCAACGACGGAGGCTAGTGGGGTGGGGCCGGATTTTAGTTCTTCGACCAAATGATCCACCCCGCGATGACGGTATTCTTCATCTATCGCCGCGCAGAACCATACTTCGCAGTTAGGCTGGTAGTTTTCAGCTTTTAACGAGCGCAAGGCTTCCATCATAGCGGCGACACCTCCCTTGTTGTCGCAGGCACCACGACCGTAGAGACGATTGTCCTCGATGCGAGGTTCGAAGGGTTCGATCTGCATGCCTTGTGTGGTCACGACATCGGTGTGGGCTTCAAAGACGATACGGCGTTCAGGATTTTTGCCGGGCAGCCGGGCGATGATGTTGGGGCGGCCGGGTAGCACTTCGCTCTCCCACACTTCGATGCCGGCTTGTTCGAAATAGTTGCGGATCCAAGTGGCGATTTCCCTTTCGCCGGGACCATCGTAAGCGGGGTTGACACTATTGATACTGACCAGACTTTTTAGCGTTTCGATGACTGGAGATAAGGAAGCTGAACTCATACTTGCTATTTTTTTGATCCACCGATGGAGATCAGGTGGGTTTTGCTGCGGATGATGAGTTTGCCTGCGGAGACAGCAGGGGTAGCAAAGATGTCGGCACCAAAATCATAACGGGAAATTATTTCAAAATCTCGCCCTGCTTTGATTACCGCCATGATGCCGTCGCGGGTGGCGCAGTAGATGTGACCATTGATGGCGATGGGTGAGCTGAAATAGACACCACCTACTTTTTCGCTGTAGATCTGTTTCCCTGTTAGGGCTTCGCGGCAGGTGAGCATGCCTTTGTCACTCCACAGGTAGAGCAAGTCATCGACAAAAATCGGGGTGGGCACATAACCCAGGCCGTCGGTTTTATCGAGTGAGTAGAGAACTTTGACCTGGCCCTTGGCGTCGATGCGCAGAGCATCGCTGAGCTTGCCTTTGCCACTGGCACCGAGGGTGGCAAATAGCAGGCCGTCTTTTTCCACGGGTGAGCCGACAGAGCGGTTGGGGTAGTTTTCTTTATGCTGCCAGATGTTCTTGCCGGTTTTGGGATCGAGGCCGAGCCAACCGTGATGGGTGCTGACCAGGGCCACGCTTTTCTGTTCACCGACTTTGACTACCAGTGGAGTGCTGTAAACGGTTTTGTGCGGCAGTTTTTCCGATGCAGGGTCGATACGCTCGCGGCTCCAGAGAATTTCACCGCTGTTGGCATCGATGCCAACAATGTGGTTTTTGCGCTGCTCCTTAGAGTCGGTGTTCACGATCAGTACCCCGTTGACCAGAATGGGGGAGGAGGCGCTGCCGTGGTCAGAGGTGTAGGCAGCGAGATGTTGTTGCCAGAGTTCCTTGCCGTCGTGAGCCAGGGCGCGAATACTTAGTTGTTCGCCGCTACTGGATAT
>JAJRVS010000331.1 GCA_024277195.1 Verrucomicrobiota bacterium | reverse complement strand
GGGCGCACCTGAAGTTCACTTTCAAAAGTCGAATAAGTAGGCATAAGGAGTTAGAAGATAGGATACAGTAGTCAGGATTCAGTAGTCAAATTTCAGTAAACATATATTACCCACAACGCAAGAACTTGTCACATTTCCAAAAATTCAGCTCTTCTGACTTCTTACTCCTGAATTCTAACTCCTTCCCCACCCATGCCCACCATCGAAGACCTTCGCAATGAATTACGCCGAATAGACGGCCGCGGTTACCCTGCCTACAAAGATCTGCGTGGCTGCTGCTTCCGCTCCAACGACGCCACCTTCGAAGTCCATCTGGATCATATCCAAGGGGATCCTTTTGCCGCTCCTTCTCATGTGCGTATCCGTCTGGCGCATTCAGTCGCAGGTTTCCCCGAATGGACTCACTCTAACTCGTCCCGGCGTATCGGCCTCGAAAATCACCTAGCTCACATCGTTTCAGCCGCCTGTGGAAAATTCTCCTCGCGAGCCGGGTCGGGAAAATCAGGTCTGCTGGACATCGATGCCCCCGGTAAGGAAGTGATCGCCCGCACCGCCTTGCTCTACCTCGAGGACGCGATTGAAGTTCGCCTCAGCCTCGGTCTACCTGCCCGCGGTCGACGTATCGCTGGACGCGAAGCCGCACAAATGCTCTGCGACTGTTTGCCTCAACTGGCTGCCGATTGTCTACGCTTCAGTGAACTCGATGCTGACAAAATACAGGCAGCAGTCGAAACCAATGAAGACGCCGACGCGCTTCGCAGTCAATTAAAAGGCAATCACTTGCTCGCTTTTGTCGCCAACGGCTCCATCCTGCCGCGACGATCAGGCATTGATCAACGCCCCTTGGGATCAAACGACGCCATTGCGTTTCAAAGTCCGGCCGATCTCGAAGTCACGCTCACCACTCCTAATCGTGGAGCAGTCAGCGGCCTGGGTATCCCTGTAGGCATCACCCTCATCGTCGGCGGAGGCTTTCATGGCAAATCGACCTTGCTCAATGCCATCGAACGAGGCATATACAATCACCGACAGCAAGACGGGCGAGAGTTCCTGGTGACCTGTCCGGATGCAGTCAAAATCCGCGCCGAAGATGGACGCAGCGTTTCCGGCGTCGATATTTCACCCTTTATCAATAATCTGCCCAACCAGGCAGATACCACCGCCTTCTCTACCGAGAACGCCTCCGGCTCAACTTCTCAAGCAGCCAACATCATTGAAGCTTTGGAATCAGGCGCTGACACCCTGCTGATCGACGAAGACATCGCCGCGACCAATTTCATGATCCGCGACCAACGCATGCAAGAACTCATCGCAGCGGACAAAGAGCCCATCACTCCCTTCATCAATAAAGTGCGCTCTTTATACAACGATCACCGAGTATCCTCCATTCTCGTCATGGGTGGATCCGGGGATTATTTTCCCGTCGCCGACCTGGTGATCGGCATGGATCAATACCTGCCTCACAACCTAACTAAAGAAGCTAAGCAAATCGCAGCCAACCATTCTTCGATCGAAGTGAATGAAAACCCTGCCTTCGGATCAATCTCAGAGCGCAGCCCCCAGCCCGCCTCCATCGATCCCCGCAAAGGGCGCCGAGACGTCTCCGTCAAGTCCCGCAGCACCCATCACATCCAATTCGGCGAACACGACATCGACCTGAGTGCCCTCACCCAAATCATCAGCTCTTCCCAAACCCGGGCCATCGCAGCCGCCTTGGTTTATGCCTGTGAAAAAAACATCATCGATGGCACACGAAGCATTGCTCAAATCCTGGATCTGATTGAACAAGATCTCAATAGAGGTCTAGACACCCTCTCGCATGGACACCGAGGGGATCTAGCAATTTTCCGCCGCCACGAACTCGCAGCCGCTCTAAACCGCCTACGAACTTTGGGAATATCAAATATTGAACAAGGAGTGAAGAATAAGGGAAGTGATGAAGGAAAAAGGAAAAGGTAGCTTTATTGTTTTTTTAGATTTTTCTGAGCAGTAGTAATGCTTACCACGAAAATTGAGATAATTTCATTATTCTCCTTGATCAGAGAAGATAGCTTATCTGGAGCATCTACCAGTGGCTTGCGCTGAATGATGAGAAGCCATACGAGTGTTTCCCTCAACTCTTTTAGAGCTATTTTCATTTTGTGAATGAAATCCTTCCGAGATTCAGCACCCTGAGCCTCCCCATAATTCGCAGCAGGCGAGGTGCTTGATCGGACAAGTTGGTCAGCAACATGATTCCCAGTTCGAGTATCGTACAATACCTCGGCAACATTCAATGCCCTGACCGCAAATTCAATCAGTCGCTCTTGCAAATCATAGTTTCGCTGCTCATCCGCATTCTTCATCACTTCGTAATTCCTTACTCAATATTCAACATTCACCTCCATTCATTTCACCGTGATAGTGATTTTTTCAGAGATCAGCGGCGGATCGTGTGGAATGTGAGTGTGGTTCCCCAATACCAACTGCAAAGTATGTTTGCCCGGAGGCAAGGTCACGGACCCTTCAGTCTGACCTCCACCAAAATGCACATGTTTTTCGTCTTTAAGAATCGGCATGGTGAGATCGGGCAACTTGTCCACATCAATCAACAGGTGATGATGGCCAGTAGGTTTATCTTCCGCCAAATACAATCCAGCAGGAGCCACGCCCATTCCTTTTAATCCAAAATTCACCACAAAAGGAGAACTCACCTCAGCGCCATCCGCAGGAGATACAATATACAGCTTGGCATCCGCAGGGCGGGAAGTTTTTCCGGAAGGCAATTGAGGCGCAGCCGAATGAGAGCCGTGATCATCACCGGAAGATTGAGGAGCTTCGGTACACGAGTTCAAAGAAAAAGCAGCGGCACAGGCTATTGAGTAGATACAGGCAGATTTCATAATAACAATTTTTGGGTTTCAGACAAACGAGTCTTTTATAGACTCATAAGTATATTACCTTTTATTGAACAACAAACCAACTGTTTTTTGGAATGTAAAATAATACTCAATCTAGCCATTTTCAGACTTGGAAAATCACCACTTCATGCGTTACACTGAGGCAAGACAATTACCATGAGTGAAGAGAACACGCCTGACAGCGATCATAACGACAATGAACATGATAATGAATCGCCTCGATTCAAACTGAAACCCACCGGCCCCATTCCGTCGGAGTTGTATTCCTTTTATGAAGACCGCCCCTTCCGCAGCTGCACCCGGTGTGGCGAAGGGCTGTTTGATTTTAAAAATGGTTACCGTGTTTCCAAAGTTTACAAAGGCGATGAAGTCATCTTTGAATACGCCCTCTGCGTTCCATGTCTTCAGAACATGATGGAGGAATCCTCCGAAGAATCCCGCCAACGTCTGTATGAATTTCAAATGAGCCGTATCCGTCAGGTGGCAGGTTTTGATGAATGTGCCTTGTGCGATCGGGTGGAAGAATATTCCCAAATCATGGATTACGGACTGGTCGGCATCTGCCTGGGAGAATCCATCGTCGAAGCTAACAAGATCTGCGGGCTTTGCATGGAGGAAATGAGCGAACTGGTATCAAAAAAAACCCGTGAAAGCTGGGATCGTTTTGTCGATGAGAACTTTCCCGGAGTTCCCTCCGATTTAGAGGCTTTCCCGATTCGCAATGTGCCCAGCTTGTTATGAGCCTACTTTAAAACTTGCCTTTCTCCGTAATTTACTGACAGTTTCACTTAACACTCAATTTAAACTTAACTATTTATCATTATGTGGCAAACCGCCGTCATCGCCGTCATCGTCATCATCCTCCTGTTCATCGTTTTGATTCTCAGCAGGTTTATTGGAATTTATGTCCGCGCACGGGTTGCCAACGCTCCTGTTGGATTCTTGACTTTGATTGCTATGTGGCTCAGAAAAGTTCCCCCTGCACTGATCGTTGATTCCCGCATCACCGCAGTGAAAGCCGGAATCGAACTCAACACCGACCAGCTCGAAGCTCACTACCTAGCCGGCGGCAGTGTAGACCATGTGGTTTTGTCCCTGATCGCAGCCGACAAAGCAGAAATACCACTTGTTTATGACCGCGCCTGCGCCCTCGACCTCGCGGTGAAAGGAACCGGAAAAACCGTGCTCGAAGCGGTTCGCACCAGCATCAATCCAGCAGTGATTGATTGCCCTGCTACTGGAAAAATAGATGCAGTTGCCCGCGACGGCATTCAAGTGCGCGCCCGAGCCCGGGTCACCGTGCGCACCAACCTTGAGCGTTTTGTCGGTGGTGCTACCGAAGAAACCATTATTGCCCGTGTCGGGGAAGGCATTGTGACTTCGATCGGTTCTGCAACCTCCTACAAAGATGTGCTGGAAAATCCAGACCGTATTTCCAAACATGTATTGAGCAAAGGGCTCGATGCCAATACCGCTTTTGAGATCCTCTCCATTGACATCGCCGATGTTGATGTCGGATCGAATATCAATGCCGCCCTGCAGACCGAGCAAGCCGAAGCCGACAAACAAGTCGCCCAGGCCAAAGCCGAAGTGCGCCGTGCAGCTGCTGTTGCCACCGAACATGAAATGGCCGCCCGCACTCAGGAGATGCAGGCCAAAGTGGTGGAGAACGAAGCGCAAATCCCATTGGCCATGGCCGAAGCTTTCCGCAACGGCAATCTAGGAATCATGGACTACGCTCGCTATCAGAACATCGTTGCTGATACCGACATGCGTCAGACCATCTCCGAGGATAAAGAGGATGGACACAACACTAAAGACAAAGGTAGGCATTAATAGAATCTAGAATCGCTCGGGGCAAATGTCGCGAGTGATCCTCTCCTCTTCAAGACCTCAAACCGATGAATAATGAAAAAGTATGGTTTTACGCGGCGGCGATAGCCATCTATTTCATTTCTTGGCTGTTTAAAAAAATCAAAGGGGCCACCGAGGGGGAGGAAGATGAAGAGCCTCCCAGTCGCACCCTGGCCGAAGTCCAGGAAAACCGTAAACGCCACTTACAGCGTCAGGCTCAGCGTGAAGCGGGATCCGATGATGCTTCGGAGGCTCTGCGCAAGCTTTTTGAGTCTATTGGCGGAGTAGCTGAAGAAGAATCCGAATCCTTCCTGCCTGAACCCGATCCCAAGCCGGTTCAAACCAGCCCGCCGCCACCGCAAAGGTCTCCCACTCGCATCGCCAACTCCCCCCCTCCTCTCACTACCCCTAGCCGCCAAACGGTATCGGTTCCGCAGTTGTCAGCTGAAGAAAAAGAAGCCCTCGCCAATCTCAAGTCGCGGGAAACCACCAGCACTCATAAGAGGAAAAAACGGCGTTCAAATTCACTGCGCTCCATGACCCGTGGGCGAGGCCTGCGCCAAGCGGTGGTCTTGAAAGAAATCCTCGATCAACCTAGGTCTCTACGCCCTTATTAAGGAGAGCAAGATCCCTCACTTTTTCTTGAAAAACCTTCGTGGTGTTAGGTGATTTTTTACACTTCCCCAGAAGCTCTTACTTTGCCTCTTTGTCCTTTTGTGCAGTTTGACTCTCTGTAGCTCCCTGCCACTGGTAAGCGCCCGCAAAGTGTAAACCTGCGTTAAGAGACTCACCTGCTTGGTAGCCTCCCTGTAAATTGGCATCCGTGGTCTGCAGATAATTTTGCGCAGGTGTCTGCCACAAGCCCTGCCCGGAAGAATTTAGAATATTCCCCGCTGCAGCTTGCCCTACTCCAAGACGAGGAACTGGTAAGTCAGGCCATGACGCTGAAGATTGCTTGGAGATCTCTGCAGAAGGAGATGATAAAACCGCAAGCGTGCTATTATTTGAAACCGCAAGTGTGTTATTGTCAGAAATGATCGCATCATTTAAAACCACGGCAGGGGCAGGGATGATAGCCTCGTCATTCAAAATCATTTTTGGAGCTGTAGCGGTCTCGTCTTGTTGAGCTTGCAAGCCCTCCATCCGGCTCTCATAACGAAGAAAAAACGTGCCTAAAAGCACAACCCCTGCCGCTGCCGCCACAGGTGCAAAACGCATCCATAATACATTCGAAGGATAAGCCTGCGCACTCTGCTGCACCCCGGCTATTTCCTGAGGGGTCCTTACCGTTTGCGTCAAATGCAGCAAATAGGCTTCATCCATACCCTTGGGGGTCAATCGGCCCAATTTTTCCTCAAGCCGCTCAAACTCTTCATCTTCGTTTTGCATAAAATCTTGCGTAAAAAGGTGTTTTCTTCTTTCCCTAACAAGCGATTCCCTGCTTTCTCTTTGTCTAAGTTTTTTTAACATCTTCCAAATCTATATGATTGCCCTTGCCGCTGGAATCCAAATGGAATAGCCTTTATCCGGCACATCACCGTGCGGCCCATTCTGTTTCATGTTACGAACATCTTCTGCAGCTCTTGTTCTTCTTTTTTTGATCTTGTCTGCTCCCATGCCAGCACAAGAAGCCGAGATTGACCCCTCGACCGAATTCATCCACTCCACCCCTTTTCGCTCATCCTCCTCAGCGATCCCGGCAAAGGTCGGCGCCTCCCTATTCAAGAAACTATCTCCCCAGCACAGCGGAATCGATTTTGTTATCCCTATCGATTCCAAACACCCTGATAAAAGGTTATACTACTCGGCCATGGCCTGCGGAAGCGTCGCTGCAGGTGATCTCGATGGCGATGGAAAAACTGATTTATTTTTCACCTCCGGTGCTTCTGCCAATCGACTCTATCGCCAGTTGGGTGATTTGCGATTCGAAGACCATACTCATACTTCCGGTATCGCAGATCTGGAACCGGCTTTGCTCTGGAGCACCGGAGTGAGTTTTGCCGATGTGGATAATGACGGAGATTTGGACATTTATGTCTGCTGCTACGATGCCCCCAACCGGTTGTATATCAATAAGTCCAAACCCGGCCAACTGCATTTTGAAGAACAAGCCCATGCCCGCGGCCTGGACATCATCGATGCCAGCCTAGTCGCTTCATTCGAGGATTATGATCACGATGGGGATCTCGACCTGTTTGTGGGAGTTAATGCCTATTACCGAAAAGGCGGGCGGCCAATAAAAGGCGTCGCCATGCAGCGAGATGGGAAGACTTTCAAGGTGCTGCCTCCGATGGATCGTTATTATAAATTCAGCTCCATCGACAAGGGGTTACCCAAATACGACGAAGTGGGGCGTCCCAACCTTTTATACATAAACAAGGGGGATGGCACCTTTGAAAACCAAACGACAAAAGCAGGAATTCTCAACCATCCTGCCCACACCAATTCGATTGCGTGGTTGGATTACAATCTGGACGGCTGGCCCGATCTCTATGTCGGCAACGACTTCAACGACCGGGATCTGCTCTACCGCAACAATAAAGACGGCAGCTTCACCGAGATAGCTGGCTCGGTGCTGCAGCACACCGCATGGTCGTCCATGGGATCTTCAACGATGGATCTTAATAACGACGGCATGCCTGACTTTATCGTAGCCGACATGATGCCGACCACTCATTACCGGGAGAAACTCACCATGGGAGAGATGGGAGCAAAGTTCGCCGACATGCTGCGACGGGGCACTCCCCGTCAACACATGGTCAACGCGCTGTTCTATAATACGGGCACCTCGCATATGTTCGAAGCGGCCTGGCTCAGCGGAGTGGCGCGCAGTGATTGGTCATGGAGCATCAAAAGTGCCGATTTCGACAGTGACGGACGAATGGATCTATTTTTCACCACGGGTCATTCGCGGGATTTTGTCAGTCAACGGCTGGTTTCTCCCGCTATGCGCATAGGGCATAATTACTGGGATTATTTTGAAGACAAAGCCGAGCACCCTGAAAAAAACCTAGCCTTTCGCAATGTCGCCGACTTCCAATTTGAAACTAATGCAAACACCTGGGGACTAGACCAGCTCTCCATGTCTTATGCCGCCGCACTCGCCGACCTGGATCAAGATGGTGATATCGACATCATCACCAGTAACCTCAATCAAACTCCATTCATCCTTGAGAATCTGAGCTCTGAAAAAAACAATATAACCGTTAGCCTTCGCAGTAAAACAGGCAACTCTTTTGGTATCGGGACTCGACTGGAATTACATGATTCCTCCGGACATTCCTTTCACCGCACCCTCAGTCCACATAATGGCTATCAGGGCTCTGATGAACCACTGGCACACTTCGGCCTGGGGGAGAATCGAGAGCCCTATTCCCTCACCATCAGATGGCCCTCGGGAAAACAGCAAATCGTGAATCAACTGAAAAGTGGCTTTCATTATCAAATCACTGAAACCGGCGAAGTTGCTGACTCAAAAAAAGCGGATCAAACACCCGAACCCGCCCCCAGCTGGTTCAACCGTAATCAGTTATTACCATCGCTCACCGTCCAGGAGATCCCTTTCAACGACTTCTACCGTCAAGCCCTACTACCTGCCAAACACTCCAATCTCGGTCCGGGTATCTCCTTGGGTGACGTCACCCACAATGATTCCCCTGATCTTTTCATTGGCAGCCCGCGCAAAATGCCTGGGCGTTTGCTGTTGAGCCATGAAAAACAAGAGCCGCAAGCTCCCGCCTTTATACTACAAAACCCCACGACTCTGGCAAACGATGCGGAGTCCGAGGACATGGGCACGCTTCTTTTTGACGCCGATGGAGATGGCGATCAGGACCTTTATGTCGTCAGTGGTGGAGTGGAACACAAAATCAACGCCACGGCTTATCAAGACCGCCTGTATTTTAATGATGGCAAAGGTCACTTCACCCGGGCAAGTGAAGAGCATTTGCCGGACCTTCGTGACAGCGGAGCTTCCCTTGCTTGCGCAGATTTTGATCGTGATGGTGATCTCGATTTATTCATCACTGGTCGCATCATTCCAGGCAAATACCCATTGCCCGCCAGCAGTCGAATATTGCTGAATGACGGTGCCGGTAAATTCACTGATGCCACAAAAAACATCGCCCCTGAATTGCTGAAGCTCGGCCTGGCCACCGGAGCCCTTTGGTCCGATGCCGACAACGATGGCTGGTTGGATTTATTCATCACCCTCGAATGGGGTCCGTTGAAATATTTCCACAATCAAAAGGGCAAGCTCGAAGACCTTACCCAATTGTCTGGACTGGCTGAGCGCAGTGGCTGGTGGAATGGAATAGCCGCGCGGGATCTCGATGGCGACGGAGACATCGACTATGTGGTCACCAATACCGGACTCAACAGCAAATATTCAGCCAGCAAAAGTCACCCCGAATTACTTTATTACGGAGAGTTCGACAACAGTGGCCAGACCCGGATTATCGAAGCCGGTTTTGAAGGCGACACCTGTTACCCTCACCGGGGTTACAGCTGCAGCACCCGAGCCATGCCATTCCTAACAGGAAGGTTCGGATCTTACGCCAATTTTGCCAGCGCCACCCTTGAAAATATCTACAGTCCCAAGGCACTGGACAAAGCTCAACGATTCGAAGCCAATACGCTTGAATCCGGCACCTGGTTCAATCAAGGCAAGGGGCAGTTTGAATTTTTACCGCTACCAAGATTAGCTCAGATCGCCCCTTCTTTTGGTATCGTGATTTCTGATTTTGACGGTGACGGTTACAGCGACATCGTTCTTGCACAGAATTCCTACTCCCCGCAAAAAGAAACCGGAGCGATGGACGGCGGCCTCAGCCTTTTACTTCGTGGTCAAGCTGTTGGAAAAAACAGCCCTGACAGCATTCGCTTTCAACCGGTATGGCCAAAAGAAAGTGGCATTGTGCTGCCCGGAGACAATAAAAGCCTGGCCGTTGCAGACATCAACCAGGATGGACGTCCTGATTTATTGTTCGGAATCAATAATGCAGCCCCTGCTTTGTTACTGAACGCCCAAACACACAATCGCTTTCTACGAATTCGATTGCGCGGATCCCAAGGGAATGGCCAAGCCATTGGTGCCAGAGTCACTGTCAGCAATGACCACTTACCAAAACAAAGTGCCGAGATTTATGCCGGATCAGGTTATCTGTCCCAATCCTCCAGCGAACTCTTTTTTGGTCTCGGCTCCTCCGGTGAAACCAAAAGCGTAAACATCAGCGTTCGCTGGCCTGACGGCCAGACTTCCGAACACAACTGGCAGCAAGGTTCACGTCCGGATTTACTTATTGAGAAACCCTGAGCTTGATCGCTACTACGCAAACAGATCCAATACCGGTTTGCCTTTGTGCGACACGGTGAAAGGACGTTTCGAAGGTGAATACAATACACTATCCAGCGGAATGCCCAGTGCATAAGCAATAGTGGCATTAAAGTCCTCCACCTTCACCAACTTGTCCTCGACCTTTTCTCCGTCATCGGTGGTTTTGCCATAAGCCACACCACCTTTGATTCCGCCCCCGGCTAACATACAACTGAAAGCTGCAGGGAAGTGATCACGACCGACGTTCTGATTGATCCTCGGGGTACGCCCGAACTCAGTCGCCAAAACCACCAGGGTATCCTCGAGCATACCGCGTTTGTTCAGATCCCCCAACAAAGCTGCCAGAGCCTGATCCAAGATAGCACATTTATCAGGAGCCTCGATAAAGGTATTGTTATGCATATCCCATCCACCCAGATCCACTTCGATTGAGCGCACATCGCGTTCAACCAAACGCCTTGCTAACAAACAACCTTGTCCAAATGGGTTTTCACCATAGGTCTCGCGCACCAGTTCGTCTTCTTTCTTGAGGTCAAATACCTCCAGGTCCTCGCTGGTCATGATGCGCACGGCATCGTCATACATTGAAGTATAAGCACGCACTTTTTTCAGATCATACTGTTTATGAAAACCTGAATCCAAGCTCTCCGCCAATTTAAGGCGATGATCAAAAACTTCTTCCGTCACCCCGCGGCGCTTGCTGTTTTTTAAACCCGCATTGGGATCATTGATCGCCAAAGGCTCGAAAGAAGATTCAAAAAACCCCGAGCCCCCGTTGATGCGGCTGGAACCACCAACAAAAACACTGCCTGGTAAATTGGGATTGAGCCGTCCATGAAACTTTTGCAACCAGGCCCCTACTCCGGGATGGCGAATCGTAGCGCGCATGTCGTAACTGGTGTGCATCAGGTAATTTGCCTGTGCGTGAGCCCCCGCCGTGGATGACATCGAACGCACAATCGCCATCTTATCGGCATGATTGGCCAACTGGGGAAGATACTCGCTGATCTCGATCCCATCCACATTGGTGGGGATCGCCTTGGTCGGGCCTTGGTTTTCATGGCCGACCTTGGGATCAAAAGTATCCAAATGAGTCATGCCACCGTTCATGTAAAGATAGATCACCGATTTGGCCGAGTTGACACGATCCGTCAGTCCCAGGTTCGGCCCCAGGGCAGCGCTGGCATTGCCTGGCAAGAACGCCCGCGCAGCACCAACTCCTAATAGGCTTTTGGCGGCCGTTGCCATGAAACGTCTGCGAGTAGGTTCGTCAGCATTCAATAGTGGATTTTTCATAATAAACAGAAGTCAGGGAATTTTAAGCAGGCTTAGAAAATGGATGGTCAAAAGTAAGTTCAAAGAACAAAGATGAATTGCTGGGTATTCAGCAGGGCCCAGACAATGTTGTCGTAACCCTTTTCGCCATTGGCTGCGACTTCCGCCAAAAGGCTTTTCATTTCCGCGTCGCTAGGTTTGCGGGTCAACATGGTCATGTAAATCGTGCTGATTTTATCTTCCGGAGTTTTTGCTTTTTCAATTTCCTGGCCAAATACCGAATTCACATTGCGCAGCATCTCTGCTGTGGGACCATTCAGTAAATTCAATGCCTGTGGCACTGAAGCCCCCCAGTTGGCATTTTCAATCGTCTCACGGTCAGACTGACCAAACTCCCTTAGGAAATGTCCGCGTCGTGCGGGTGACTGCAATTCCGAAGCGCGAGCCATCTCCCGAGTCGCCCGTGACCAGTTTTTGGCATCCGCCTGCAACTTTTTCGCTTTCTTGGTAAAAGCTATTTTATCCTCTTTGCTCAAGGATGGATCCTTCATCGCTTGCTTGTAGGCCTTTTTCCCAATAGCTCTGGTTTTTGGCAATTGGGTTTTCACTTCGCTCATCGCCGAAGAAGCCATGCCCAAATTAGCCATCATTTGTTGGGTCTCGCCGCCTTTGGACACCTTGTCATAAGCAATATTCGCAATTTCTTTATAGGATTGATTACGCAGACTCCTCAACTTACGACTCAAGGACCGAATCTTCTCCACATCCTCGTCGGAGCGAGCCTGCTGATACTCTTCCCTGACTTTCTCTTCCTTGACATTAATCAACTTGGTCGCCTTGATCACCTCCTTGACCATCTCCATGTAATCCTCGGAATCCCGATCTTCGAGGCTTTCATAAATTTGTTTCTGGCGCTCAATGGCATTCAGGTCACTCTCTAAGCGTGGTTGATAATGATCGGGGTCATCGATCAACATCACGATCAAAGAATCCCATACCTGCTCGGCAGACATACGACGCAATGCCGGGCCGGGGAAATAATAGGGCATACCCGCAACAATCTCTTCGGAATACGCTGTTCGCTGATAGGTTTTGGTATTATACAAAATCTGTAAATATTCCCGCATGTCATAGTTCGACTCGCGCATCAGTTCTTCCAAATAAGTCATCAAAGCCGGGTTGGAGTTCACCGTCTGATCAGTCAACTCATCCACCGATCCCAGAATCCCCACCCCGAAAACCCGTTTCCACAGACGGTTGGCGATCACTTTGGTAAAAGTAGGGTTATCCGGCGAAGTCATCCACGCGGCGTAGGCATCAACCTTGTCATCCACATTATCGAGATTGATCTCTCCACCGAACATAACCTCAGCCGTAACTTTCCCCTTCGGTTTGGCATCGTCGTATTGATAATCGTGCGGCAGTTGCAGCTTGCGTTTATTTTCGGTCACACTGGTATAGCGGATCGGACGGTAAAGATCCGTTGAAGCTCGGCGCATCAAACTATACTCCGTATCCCGCATGCCTCGAACCTCCTTTTGTGCTTTGCGCTGAGCTTCGCGTTTGTCCATGTCTGCGTATTTTTCTTTAATCAGTTTTTTAGCCTGCTCCCGGGAAAGCTCTTGAATATGCTTGTTAAAAGCTGTGCGGTTTTCGGTTTGATAACGATTGGCGTCAACATTGAAGCTGAAAGCCGCCATTTTAAAATAATCCATCTGCGTCCACTTATCGAAAGGGTGATTGTGGCACTGAGCGCACTCAAGTCGGGTACCTAAAAAGACCCGCACCGTATTGGACATATTATCCAAAGGCATACCGCGATCCCGCTGATAATAACCAATCGCTCCGTTTTCCCACAAGTGACCGCGCGCGGCTACCAGGTCTTTCACAAATTGGTCATAGGGTTTGTTTTCACGCAGTGCACTTTTCACCCACAAGCGGTAAGCCGATTCAGCTTCCGTCGCTGCACCGCCAAGTCTGGCATTGATACGCAGGATGTCGGCCCAGTAGTTGTAATTGTGACTGACAAAACCTTCCGAATTAAGCAGGCGCTCAATCAAACGGGAACGTTTGTCGCCAGCCTTAGATTCATTAAAAACCTGAGCTTCCGCCAGTGATGGGATCCTCCCGATAATATCTAAATAAACCCGGCGCAGAAAAACTGAATCATTGCTAGCTGGGTTGGCAGTGATTTTGTGCTCCTTGTATACTTTCTGAATCAAGCCGTCGATTTTCTGGCTCGCCTGCTTCAACGGCGTAGAATCCGCCGCGTAAAGTGACGAAACAGCAGATACGCTAAGCGTAGAAATAAGTCCGAAAAAAATACGACGAAATGAGAATTTAAACAGGGAATCAGACATAATGAGCAGGGATTGAATTGCGCGGGATCTTAAAAAGCCTGCCCAGCTTGAGGCTGAGCAAACATTTGTAATAACAATAGAATATCGCATTTGTTGAATATCATTCAATAAAAACGACTTACGCAATCGCGCTATTTTTGCGAACCAGAGTCAGCGCCGTTTTTTATTGACCTACCCTATCAAAATCAGTAAGGCTCAAATAGCAACTCACACCACCAACGTAAAAAATGGAAGAACATCGCGGAAATCTCATTCTAATATTCGGAATCCTAGGACTGGTCGTCTGCGCACCTTTTGGTATCGCTGCCTGGATTATGGGCAACGGTGATCTTAAAAAAATGGCAGCGGGCCAAATGGATCCAGAGGGTGAAGGCTTGACCAAAGCAGGCAAGATCTGTGGCATAATTACGTTGGTTTTATATATTGTGCTGTTTATTTTGGTAGCCCTGTTCCTTCTATTGGGTTTTGGAGCAGCTATTCTAGGTGGTGGTATTCAAGCGACTCAATAAAAACCGCCTTTACGGCAGACTTCTACTCGAATGCCAGACCTCTCAGCTACGAGCGGAGTCACCAAGCCGTGGTTGATCACCACGGTTCTTTGGTTTTTGGGAGCAAGTCTGTTCACTTGGGCGAACCTGCGCATGGGAACCTCCTATACCATCTGCCCGATCAAAAACCTCACCGATCTCCCCTGCCCCACTTGCGGAGGCACCCGTGCCCTGCTTTCAGTCAGCCAGGGACAGCTCAGTCAGGCTTTTTCATTCAATCCCCTGATCACCCTTCTATTGTTATCTTCCCCACTGCTGGTCTTCGTTTATTTCAGCAATCGTCAACGCCTTGTCCCCGACCGCTGGCGCCCGGGGCGAGCTTTCTGGATCGTCACCCTTGTGTTGGTACTGACCAACTGGCTCTTTGTGCTAAAAAATCTTCCCTGAATCACTGGATTCAGCACAATTTTCCTTTATAAAACACCTGCATGGTGACTTATTCGCCACGCCTACAGCAACGCACACTTTTTATTCATGAATCAGGAAGAACCATCCACCACCGAATCCGACAGCAAAGATTTCATCAGGGAAATCATCGATCAGGATCTCGCATCTGGTAAACACTCAAGTATCGTCACTCGTTTCCCGCCGGAACCCAATGGCTATCTGCATATCGGCCACGCCAAATCGATCTGTTTGAACTTTGGCATTGCCCAGGAATACGAGGGACGCTGTCACCTGCGTTTTGACGATACCAACCCCGCCAAAGAAGATCAGGAGTATGTAGATTCAATCAAAGCCGACGTTCGCTGGCTGGGCTTCGATTGGAACGAGCACCTGCATTTTTCATCTGATTATTTTCAACAGCTCTACGACTGGGCACGACACCTGATTCAAGCAGGCAACGCTTATGTCGATGACCTATCGGTAGAAGAAATGAGGAGCTATCGGGGTTCGCTTACTGAGCCTGGCAAAAACAGCCCCAACCGGGAACGTAGCGTCGAAGATAACCTCGCGCTTTTCGAAGCGATGAAAAACGGTGACTTTGATGAAGGCGCAAAAGTCCTGCGCGCCCGCATCGACATGGCACATCCCAATCTCAACATGCGTGACCCGGTAATTTACCGCATTCTCAAAAAACACCATCACCGCACCGGTGACCAGTGGTGCATCTACCCCAACTACGACTTCACCCACGGTGAATCCGATGCGCTGGAGAACATCACCCATTCGCTCTGCACTTTGGAATTCGAAAACCACCGTCCGCTTTACGAATGGTTCATCAACAACCTGCCTGTCCCTAGTCAACCACGCCAAATCGAGTTTGCCAGGCTTAATCTCACCTACACGGTGATGAGCAAACGCAAATTGCTGCAACTGGTCGAGGAACAGCTGGTCAGCGGCTGGGATGACCCACGCATGCCCACTCTTTCCGGCATGCGCCGCCGTGGTTACACTCCTGAGTCAATCAGGCATTTCTGTGGCCGTATCGGCATCACCAAATTCAACTCCACCACCGATGTCGCACTGCTCGAACACAGTCTGCGCGACCATCTCAATGAAACTTCACCACGAGTGATGGCAGTGCTCGATCCGATCAAGGTGGTCATCACCAACTACCCCGAAGACCAAGTCGAGGAAATGGAGGCCGCCAACCATCCTGGCGATGAAAGTTTTGGTAAACGCAAAGTCCCTTTCTGCCGCGAGCTCTACATCGAACGCAATGATTTCATGGAGGACGCCCCGCGTAAATTTTTCCGCATGTCGGTCGGGCGTGAAGTGCGCTTCCGCGCGGCCTATTTCATCAAATGCGAAGAAGTGATCAAAAACGAAGCGGGAGACGTTATCGAGCTGCGCTGCACTTATGATCCTGAAACCCGTGGCGGCAACAACCCACCCGACGGACGCAAGGTAAAAGGCACCATCCATTGGGTCAGCGCTCGTCACGCAATTGACGCGCAAGTGCGCATTTATGACCGTTTGTTCTCAGTAGAGAATCCCGATGGCGAAGAAGGATCCTTCACCGACTACCTCAACCCGGACTCTCTCAAAACCCTCTCAAATTGCAAACTGGAACCCTCACTGGCAGAAGCCGGAAGCGGCGATCGTTTTCAATTCGAACGCCTCGGCTATTTTTGTCGCGACAGTGAAGACAGCGAACAACTGGTTTTCAACCGCACCGTCCCCCTGCGCGACTCCTGGGGCAAACAACAGAGAAAATAACCAAGCCGCTTTCACCTTACATAGCATTCCTTTCAAAACCTTCTTTCCCATCAGTGCTAATCGGTGAAATCAGTGGTTCTACATATTTTCTTCTCCAGTGTAAATTCATTCACCAAATCTCCGTTCGAGCTTCCTGCCTTGTGATTTGGCATGATTCGCGCTACCTTTAATTCTGAATTATGTCCAAAAACCTCAGCGCTATCTCATTCCGTAAAGGAACGAAACAAAATCACTTCGAACGCATGGTCCAAGCCGCCGAGGAAACCGGCAGCGCAGCAGATCAGCAAACCGTTCGCACCCTGTCCGAAGAACATCTCGTTGGTGATGCGATCACCTTGGGAGCGGTTTCTTTTTATGATTTTCTCAAAAAAGAAAACGAAGGGAAAAAGGTCTTCATTTGCAATGGCAGCGCTTGCCTCTGCGCCGGTAGCCAGGACACTTTGCAAACTCAGCTTGGTGAACATTTCGAAGCGGATGAAATCGGCCACATCTGTTGTCTGGGACGCTGCCACGAAGCTGGAGCCTTCCAATATCAAGATGAGAACTATTCAGCCAAATCAAGCGATGATCTGAAATCAATATTCTCGGATGAGGCCGATGAAGCACAGGCCTCACAAGATCAATACCACGTTGAGTCCGCACTCGAAACGCCCCTGCTGACAGCCGACTTTCCAGGTATCGATGAATATTACGCCCCGCTGAAAGCCTGCTTGCAGAACAGTCGACAAGACCTGCTCAATGAGCTCAAAGCTTCCAAATTGCGCGGCCGTGGCGGCGCTGGATTTCCTCTGTCCTTCAAATGGGATTCCTGCCGGGAAGCCGAGGGCGAAATCAAATACATCGTCTGTAACGCCGACGAAGGCGACCCCGGCGCCTATATTGACAAATACCTGATGGAAGAACAGCCGCACAGCGTGCTGTTCGGCATGATCGTCGCCGGGTGGTTCGCTGGAGCCCGCACCGGGCTGCTTTATATCAGAGCCGAATACCCCAACTCCATTCGCATCATCAATCAAGCCATCGCCGACTTGAAAGCAGCTGGAATACTAGGCGACAACATTTTCGGCAGCGATTTCAGCTTCGACCTCAAAACCATCAAAGGAGCCGGAGCTTACATTTGTGGAGAGGAAACCGCGCTGCTCGCCTCGATCGAAGGTCAGCGTCCGGAAGTGCGCGTGCGCCCTCCCTTTCCCACCGTCGAAGGACTCTTCCGCAAGCCCACTATTCTTAACAATGTGGAAACCTTCGCCAACATCCGCCCGATTCTGACTCTCGGCGGCGAGGCTTTTGCCAAAATCGGCACAAAAAAATCATCCGGCCCCAAACTGGTTTCCCTCGACAGTCATTTTACCCGCCCCGGCATTTATGAAGTAGCCATGGGCACCCCGCTTTCTACCATCACCGATGATCTGGCCGGCGGATTTAAGTCTCCCGTCAAAGCCATCCAAGTTGGCGGCCCGCTCGGAGGTTTACTGCCAATAAGCAAGATCAAAGAGCTCACGGTCGATTTTGAATCCTTCAGCGAAGCTGGTTTTTTGCTCGGCCACGCAGGAGTCGTCAGCATCCCTGAAAGCTTTGCGATGATCGAATTCATCGAACACCTTTTCCAATTCACCGCGGATGAATCCTGCGGCAAGTGTTTCCCTTGTCGTCTAGGCTCCGTGCGTGGCAAAGAGTTGATCAACAAGGCGCGTAATGAAGACGATTACCAAATCGACCCAGAGCTCATTCACGACCTGCTCGACACCCTGCAGCACACTTCCCTCTGTGCCCTAGGAGGCGGAGTCCCCTTACCGATCAAAAACGCGCTGCAATATTTCGAAGCAGAACTTCGCCCCTATTTTAAAAGCTAAGCCCCAACCGTCATGATTCAAATTGCCAAAGAAAACACCGCTTACATTGACGGCACTCCGCACTTGATTACTGAAGGGGAATCCCTGCTCAACTTCATCGACCGGCACAAAGGACGCGGCCACGTGCCAACTCTTTGCGACGCCCCCCAACTCGAACCCTACGGTGCTTGCCGGGTCTGCTCAGTCGAAGTCGCGCTGCAAGAAGATGGGCCCAGACGCACCGTCGCCTCCTGTCACACTCCGCTGAACGCAGGCATACACATTTTTACCGAATCTCCCCAGGTACTCAAATTGCGCCGCAATATCGTCGAACTGGTGCTCACCGACCATCCGCTCGACTGCCTGACCTGCGAAGTGAACGGCAACTGCGAACTGCAAACCGTCGCTGCCAAAGTGGGCGTGCGTGAGGTCCGTTACCCCGAGGGAAAAAACCACCTCGACCGCCAGAAGGATCTCTCTCATCCCTACATGACTTCGGACCTGTCCAAGTGCATCAACTGCTCACGTTGTGTGCGAGCCTGCGATGAGATCCAAGGGCAATTTGTGCTCAGCATGCACGGCCGTGGTTTTGATGCCCGCATTATCAAAGGTTTTGATAGCAGTTTTGAGGACTCTGATTGTGTGTCCTGTGGTGCCTGCGCCCAAGCCTGTCCGACTTCTGCCATCTCTGATATCTTCCAATCTAAATCCATCCAGGCCACCGAATACACACGCACCGTGTGCACCTACTGTGGGGTGGGCTGCAATTTGGAAGTAGCCACCCAAGGCAACGAAGTCCTCTCCATTCAAGCTCCTGCGGATGCCGAAACCAACGGTGCCCACACCTGTCTCAAAGGACGTTACGCTTTCCGTTTTTACAATCACCCTGATCGCCTGCGCACCCCTCTCGTCCGCCGCGACGGCGAACTGGTGGAAGCCACTTGGGATGAGGCCTACACCCACATCGCAGAGAACCTGCAACGCATCATCAAAGAAAGTGGCCCCGACGCCATTGCCGGAATTTCCTCGGCTCGCTGCACCAACGAGGAAAACTACTTGATGCAAAAATTCATCCGTGCGGTGATCGGCACCAATAATATCGATTGCTGCGCCCGGGTCTGTCATTCCCCTACTGCATGGGGCATGCAACAGAGTTTTGGCACCGGCGCCGCCACCAATTCCATCGACGACATCAACGAAACCGAATGCATGTTGGTGATCGGCGCCAATCCCACCCAGGGACATCCGGTGACCGGAGCGAGGATCAAACAACGGGCGATGAAAGGCATTCCGTTGATCATCATCGATCCGCGCGAAATAGAAATCACGCCTTACGCCAAACATCACTTGCAGTTGCGCCCCGGCACCAACGTTGCCCTGCTCAACATATTCAGCTACTACATCCTCGAAGCAGGGTTGATGGATCAAGACTTCATTGACCACCGCTGCGAAAACTGGGATGAGCTCAAAAACGGCCTGCTATCGCTCGACCTCGATGAAACCGAAAAACTCACCGGTGTGGATCGCGAACAAGTCAAAGCCGCTGCCATCGAATACGCCAGTGCCAAAAGTGCGATGTCTTTCCACGGACTAGGTGTCACCGAACACAGCCAGGGAGCCAAAACGGTGATGCTCATCGCCAATCTCGCTATGATGACCGGCAACATCGGTCGCCGAGGAGTCGGAGTGAACCCCCTGCGTGGGCAGAACAACGTGCAGGGAGCTGCTGACATGGGAGCCCAACCCCATCAGGGCGCTGGTTACCTGGATGTCACCGATCCCGATGTGAAACGTCACTATGAGGAATATTACGGCGCTACGGTTTCGAGTGAAATCGGCTACAAAATCCCTGAAATGTTCGAAGCCGCCCGCATGGGGAAACTGAAATCCCTCTGGCTGATGGGCGAAGACGTGGTGCAAACCGATCCCAACTCGGAAGCGGTCAGAGCCGCAATGGCCAATCTCGATTTTTTAGTGGTGCAGGAAATTTTCATGACCGAAACCGCACAATACGCCAACGTGGTTTTGCCGGCCTCTTCATTTTTGGAAAAATCGGGCACCTTCACCAATGGTGAACGCCGCATCCAACGTGTCAAAGCTGCTGTCGAACCTCTGGAGGGCACCAAACCCGACGGCCAGATCATCGTCGAGATCATGAATCACATGGGTTACGAACAAGCGGACTACACTGCCGAAGGCACCCTTGCCGAAGTCGCTGGCATCGTGCCCTTTTTCAAAGGAGCCACCTGGGAAGGCCTCGGAGATCAAGGCAAACAATGGCCGATTCAGGAAGGCTGTGAAAGCACCACCATTTTGCACACCGAATCGTTCAAACGGGGGCTGGGCAAGTTTCACTTCATCGAGTTTAAAGAATCCAGCGAGATCGAAGATCACGCGCAAGAGTTTCCTTTCATCCTAACTACAGGCCGATTATTAGAGCATTATAACTGCGGCACCATGACCCGCCGCACTAGAAACAGTCAGATTGTCAGCAAAGACGTGCTGACGATTAACCCTGCCGATGCCAAAAAGAAAGAAATCCGCAGTGGTGATCATGTAAGGATTTTTTCATCCCGCGGAGAAGTCACGCTCGAAGCCGACGTCAATGAAGAAGTTAAACCAGGTATCCTCTTTACCACTTTTCACTTTCCTGAACACATGGTTAATAATGTCACCTCGGATGTGCATGACAGCGATACCATGTGCCCTGAATACAAAATCACTTCGGTCGATGTGGAAAAAGTCTTGGCCTCAAGTTCGGTGCAATAACTTAAACATAGTTATTTAATTGCTCTGTTTTCACAATAAAAAAATTGAACGCTGGGCAGCTTCGGGCAACTCATATAGCATCCCTTGTTCGCTTTGAAGAAAGCTTGCTGGATATCCGGATACACAAACCCCTACAAAATGATTTTGCGTTTATTTCAAGTCCTCCTGATCACTTTCATTTTTACAGCCCTCAATACGATCTGTAAACCAACCGCTTCCGCCGCAGCGAATAAAAAAATAGATTTCCCCCGCCAGATCCAACCTTTGCTCAGAGAGCACTGCGCCGAATGCCATGGTGGAGTGAAAAAAAAGGGAGGACTCAGTTTTCTCAACCGCAACAGTGCTTTTACTAAAGCCAAGTCTGGCGACTTTGCCATCGTCGAAGGCGATCTGAAAAAAAGCCAATTGGTACACCGTATCGTATCAACAGACGAAGACGAACGTATGCCACCCAAGGAATCCTTGAGTAAGGAGCAAGTCGCGCTCTTCAAACAATGGATCCAAGAAGGTGCGCAGTGGCCGCAACAGTGGTCTTTGGAACCTCTCAAAAAAACAAGCCCGCCCAAAGTCGCTAACCAGGCATGGACAAAAAACGCCATCGATCAATTTATTCTGGCCCGCTTGGAAAACGACCAAATCAAACCCTCGCCGGAAGCGGATCGTAGAACCCTGATCCGCCGTCTGTCGCTGGACCTCACCGGACTGCTTCCTAGTCCCAAGGAAGTCAGCGATTTTAACGCCGACCAATCTCCCAACGCATATGAAAAAGTTGTCGACCGCTTGCTCAAATCTCCTCACTACGGCGAACGCTGGGCACGCCATTGGTTGGACGAAGCACGTTATGCGGACTCCTCCGGCTACGAAAAAGACAGCACCCGCGCCGACGCTTACCGCTGGCGTGACTGGGTCATCACCGCCATCAATGACGACCTGCCCTTTGACCAGTTCACCATCAAACAAATCGCCGGTGACTTGCTTCCCAAAGCCAGTCGCCAGGATCGCCTGGCTACCGCATTTCACCTGATGACCCAGTTCAACCTCGAAGGCGGTGTGGACGCCGAAGAAGACCGCACCAAACGAGTGATCGACCGCATCAATACGATTGGTTCGGTGTGGTTGGGGGCATCCGTTGGCTGCACCCAATGTCACGATCACCCCTACGACTCGTTCACCCAGAAAGAATTCTATCAACTCTATGCTTTTTTTAATAATGCCGACTTTGACGCCATTTACGTAGGAGACTTTCCCAATGATGCCGAGAAAAAAATCATCGAGCGTTACGAAGAGTGGAAAAACACCAAGGACTTGCTCGATCGACAGGTCACCGATAAAAACCTGGCAACTAAATTACAAGGTGCCCTGAGTAAGTTGCGAGGAACCGATAACTCACGCGGCATCACCCGTGTCCTGATCGAACGCCAGGACAAACGCCGGGATACCTACCTTTTCACTCGTGGCAACTTCCTCACTCCCGACAAAAAATCCGGCAAGCTGCAAACCGCCACTTCGGCCACCTGGCCGGCAATGAAACCCCGTCCTCGTTTTGAAAAACTCAGTGAAGATCAAAAAAAGAAAAAGGTCAAAGCCAAAGCCCTGCCCGCCGACCGGCTCGATCTGGCCAACTGGATCGTCAGCCCCGAACACCCGATGACCTCACGAGTGACAGTGAACAAAATCTGGCAACACCTCTTTGGGCAAGCGCTGTCCACCCAGCCTCAGGATTTGGGTGCCGCCGGTGAAGTTCCCAGTCATCCCGAACTGCTCGACTGGATGGCCTATTATTTCATCCACGATGCCAAGTGGAGTCGCAAAAAAATGATCCGCGAAATTGTCATGTCCTCCACCTACCGCCAATCTTCCACCTACCGCACTGATCTGGCCGATACGGATCCAGCCAATCGTCTGCTGGCTCGCCAAAACCGCTTCCGGGTGGAAGCGGAAATCATCCGCGACCTCTACCTACAGGCAGCGGGACTGCTCAGTCCCAAAGTCGGCGGTCCCAGCGTATTCCCCCCCATCCCTGCCGACGTAGCCGCGCTCAGTTACGCCAACAATTTCAAATGGCGGGTCTCAAAAGGAGAAGACCTCTACCGCCGTGGCATGTACACTTTTTATAAACGCACCGCGCCCGATCCCAATCTGGTTTTATTCGACTGCCCCGACGCAGCTGTTACCAATCAGATGAGAACCAGCTCGAATACGCCCTTGCAAGCTTTGGCCACTCTGCAAAACGAAGTCTTTTTTGGCGTCGCCCGGGAAATGGCGAAAAAACTGGTGCAAACAAAATACCCCAGTGAAGAGGCGCGCTTACAGCAGGCATTCCAGACCACCATGGCACGCTCTGCCAGTTCTTCCGAGATTCAGATATTGCTGCAACTGCTCACGCAATCCCAAGCCTGGTATAAAAAACACCCCAAAGAAGCTGCTGAGTTAATCGGCGACAACCCACCCGATGCACCCACGGAGCAGCTCGCCGCATGGATCGCCACTGCACGCATCATCCTCAATACCGATGAGTTCATCACTCGTAGCTAAACTCTCCCACTCTATTTTCATACTAATATGAACCCTCTTAACGAATCCTACCAAAACACTCGTCGAGAATTTCTGACCACAGCAGCCAGTGGGCTGGGCGGGATCGCCCTCAGCTCATTGATGGCTCCTGGCTCTGCAAAAGCCGCCGCTTCTGCCGAAGGTTTGGCAGTCAATCCTCTGGCTCCCAAACACAGTCACTTCCCAGCTAAAGCCAAAAGCTGTATTTTTATCTTCATGGCGGGTGCCCCCTCCCACCTGGATTTGTTCAACCCTCGTCCCACTTTGCAAAAACTGGACGGGCAAAAAATGCCTGAATCCCTGCTCAAAGACATGCGCTTTGCTTTCATTCAGAAAGAAACCGCTCGTCTGCTGGGAAGCAAACGCACTTTCAAACAACACGGTCAAAGCGGCATGTGGTTC
>JAJRVS010000330.1 GCA_024277195.1 Verrucomicrobiota bacterium | reverse complement strand
CGCCGCCGCCATGCGCCAACCCTTCATCCGGCAAACGGTCAAAACCAAATCGCTCACTTTCCGCTTCGCCAACGGCCGCACCAAACTGGTCAAAACCACCAACAAGGTGCTGCTAAGCTACCCCTACTGCACCGGCATGAAAACCGGTTATACCCGCGCCGCCGGCAAATGCCTTGTCTCCAGCGCATCTCACAACGGGCGCAACATCATCGTCGTCGTTCTGGGCAGCAGAATCCCCGTCATCTGGGGCGAATCCCGTGCCTTGCTGCACTGGGGGCTCAAACTCTCATAACCAACCTTGGCTGAACGTCCGCCCAACAAGCCATGTTAATGCCAAATCATAAATGATCAATGTTCTATGCCCCGTGACCCCCAAGATGAACTGCAGGCGCTGCAAGAGGCTCACCTTCTTCGCCAACTTCGCCCCGTCGATTCCCCTCAAGCTACCGAGCTTATCATTGACGGCAGCAACTTCATCAATTTTTCATCCAATGACTATCTCGGCTTCTCCAGTCATCCTGAGATTCTAAACGCCTACAAAAACGGACTCGACCTTTGGGGCAGTGGTTCAGGCTCCTCGCGACTGGTTTGCGGCACCCTGCGTCCCCATCTCGAACTCGAAGAACGCCTCGCCCAATTAAAAAACAGCGCCGCCGCACTTACTTTTTCCACCGGTTACGCCACCGCACTCGGCACTATCACCGCGTTGGCAACTAAAGGCGACATCTTGATCCTGGACAAACTCTGTCACGCCTCGCTGATTGACGGAGCAAGGTTATCAGGTGCCACGCTACGCATTTATCCGCATAATGATCTCAATCGCCTGGAATCACACTTGCAGTGGGCCGATAAAAAAATCGCCTCCGATGGGCGTATCATCGTCATCACCGAATCAGTATTCTCCATGGACGGTGATCTCTGCCCGCTGAAGGAAATTGTCAGCCTCAAACAACAATACGGAGCTTTACTCTTACTCGACGAAGCCCACGCCTTCGGCATTGCCCAGCAAGGCATCGGCCTCGCCGACGATCTCGGTCTGTCCGATCAAGTCGACCTGCAAATGGGCACCCTCAGCAAAGCCCTCGGTTTGAGCGGAGCATACCTTTGCGCCAGCCGCGCCTTCATCGATCTTTTGATCAATCGCTCCCGCAGTTTCATCTACTCCACCGCTCCACCCGCAGCCACCGCCGTCGCCGCGCTGAAGGCGATCGATATACTACTCAGTGAAGACGGTCAACAGCGACGCAGAAAACTCAAGCGGCACATCAAGCAGGTAAGCGACGAGATTAAAACCATCCCCCACTCGGCAAGCCCCATCCTGCCATACATCCTAGGTTCATCACAGAACGCCCTGCAACTGTCCTCCCAGCTCTACCAACAAGGTCTGCTCATCCCCGCTATTCGCTACCCCACCGTCCCCCGCGATCAAGCCCGTCTGCGCATCACCCTGTCGGCCGCCCACAGCGGGGAGCAAGTGAAACAACTGATAAACGCCCTGAAACGGTGAAGTCAGCTGCGCGCGTTGCCTCAACAGTAAACAACTGTAATGAAACGGGAGCGTGATCCCAACGGTGAGCACGCCCCTCATCATAGAAAAAAGACATCCAGAGCTTTGGAATAGGTCTGAAAAAAAATCACCACCACCATCAAAACGGCTTTAAAAATCACACCATATGATTACACACATCAGAGCCCAATTTTACACGGTACAACGTGGTGGAGTAAAAACTACGATCAGAGTGCGAGAATTGGCCTGAAATTTTTCGATAACAAATCGAGAACGGCTTTCGATATCAATTCGGTTCGCAACACTTTCCTATGCTGACAGACCCCCTTTCCCCTTTTCATGGATCAATTTTAAATTCTCGTAAACCCTCAAAATCACCCGCTTGCACCTTTTTTAAGCTTTTTGGCAAATCCTCACTCAAAACTCGAAAGGTTCCTTCTGAACACATAAACACAATAGTTCCCCCCTTTTCACCAGTCAGTTCGTCAACTATTATCGGACGTAATTCTTTGTTGCCCCGATAATCGTCAACGTAAATTATTTTATAATGCTCTATATAAAGTAATTCACCTTCATCCGGTGGCCACCTTTCAAAATCAAACATATTGACCTCGGATAACGCTGCCGACATCGCCATATAATCGTATCCGTTAATTTTAGATTGTTTATTGCATCCTAATAAAAACAAAAACAAAAAAAGTGTTTGTAGTGAACACATGATTTTCATGATTTTCAAAAAATATTTCCACCCACAACAACTAACTTTCCCCCTCCACCGTAAACACGTTGACCACTCAGAACTTGATTGCCCTGATAAGAGCTGGCCACACCTGCGATTTGGTTTGAACTCGCTGCATATGTATGTGTGAACGCGTTGCTACCACTGGGGCACCCACAGAAACGCAATGGCATTGCATATTACAGTGCGTATCCGCACCACTCATAGAATGGATTGCCAATCCGTTTTCTTGATTTTGGTATCGCTGTTAACCTCACCCTCCACTCCTTATTCTTCACTTAACCGTCACCTGCTTGGCCTGCTCTCCCTTTTTCCAACTCGCAGGCGCATCCGGCAAAGTTTCGACCAAGATATTCAAAATACGTTTGCGCTCGCTCTCCTTAAGGTAGGCATATTCGTTGCTGGTATCCTTGCCGGTCAGAACGTCGCCCAAGCGTCGATAAACTTTGTTTTTCAGCGGTTTGGGCAAACTCGCGAACGAACTTGAATAAATCATGTAAGAGCAACGGTATTTGAAAATCCGACTTAACAGTTGAAAATCCTTCAAAGAACGCCCGTCTTTAGACACTTTGGCATTATGTTGGAAGTCCTCAACAAAGGTCGAGTCAGAATCCAAACCTCCTCCAGTCAGTTTCACTTCATTGGCAAACAACAGGTAGTTCAAAATCCGCTCGGCCTGATGATCAATGATTCGCTTGGTGGTATCACTGAACCCCTTGCGGTTTTCTCCCAGTTCACGGCTGATTTCCTGGTCGCGGTAGACTGCTTTGCGCACCACATAATTACCTTCAATCAAGCGATTGTGCATGCCCACCTGATGTTCGAGAACCATCAACGCAACGATGTCACTGTCAGGCACCAGATAATCCGTTGGGTCGATGAACTCGTCCAGCTCATCCATATTGGCTCCGGCCTCACGATCAATCTCTGCCCCATTACCTTTGTCTACCTCAATAGCGATGGCATTGCCCATGTGACGTAACTCCCCATGATGCCCGGTCACATACCAGCCGCCCCAGCGTTGGGCGATCGGACTGCTCTGATCCGTGGTGTAGCTGCCTGCCGAAAATATAGGGAACCCTTTGGCGTCGGCCAAAACCGAGCGCACCACCATACCCGGACGCCCTCCAGTACGACCCGAGGCGTGACAGGAAAAACACTCATCGGTGTGTTGCTCATAAGACAGTTTGGACGACTTGGGATCACGATGGATCAGATAAAAAGTCACTCCCAGTTTAGGTTCCGCCGCCATCAGTTCCAAATCACGGTTGCGGGTCCATCCAAAATAGACCTCCTCATTAAAATAGATCGCCCGAGGTTGCCCGGGATTGATAGCTGAAGTCTGCAAACTGGTTTTTGAAAATACCAGCGCTTGTGAAGAAGCTGGAATGTTCAGCTCTTTTAATAAGGCTCCCACAAAATCCTTTTCCGTTTTCTGGGTGAACTTCAACTTGCCGCTCTGTGTATCGGTCTGCAATTGAGTAATACGGTCATTCGGTTTGGTATCCGAATAACTGATCGGCGGAAATTCAAAGTCGTCAATCGCTTGCGAAGCTTGTGGTGCGGCCACGGCGATCATGCTCGTCAGCAAGGCTGAGGTTTTGAACAGACTGAATCGATTAGGTGCAGTTTTCATTTTTCTTTATTTGGTGGGTTATCAACAGGAAATCTTTAAAAATTATTTTGTACGGGCAGGCTCCAGTTGCAACGCATCAATGATCGCTTGCGGCTGGCCAACCACATCCGCCAGCGTATGACGGCTCAATTCGCGTAAAAAGGCCGTTTTGGCATCATTCATAATGCCTTTCAGTCGGCAAACCGGAGTCAAACGGCAATGATTGGTGCCAAGACTAAAACATTCCGCCATGTCAAAACCTGGCTCAACTGCCTCGATCACGTCGCCGATGACGATGTCTGTAGCTGGTTGCCCTAACAATATGCCGCCGCCACGTCCTCGCATAGTTTCCAAATAGCCCAAATGAGCCAATTGATTCACCACTTTAACCAGATGATTGCGTGAAATATGATAAACCTCGGCCAATTCGGTGATTGAAACCTTGTCAGGATGCCTCGCAGCGGTGTAAATAAGCACGCGCAGGGAATAGTCTGTAAATTTGCTCAACTGCATAGCTGAATAATTATACTTGAAAGATGTACCTGATATACAACAATAGCAAGATGAAATTTGCCTGCTTGTTTTTTCTACCCCTGTTGTCCTTCATCCAACTGCTGCCTGCAGAGGACAAAAAAGCACCTGCATCCCCTACTACGGCTTCCCCCAAAGCAAAAATGGACCTTCCTGCTGACATTTCAGGCGACGAACTTTTTGCCAAAATTTGCTCCAACTGCCATGGCAAAAAAGGTGAAGGCTCCGAAGCACTCAAAGCTCCCTCCATTGCGGGCCTGCCCGCTTGGTATGTGCAAACTCAAATCAAAAAATTTCGTGCTGACCTGCGTGGCATCAGCCCGGAAGACCCTGCCGGACAGATCATGCACAACATCATCAATGCGATCAATGTGGATCAATCCGAAGGCGTAGCCAAACTGATCGCCGCCATGCCGATGCATCCGACTCAAAATGTGCTGGGCGGTGATTCGCAAAAAGGCAAAGAAGTATTCATGGGCGTTTGCGCCAAATGCCATCGTTTTAACGGCAAAGGCGAAATCGTCTTTGGCAGCGCGCCGCTGATCGGTCTGCAAGATTGGTATATCCGGGCGCAACTGCACAAATTTCGTAAAGGCATTCGTGGCGGCAACCCGGCAGATGAAAAAGGCCACAAGATGCACGAGATGACCCAGTATCTCTCCCCCGAAGAAGCCGCCGACGTGACCGCCTACATCGCGGTATTAGCACAAAAACACGCCAATACCAAATCACGCCGAGACCGTGAATTCGAAGAGATGCAAAAAAGAAAAGAACAGAAAGCCCAAGGCAAAAACGCTTTACCGAAGGAATTACGGCAATGAAACGACGCACTTTTTTACACCAGGCTACGGCAAGTGGCATCATCGCCAGCCAGCTTTCTCATAACCTCGTTCATGCCCAGAGCGATGACAGCTCATCAGTGAATTTGTCACAACTCTTCTCGACCCTTTCCGGACAAGTCCTGAGTCAGGCCAAAAAGCTCGGAGCCAGCTTTGCCGAGTTCCGTATCGGACGTGACACCTCGGAGAGCATTCATACTCGGGAGAAAGCCGTGCAGGGGGTGAACTTCTCAGCTGACAGCGGTTGCTGCGTCCGGGTGCTAGTGGATGGTGCCTGGGGTTTTGCCGCCAGTCATGCTATTGAAAAAAACGAGGTGAGGCAACTCACACAAACAGCCATCGCCATCGCCAAACAGCAACAAGGCAAACGCCTGCATGTGGTCAATCTTGAAAGTCTGAACGCTTGGCAAGACCAGTGGCAGATGCCGATGCAGATCGATCCTTTTTCAGTCACTCTGGAGGAAAAAGCCGATCGACTACTGCACATTAATGACCGCGCGCTGGCCGCAGGGGCTAAGTTCTGTCGCTCCGGTCTGGTGCAAGTGCGCGAAGAAAAATGGCTCGCCAACTCGGTTGGAAGTCGCATCGAACAATCCCGCGTGCGACTACGTCCCTATTTTTCCGTCACCTTGCTGGATGAAAAAAAGGGAGGTTTTGCCAGTCGCGACAGCCTCGCTGCCCCGCGTGGGTCCGGTTACGAATATTTCAAAGAATACGATTTTGACAGCGAAGTGGTGCAAGCTGTGGAGGAAGCGAAAGAAAAACTCGCCGCTCCCGGGGTCAAAGCCGGACTTAAGGATCTGGTGATTCATCCGACCAACCTGTGGCTGACTATTCACGAATCCATCGGACACCCCACCGAACTGGATCGCGCGCTGGGATACGAAGCCAACTTTGCCGGCACTTCGTTTGTCAAACCCGAACTATTGGATAAACTGCAATACGCCAGCGAACTGGTGACCGTGCGTGCCGACCGCACCCAGGCCAACGGCCTGTCCACCGTGGCCTATGACGACGACGGGGTAAAAACCGCCGGTCAGGAGTTTAACATCATCGACAAGGGACGTTTCACTAATTACCAAATGGCGCTCGGACAAGCGTCCTTGATTGGCCGGGAGCATTCCAATGGCTGCGCTTACGCTGATAGTTTTTCATCTTTCCCGCTGCAACGCATGCCCAATATATCACTGCAACCTGGCGCCGATGACAGTGTCACTGCAGACACCCTGATCTCCGATGTCGAGGACGGCATCTACATCGTCGGCTCGGGTAGCTGGAGCATTGACCAGCAACGCTACAACTTCCAGTTCACTGGCCAGACTTTTCACAAAATCAAAAACGGCAAGCTCGACGGCATGTATAAAGACGTCGCTTACCAAGGCAACTCAGTGGAATTCTGGAACGCCTGCGATGGCCTGGCCGGCCCCTCCACCTACGAACTCGGTGGCGCATTTAATTGTGGCAAGGGACGTCCCACCCAATCTGCCCCGGTTTCTCACGGCGCGGTGCCAGCGCGCTTCCGCCAGCTCCAAGTCTTAAACACTCAACAAGAAGCCGGAGCTTAAACATGATCCCCAGCGAAGCCCAAATCCGATCCCTGACGGAGAAGATCCTCAACTTATCCAGCGCAGATTCTGCCGTGGTCCACATCTCCGCTGCTGACAACGCCAACCTACGTTTTGCCAACAACGACATCACCAGCAATGCTTCGCAAAATTTGCTTAGCTTGTCAATCAGCTCAAATTTCGGAACCCGCTCTGCCAGTGTCACTTGGAACCAAACCGACGAGCATTCGCTACGAGAGGCCGTTTTGCGTTCCGAACAAATGGCCCGTATCTCACCCGAGAACCCTGAGTTCATGCCTCCCTTGGCCGCACAAGAATACCAGAAACCCAACAGCTTTTCCGCCACCACCGCAGCCAGTGGGCCGGACGAACTCGCCGCCTGGTTGCAAGTCGCCATCGACAGCACCCGCGCCGCCAAAGTGGATGGCGCAGGTTTTCTAACCCTCAAAACTTCTGCCAGCGCCATGGCCACCAGTGCCGGACTGTTTGTCTATGAACCTTCCACGGTGATCGATTTTTCCATCACCGCACGAACTCATCAAGGCAATGGTTCTGGTTGGGCCAGCCTGCAAGTAACCGATAGCCAGAATCTTTCGCTCAAAAACACCGCTGATCGCGCGGTGCAAAAAGCGCTGGACTCACGCAAACCCAGCGCTTTGTCCGCCGCCCGTTATCCAGTCGTGCTCGAAGCCAGTGCCGCGCGTAATCTCATCAGCCTGCTGTTGTGGTCGCTCAATCGACGCAGCAGTGACGAAAAACGCAGCTTCCTCAATCACCTCGCCGAGGGCGATCCACAGGGGCAACAGCTCTTTGGCAGCAAAGCCAGCTTGTTTTCCGACCCGACTTATCAACAAGCACCCGCATCCATCTATTCTGGTAGCGGCCTACCTTGTCAACGCACCGACTGGATCAAAGACGGAACCCTTCGCAATCTGCATTGCGGGCGTTTCTGGGCAAAAAAACAAAAAATCCAAGCCGTGCCGCATGCTAATAACCTAATCATGCCCGGTGAACATCAGTCGCTGGAAAAATTGATCTCACAAGTGGACCGAGGCATCCTCATCACCCGCCTCTGGTATCTGCGCATGGTTCAACCGCAGACCCTGCTTTACACCGGCCTCACCCGCGACGGCACCTTCCTGATCGAAAACGGTAAAATCACCCGCCCAGTCAACAACTTCCGTTTCAATCAAAGCCCCACCAACGTATTGAAAAACCTCGTCGCCTCCGGTCGTCCCGAACGTGTGCTTGGCAGCGAAGGCTCGATGCCGATGCACATCCCCCCGCTGCTGGTCAACGATTTTCACTTCTCCTCCGTTTCGGATGCGGTATAAAAACTCACCCCCAACAACAAAAAAAATCATAACCACTGATTTCACTGATAGAAAAAAGAAGTAAATCGTAAAAATATCATAATTCAGTGTTTCCTAGTGTCCATCAGTGGTTAAATCCTTCGATTTCAAAAAATGTCATGTATTGTGGAAAAACTTCCCCATCACCTTCACTTTTATGAATCCTCTAACATCCATGCCGTCTGCTCCAACACGATTCCACCCGCTTTTTTTTGCCGCTACTTTCACTCTGGCCATCAGCCCTTTGTTGATCAACGCTCAGGATAAGGATAAAGATAAAGCCGATCTGGAAAAATCAGAAGCCATTCTACTGAGTAAAACCCGTCAACTCACCTTCGAGGGCAAACGCGCCGGAGAAGGTTATTTTGG
>JAJRVS010000329.1 GCA_024277195.1 Verrucomicrobiota bacterium | reverse complement strand
TTGTGTTTTTTGGAGGTGAAATTTAAGAATAACAAAAAAAGGACGATAAAGAAGCGTATCCAAACCAAAGAGTTTGAAGAGCGTTTCACATCCGAAACTAGTGAGTTTTTGAATGGAATATTGCCATTCTCAGCAGATTTGTTGATACCAAGGTTGTGGAATGATTTTACGAGGATCACTTTGGTCCATCGAGTGGATGCCGAGAGATTGACGATTGATATAGGGCTTAGATTTAACAATGATAGAGGGGAGGGGAACGTCGGTAGTCTTATTGTCGGGGAGTTGAAGCAAGAGCGATTCCGGCCATCGTCAGACTTTATCCGGATTATCAAAAGGCAAAGTGTGCGGCCTATGAGGATGAGTAAATATTGTGTGGGTAGAGCCTTGCTAAATAAAGGCTTGCGGCAAAATAAATTGAAAGTGAAATTCAAAAAAATTCAAAAAATCAATGATGAAAATTACGCTTGATGTGGCCAACCTGCTGGATGGTGTCAAAATGTTAACTGGTGATGCGCAAACTGTCATGGGCAAGCTTGTCCAGGCGAAGCCCTTGTTGTCGGAGGTAGATCTGGCAGGGAGTTTTCTTGGAGTGGAGATTTATAATGAATATATGTGGGCTTATTTGTTCCGCTTGGTATTCAACATGACGGTTATTTTACTCATAGTTCGTGGTATTTATTACCCTCTGACTAAAAGGAAGAATTATCTGTTTACTTATATCATGATCAGCTTGATTGCGTTCATTGTCTGTCATGCCTTTCAGCGATTGGATATGGGATTGGGTATGGCGCTTGGATTGTTTGCCATATTTGGGATCATTCGCTACCGCACGAATGCGATTCCAATTAAGGAAATGACTTACCTTTTTGTGGTGATTGGGATTTCTGTGGTCAATGCTCTTGCTGATAATAAATTCAGTTATGCTGAGATGATTACCACCAATGGAGTGGTGGTTGGCACCATTTTTCTTTTGGAAAAGGTGTGGCTGCTGCGTCATGAGGCTCGTAAAGTGATTAACTATGATCGTATTGAATTGGTGAAGCCTGAATGTCATGAAGAATTGATGCAGGATCTCCGGGCGCGAACAGGTCTGGATATTCATCGGTTTGAACTTGGGCGCATTAACTTTTTGTCTGATACAACCAATATACGGGTGTTTTTCTATACGGATAAAGGAGCCAGCGATCAGTATGAAGACTTTGATTTTTAGGCCGGCTGACAAGGGGTGAATAGAGAGGCTGGGCAAGGTTTTGTTTGTGGGAATGAACAAACCAATACAAATAATCGTTAGGAATGATGTTTGAAAAGGCTGGGAAAATCAGGAACGCCATTAGCGCTTGCTGCGTGGTAGTCTTTTTGTGCAGCTATTGTGTTTTTGCAAAGGGGGGGGAGGATAAGGCCATTAAGAAGAAAAAGGGAGCTTCGGATGGGGCTTGGAGCTATTTGGATTTGTGGGATCATACTACTTTGTATTCTACCTCTAAAAAGAAAAACCCTTACGTTCAGACGGTAAAGATCATTGGGCGGTACAACGGGCAGTATCATTACATTGAGTCCAATCGTGGAAATGATGATGGTTGGGAGAATCGAAGAATTCGCTTGGGGGCTCAGATTGGTTTTTTGGGTAGCTTCAAGTTCAAGGCGATGTGGAATATTCAGGATCCACTAAATATTGAAGGGCCGTTTTTTAATAATCTGGATGTGTTTTATGTTGATTGGAAAGTGTCGAAGGCTCTTTCTTTCCGGATAGGACGTCAGAAGTCTAAGGTCTCTCAAGAGCGGGCAACCACTTCAAGGGCAATTCTGACATTCAATCGCTCGTTATTGGTCAATCAGGCGACGCTTAATAAGACGCTTGGTATGACCGGGACATATAAATTCAATAGCAAATTATGGGCGCAAGCAGGTATTTTTTCAGATCTTCTTGACGATAAATTTCAGGCATCTGATCAGAGCGGCAGTATAGGGGCTTTGATCCGGCTGGGTTATGACTTGAATAAAAAAACCAAAATAGGCTTGGATTATGGTTATTCTGATCGAAAAAAAGGCAGTCGTGAGTTTAAGCGATACAGTCATGTGATCTCGTGGAACAGCACTAGCAAATGGGACGGTTATGGTCTGAATACTGATGTGATGTTTGCTCGCGGTTCAGGAGCAAGGGAAGGAGAGAATGTCTACGGATTGATGCTCATGCCTTGGTACGATGTCAGTAAAAAGCTTCAGGGGGTGTTTCGATATCAGGTGGTGACTTCGGATTCTGAGACTGGGATATTTTTGCAAAAACGCTACGAAGCTTTCGCTGTTAATGATGGAGGCGGTCGTCGAGGTGATTTGTATAATTCTTTTTACGCGGGACTCAATTACAGGCTTAACAAAGATAAACTGAAATTAATGTTGGGATCAGAATACTCAAATATGAGCGGGAGAGATTATTATTCCGGGTGGACTTATTGGTCGGGGGTTCGTATTTATTGGTGATCGTTGTGTGATTCAATTCGCAGGGGGCGATCACTTGTGGTAGTTTTGTTGGCATGAAAATCCCCCTATCGTGGTCACTTGTTTTATCCGGCACTTTAGTTATGGCCATGAGTCCTCTTGCTTATGCAGAAAATGAAAAATTGATTTTGAATTTACGTTCGCGGTTAAAGGCCGGTGACGAGGTGGTGGAGAAAACCGAGCGATGGCAGGCAAAAAAACGGTTTTGATTGTTTGTGACATGTGGGATGACCACTGGTGCCGGTCGGCTTCGCGGCGGGTGGAGGAAATGGCCGAGGCTTTGAACGAGACGGTCAAAGCAGCGCGTGAAAAAGGAATTTTTATTATCCACGCTCCTAGTTCGGTGACGGATTTGATCGTTGAGCACGTTGAGAAATACTGGTGCCCGTCATTTACAAGTGCGGACATCACAGGAAAAAAAAGCGTTTCGTTTTGCCGAAGATGTGCGAGAGAAATAAAGATTTGTGATTGATGGCAGGAAGGATGAAGGCGGTTACTTTGATGCGTTCGGGACAGGATTTACCGAATGAGCATTGTTATGTGTTAGCGCGGGGAGGGGGGTGGTTTTTGATCCAAAAAATAAGTGAATTTCATTTGGATGGTTTTTCGCTGATTGCTGAGCACACGGTAGAGCGCATAAGATACAATAAGTTTGATAAAAAATTAGAGCAAATATTGGTGTTTGGAGTAGTGGATAAAAAGGTTCAAAGCTATGAATTATCTTTGAATGACAATATTAGGTTATTTGTCCAGTTAATGAATTCAGGCCAGCTTATTTCCCTGGAAGATGAAGCTGATGATGGTCGTTATGTAATTGGAAAAATTCGGAAGGTTCAAAAGAAACAAGTTTCTTTCCAGCACTTTGATGCGGCGGGAAAGTGGTTTAAGCGCAATACGGTTTTTGAGTATTCGGAGATGACCAAGGTCAGTTTTGGAGGAGAATACGAAATTATGTGGCAGCGTTATCTGGAGGAAGGGGGGGAGCTTCTCTAAATGCGCGGTGTATTTTGATTTTGTTCGTAATTGATAGGGTGGAGGATTGAGCCGCGGATGTCGAGCAACATCATTTCGCCCTTTTAGGGCTGGTAATATAACCGGTTTAACTCCAGCGCTTCGCACTGGGCTATTACATTTTGTCCTTACAGGACAGTTTGCTTTCATCTTTTTGCACCAACGGTGCTCAATGATATAGCCCAGTGCGAAGCGCTGGGTAAAAATCCAATTCTTGCAGCCCTGCAAGGGTGAAATGCATAGCGGTCAGCAGCTTAATTATTTTGTCTTTCACCTTACTTGCGAAGTTGCGAATTTATCAGATTGACTTGCCGATGGGAGAAGGGAATGGGCAGGGAGGATGACAAATATGGAAATTTGTCTTACGAGCGGTTGAACTGCTTGGTCTGTGATTTGCTGGCGCGGGTCTCACAGAGAGAAATAGGAATTATTTCCCTTCTAAATGCCAGTCGTGGCCGTCAGCCATGATGCTGGCGTTGATATCGAGCAGTTTCTTTTTCAGGGATTTCAGTAGCTCGGGTTGTTTGGTCGCGAGGTTGTTGTTTTGGGCGGGATCGTCCTTGAGGTTGAAGAGTTGGTAATTTTTGTAAGTTCCGTTTTTGATGGCGGGGATCCAGGCTTCTTGGAACATGTTGTTTTTCGAAATCTCGAAGTCGGGCTCGGCGACGAGCGAGTAATCTCCGTCGCGCAGGGCGACGATGGGGCGGGCTTTTTGCAAATGCCAGAACAGGGCTTGCTGGCGCTGGAATGAATCGGGGCGTCCTTTTAACAGGGGCGAAAGGTCGGCGCCGTCGAGGTGGACGCCCTTGGGTTTGTTCAGATTCAGTAGTCCGCAAACGGTGGGCAGTACGTCAACCAAACCTGCGGGGGTGTGGTCGACGCGGTTTGGCGAAATGACCCCGGGCCAGTGGAAGATGCCCGGCACCCGGATGCCTCCTTCCCAGTTCATTCCTTTGTGACCGCGCAGGCCTCCGGTGCGATCGTCGCGGTAGCTGCCGTTGTCGGAGCCGTAAATGATGAGAGTGTTTTTGGGGTCGTCAATTTGCTTGAGCCTGGCCAGTAGTCGGCCGATGGCGCGGTCGGTGTTGTCGATGGTGCCGGAATAGACCGCTCCCTTATCCTTCGGCTTACCATATTCGGAAACCAATTCCTGTGGAGCGGCGATGGGGGCGTGCGGCTCGTGAAACCAAAGATTGAGGAAAAAGGGTTTTTTGGGGTCGCGGTGTTGGTCAAGCCAGCTGATGGCTTCGTCGACGACGATCTGGCAGGAGTAACCTTTGATCTCACCAAGAGCTTTGCCGTTGCGGATGAAGTTGCTCGGGTTGTGATGACTGGGTGAGGCGTTGTTGGCGGTGGCAAACCAGTAATCGAAGCCGTGTTGGTCGGGGGTGGGTTTGTCGCGTTCTTTGGTGGGCAGTCCGAGATGCCATTTGCCGATGTGGGCAGTGGAGTAGCCTGCTTCTTTGAGGATTTCAGCGAGAGTGATTTCGCGTTCGAGAAGGTGGGAGTTCTGGGATTCGTCATGGATCCAACTGTAAACGCCCGCCCGGATATGATGACGGCCGGTGAGCAGCACGGCACGTGAGGGGGAGCATACCGCGCAACCGGAGTAAAAGTCGCTGAAGCGGGTACCGCCTGCAGCGAGGGAGTCGATGTTGGGGGTTTGAACCGGGCCACCGTAGCAACCGACGTCCTGATAACCCATATCATCGGATAGTAGTATGACGACATTGGGTGCGGCTTGGGCTGAGCCGAGCATTGCGAGAAAGAGAGTGAGGGAAAAAAAGTGTTTCATGATGTCTTTCTAGTAGAGGGTTCACCGCTGGTCCGAGCAAGTTTATTAATCATCGTCGCTCTTGGGCAAAGCTTGGAAGGTTGGGCGTTTATTATAATAACGGAACAAATGTCTTGATTCGATTTTGATCTGCGTTTTATATTGTGGCCATGAAAAAAACAGGTCATTCATTTTATGTCTTTTCATCTTTAAAAGTTGCGTTGTTGGTAGTCATTGCTTCGAGTTTTTATTTGGTAGCCGCTGAGGATGCAGGCTTTCCGGGTCAGCGCAGTGGAGAGGATTTGCAGGCGGCGGGTTTTGAGTCGCTTTTTGTGGGCAAAAATTTGGCTGAGTGGGATTTCAAGCCATGGCATCAAGGGCATTTTGTGGTGAAGGATGGGCTGATTGACTACGATGGCTTGTCGGAGGCAAAAAAGTGGTCAGAGAATAATTTGTGGACTAAAAAATCCTACGCGGACTTTACTTTTTATGCCGAATGGCGCCTGCCGCGCAAGCCGGTGATGAAGGGGCATCCGGTGGTGCTTTATAACGGGGATTTTCTGATGGAGCAGGACCATCCCAAAAAACGAGTGACCCGTGCTCACCTCGATGCGGGGGACAGTGGTTTTTACTTTCGTGGAGATACCCGTTGTCAGGCTAATATTTGGAGTCAGGCTTTGGGTTCGGGCGAGGTCAATGGCTACCGTACGGACAAAAGCATGCCTGCGGTCACTCGACGAGGGTGCATCCCGCTTAAAAATGCGGACCGTCCCCTGGGACAGTGGAATGCCTTTGAAGTGACCATCAAAGGCAATCGTATGACAGTGGTTTTGAACGGTGAAAAGGTGATTGATGCGGTGCCTTTGCCCGATTTACCCGCTAGGGGGCCGATCGCTTTGCAACACCATCATGATCCCGTGCAGTTCCGGAATTTGTGGGTAAAAGAGTTGCCGTGATTGCTTTTTTTCCTGGGCGTTTCACCTGCAATAGCAGGTTAAGGGAAACTTTGTTGAGTAAATCTTGTTGTTTTGGCAGGAATGATTGGCGTTTTGTCTGTCGAAACGATAAAGAAGGGCGGACGGGCAGTGTGAAGCGGCATGAACAACGGTGAATCAAGGCAAGAATCGGAAGAGTCGAGCGCTAAAGGCCCGGCTATCGGACGTGCAGTGAAAAAGGGGGTGCGTCATGCTCTTTTCCCGATGTTGGTGCTGGTGGTGTTCTCTTTGATTGTGGATGAGACCTATCCTTTTTCGGATTTTCCGATGTATTCCCGGCTGCCTCCCAATACGGAGTATTATTTTTTTGAAGCCGGCAATGGGGATCCCTTGCCGGCTAAGGCTTGTTTCGGGGTGAGTGCTTCGGCGATGAAAAAGATGTATGAAAAAAGGCTGAGGAAAATGTCTAAAAAGCGCAGCCTTGAAGCGGGCTATGGAATCGGAGGGAGTGACTTGTCGGCGGAAGACAAAGCGGCGGTGGGGGATGAGTTATTGGATTATCTGTTACCGATGGGATAAACAAAATCCTGGTGGCAAAAAAACCGCCCGGAGGCGATCAGGTTGATACGGGTGGATATCCGGCGGACAGATGCCCAGGGCTTGATCGAAACTCCTGCTGTGGTGGTTGAGCGTAGATTGGAACAAGGCAAATCATGATTGAACCAGAGGGCTCGAAATACTGGCAGATACCCAAACGGGGCAGGTGGGAATGGTTTTTCATGAGACTGTTTTTTGCCGTGGTGGTGTGGTGGTCGCTTCCCACAGCGCGGTCGATGTTGGATATGGTGAGTCAGCCCTACCCGACAGGGATCGCAAATCTGGTGGATCTGACTTTTTTCTCAAATCCTGAAATTTACCAGGTCGTCTATTGGGTTTTTTGTGCGGCTTTATTGGTTTATGTGTCAGGTTTTTTGTTGCCGATTGTTTTGCCTGTTATGGCTTCTGTGCACATCGGAATGATAACTATTTATAATTCCCAGGGGGCGACGCATCACTCTTATCAATTGGTTTCACTTATTTTGTTGGCTCAGTGGGTGGTTTACTGGGTGCCTTGGGTGAGGAAAGTTTTTGGGCGTCAAGCGCTGTCATTGCCGGAGGGGCGGCACTGGCGGGATTATGCGGTTTGGTATAGTCTGCAAGTGATCGCTGCCGCTTATGTGATTGCCGGGGTGATTAAGCTGATGCGTTCCAAGGGGATGTGGATTGTGGATTCACCTAATCTGGCGGTGCAGTTGTTGAAGACCAATGCGCAGAATTATTATGGACGTTTGGAGACGGATGCGGTGTTTGAGCAACGTGCGGCGCTGGCGCAATTCATGATTGATAACCCGAATATCACTCGTTTGTTTCTGGGAGCCGGGCTGTTGATTGAAATTTTCGCTTTTGTTTTGTTGATCAACCGGCGTTGGGCACTGGTTGCGGGGATTTTCATCCTGGCTCTGCACTGGGGGATTGATATGACCATGGGCTTGAATTTCAAATACCAGATGACGGTGGTGGCTATCTTTTTGGTTAATGCTCCGTATTGGGCGGGGCAGTTGGGGAAGAGGGGAGGGATTGGTTCTTAGTTCTTGGTTCTCCAACAAAGAACAAGGAACAAATTAAACACTTCCCATTGCTTGCCCGGCAAGGTGGCCGGTTGTCCAGGCGTTTTGGAAATTAAAGCCGCCGGTGATGCCGTCGATGTCGAGGATTTCGCCAGCGAAGTACAGGCCGGGGCAGAGGCGGCTTTCCATGCTGCGTAGGTTGACTTCTTTTAAGGGAATGCCGCCGCAGGTGACAAATTCATCTTTGTTCATGCTTTTGCCCTGCACTTCGAAATGGCTGTCGGTTAATTGTTCGATCAGTTGGCGTTCGCTGTTTTTTGGTAATTGTGACCAGGTGCAGTCTGTTGGAATGCTGATGGATTGGCAGAGTTTTTGCCATAAGCGCTTGGGAAACTGGGGTAGTGCAGACGCTCCGGCGACGCGGCGTTTTCCCATCTCGGTGCGGGCCTGGTGAAACAGGGGGGCAGGGTTTTTTGCGGTGCCCAGCCAATTGACCCGCAGGGTGAATTGGTAATTGATTTCAGCCAATTTGCGAGCCCCCCAGGCGGATAGGCGCAGTGCGGCGGGGCCACTCAGTCCCCAGTGGGTGATTAATAAAGGGCCGCGACTGTTCAGTTTGGGCAGTCCTTTGATACTGAGTTTGGCCTCGGGCACGGACAGTCCCTGCAGGTCAGCGATACGTTGATCGGTGATTTTGAAAGTGAAAAGAGAGGGCACAGCTGCTTCGCTGTTGTGGCCCAATGATCGCGCGAGCTGCTCGCCAATGGCATTGCGGGTGCCGCCGGTGGCGAGCAGAACGGATTGTGTGGTGAGGGTGTCACCTTGATCGGTGTTCACTTTGAAACGCGCGGTTTTTTCCCCGGCGTCGGCGGCGATGGTTTGAATGGTTTCCACACCTTGTCGCAGTTGTATTTCCACGCCGGCGGTGCGGGCAGAGGTGATGAGGCAGTCAATGATGGTTTGGGAGTCATTGGACTCGGGGAACATGCGGCCATCGGCTTCGGTTTTTAATTTCACTGAACGGGATTCAAACCAATCGACGGTGTCCTGCGCTCCCCAGCGATGCAGCGGGCCGAGCAGGGCGCGTTCGCCCCGTGGGTAGGCGCGGGCAAATTCTTTGTTGTCAAAGCAAGCATGGGTGACGTTGCAACGTCCGCCACCGGAGATTTTGACTTTATTGAGTAAGTGGGAGCTTTTTTCAAGGATGAGCACAGCCGCATCTGCACCGAGGGTTTCGGCCGCGGTGATGGCGGCGAAAAAACCCGCCGCGCCGCCGCCGATAACGATCAAATCCCAGTTTTTGTGCATGCTTGTTCGATAGTCGGGGATCTGTGGGGACTCAAGGTATAAGGCGGGAACACTGAATATTGAACAAGGAATTTTGAATGTAAAAGCGGGGCTTTTGTGTAACAAAATTTCCCATTGGGGTTATAATTAAGTGAAGGTTGGTGTTGTTATAGAAGCGGCGGCAGCTTGTTTTGGGCGTGATAAGGCGCTGAATATGGACATGCATTCACAAGATAGGAGCGATGAACAGATCGCGGAAGACGAGCTGATTCGCGAGGTGCAGGCTGGTAATCTGGCGGCTTTTGAGCAGCTGATTCAATCCCATTCCTCGCGCTTACGTGCGTTTGTGTCGATGCGTCTGCCGGTTTCACATTTGATTGATGAAATCGCCCATGAGGCTTTTGTTTTTGCCTACCGCCATTTGGAAGAATTCACCCCGGGCAGTAATTTTGGCGCGTGGTTGCGGGCGATTGCAAATAATTTGGTGCGTGCGGAGGTGCTGCGTTATAGCCGCTCGGTGAAAAATCAGGACAATTACCTGGAACATTGTCTGGTGGAATCCGCGCAGGGGCAGGGGCTGAAGCCGGAATCGGCATTGGTGGTGTATTTGGAGGAATGTCTGGGTGGTTTGCCGGACGGTCAGCGGGAGTTGTTGCAACGGCGCTACGAATTAACGGAATCTACTCGTGACATGGCTGCTGCGATGGGGCAGAGTGAGGCTTGGGTTCGCACCACCTTATGTCGGGTGAGACGGGCTTTGAGGGTTTGTGTGGAAGATCGGCAGGATTTGGATTCGGTAGGGGCACAGGGAATGAAGCCGGTGGAGAATTGATCATGGAAACGGATAAAATAGAACAAGTGGACGCTTACCTCGCAGGGGAACTGCAGCAGGATGCTGCGCGTCTGGTTGAGGCTGGGATTCGTGGGGACCAGGTGGCGGAGCAGGAATTTGTGGTTCAGGCGCAGATGGATGCGGCGTTGAAGGCTTTGATGTCCGAGGATGCGCTGCATCAGAATTTTGTCCAGGGGGTGATGGCCAGCGTACAAGCCGAACCGGAACGGGCGCTGACCAAATCAGTGCTGACGGAGATCCTTGATGAGCGTGATGCGGCGGCAGGGCGGCATCAACCCAAGCCTTTTGACTGGTGGGTGTGGACCAAAACGGCGGCGATCGCTGCGGTGGCGGCAGCGGCAACGGTGTGGACCCTGCAGTCGGTGCGCATGGATTCCGGCAGGGAGGGGCAGGCGGCTCCGCAGCCGAAGTTTCTCGCTCGGTTGAGCGCGGATGAAAATGCGCAGTGGGCGGAAAACAGTTTGAAAGCCCGCGAGGACGGGTGGTTGGGTTCGGGGCGCTTGGACTTACGCAGTGGGCAGGCTGAAGTGACTTTTGGTTCGGGGGCTAGAGTGTTGTTGGAGGGGCCGGTGGTATTTGATGTGGAGCAGATGAATCGAGGTTTCCTGAAGAGAGGGCGCTTGACGGCTGAGGTGCCGGGGCCGGCTTCAGGATTTGTGATCAATACGCCTTTGATGAATGTGATTGATCTGGGCACTCGATTTGGACTGAACGTGAAGCATAACGGTGAATCCGATGTGCATGTGATGCAGGGGGTGGTGGAGGTGAGCCGGGCCCGCGGACGCTCGGTGCCACTGGTGCTGACAGAGGGTTTGGCGGTGTTGGCCGATCGACGCCCGCAAAGTCGCTTGAAACCGGTCATTTATGCCGGCCATGATTTTGTTTTGCCGGAGCAGGAAGCGAGTGTGTTGGCGACGGGACGTTTTTTGCATTACGGTTTTGATGAGTCGGGTGGGGCTGAGATTGACGACACCGGGGTGGGGATGTCGGGCGGTCCTTTTGATATATCTTTATTGGCAGACGTCGGCAGCACATCGGATGCAGTGGATTCGATCAATTCCTCGCCTAAAAGAACAGCTGGGGCAGTGGGTCGTGGTTTGGTGTTTGAGGCGGGGGATCGTTTGCAGGCAAATGGGCCGTCGTTGCTGGCCGGCGGGACTCGCGCCTGGTCGGTGATGTTGTGGACGAAGGTGCTGCCCAAAGCGGATAAAAACGGGGGGCAGGAAATGCTTGTTTGGGGTTCGCCGCAGCAGCATTGGAGAATGCGTTGGAATGATGAGGTTGAAGCGGGCACCGAAGGAGCTTTGCGAGCTGATTTCGGGGAAGGTTATGTGGTTGGAGCTACGGATTTGCGGGATGGTCGCTGGCACCATGTGGCGCTTGTGTTTATTGGTGAAGAGCAGGGCGGCGAGGTCACCGATGACCGCAGGCAAGAGGCTGGCGGCGATAAGATTGATGTGGCTACTCATGTCAGGCTTTATGTGGACGGAAAGCTTGAGCCTTTGAGCGGTGGGCGCTCCCAGGTGGTGGAGCCTTTGCCTGGAGCAGATGAGAGTGGGCTGTCTTCGTTTTCTTTGGGAGGGGCGGGTGGCTTCGAGGGATGGCTGGATGAATTTTACCTGTTTGATGCGGCAGCCTCTTCCGCGAATGTATTGGAGTTGTATAAAATGGGAGCTTTGGAGACCGCAGGAGCCGGAATAGGACGCAGCGCAGATGGTTTTGAGAATGTCGGTGAGTAAAAATTGAATAAAAAACTGTAACAGAAGCACTTGATTGTGTTATCTCCTCAACACGGAGTGATAGCATATTGTGTCACGAAATACCCCCCCCCCAAGAAATGACCCCCACTATTTCCCCCATTTGATACTGTCATTGCAGCTATTTGACGTGGGGATTTCCGCCTTGGAAAACAATTAAAGAAAGATAAGAATGAAGCATAATAAAATGATGAACAAAATGTTGGCTGCTTTGATCGGCGGGGTGTTGATCTCGTCATCGGTCGGAGCGGATGCCCGGTTATGGAAAGACCAAAAGGGGCATGAGGTGGAGGCTGAATACTTGGGCTATGAAAAAACAGCCCAGGGTTTGATGATCAAGTTGAAATCGGCAAATGGGGATATCAAATTGCCTTTTGCGCAGTTGAGCGCGGCGGATCAGACTTATGTGAAAGCGCAGGCAGCGGCTCAAGCTCCGACGCTCTCCGGAACGCCTTCGCAGAAAATTGATCAGATGATCATGGCAAAATTGAAAACCGCCAATGGTGAAATTCGTGCGCGCGGCGCGCTTCTGTCGAAAGAAAAAGGCCTGAGCAAGCTGGAGCGGAAGAAAAAGGCTGAGGAGTTGGTGTATGAGGAAAAAATGACTTTGCCCAACAAGCGGATGACCGATCAGCAATTTGTGCGCCGGGTTTATCTGGACATCGCTGGTCGTATCCCCACTTATAACGAAGCGGTGGATTTCCTCGAAGCCGGAGGCAAAGGCAAGCGCGCCAAGTTGATTGACGAACTGCTCGACTCCGAGGCTTATGTCATGAATATGTTTAACTGGTATAGTGACTTGTTGCGCATCCGTGATGGAGTGGTCATGGGTGGAGGAGGCCAGTTGAAAGCTATTGGTTACGTGGATTGGGTCAAGGACAGTATCCGTGAGAATAAGCACTTGGATAGGCTGGTAGAAGAAATGCTGACGGCTACAGGAACCTTGTGGGACAATCCGGCGACGGGTTATCTGGTCACGGATAATGGCATGCCGCTGTGTAACCTGTCTAATACCTTTACGGTGTTTCTGGGGACGGAAATTACCTGCGCCCAGTGTCATGACCATCCATTTGAAGAGGTTTATCAGATGGACTTTTATAAAATGGCTTCGTTTTTTGGCGAAACCAATACCCGCGGAGGAGGAAGCATGATGGCGATGGGGAAAAAGAACAGCTCCCGCGGCGAGCGTGACCGTTTGAACAAGCTGTTATTGGACGGTGGCAAGTTGCGCAAAAACGCTAAAACGGATAATCAGTTGAATCAGATTCTGGGCACGTATGGCTATAATGTGAACGATGGCGGAGGAAACAAAGTCAAGCTTCCTCACGATTACAAGTATGACGACGCGGATCCTAGTTCTTCTGTAGCTCCCGCTGCTTATTTCGGTGAGAAGGTGGATGTTAGTAAATTTGAAAGTCCTCGTCAGGCATTCGCCGAGTGGATGACTTCGAAAGAAAATCCGCGTTTCACGGTTAATCTGGTGAACCGTTTGTGGAAACGAGCTTTTGGGTTGGCTCAAATTGAACCTGTGGATAACATCCCAGGTGATCTTGGAGGTCAGGCACAGAATAAGGAATTGCTGACATTTTTGGAAGATACGATGCACGAGCTGGACTTTGATGTGAAAGGGTTCATGCGTATTTTATACAATACGAATGCTTATCAGCGTGAAGCTTGCCATGTATCGCCGACTTTGACTCAGATTGACCGTGGCGAGTATCACTTCGCCGAGCCGATTTTGCGCCGCATGACAGCTGAGCAGATCTGGGACTCGCTGGTGACTTTGACGACCTCCAACCCGGAGTCGATGCAACGCCGGGGTTTGGAAGACTACCAGGCAGTGATGAACACTGATTTATCCACTTTGAAAACGGCGGATGCGGTGATGAACTTCAAGAAGCAGTTTGCCTCTGTAGGCGCGATCAAAGGGATGAGCGGAGAAATGGGAAGTAAAGAGGCGATGGCTGCTTCGAGAGTGGGGGGAGAGCAGATGGTGAGAGCTTCCGAGCTGTCATTACCGCAACGTCCGGGAACTTTCCTGCGCATGTTTGGCCAATCCAACAAGCAGTTGATTGAGAACAATACTACCCAGGGATCAACTCCGCAGGTGATGGCTTTGTTGAATGGTAAAATTACTAATCAGGTGCTGACCAACGCCAAGGCTCATCTGGTGAATGAAGTGGTGAACAATACTCGGGGTAAAGGGGGCAAAACTGAGAAAATCTTCATGAGTATTTTGGGGCGTTTTCCTACTTCCGAGGAAAAGAGCGCGGCTTCCAGTGGAATGCGTGTCTCCAAAGACAAGGACAAGAAGATGAGCAAAGAGGCGATGGAAGTCGCTAAGATGGGAAATGTGATCTGGGCGTTATTGAATACCCGGGAATTCCTCTTCATTCAATAATTGAGAGGGACAAAAAAAGCTGTTGCTGATTTAAAATAAAAACTGAGAAAGGAAATCGAATAATGAAACAAGGTCTGAATAGTCTGGACGGTCAGAGTCGCCGTAAATTCATGATGAACGCGGCAAAAAGCGCGTTGGGAGTGAGCATGGTTCCAATGTTGGGAAATAGTAATGTGTATGGTGCTGCCACGGGTGGCAAAGCCGAGCACTGTATTTTCTTTTACATGAGTGGGGGCATGACCCATCTCGATACTTTTGATCCTAAACCCGGGGCTGAAACCCAGGGAAAAACCGGCACCGCTAAAACGCCGGTCGCGGGGATTGAACTTTCCGAATTTTTGCCTGGATTGGCGGAGCGGTTCAAGGACATCGCCTTGGTGCGTTCGATGCAGTTGTTAACCGCGGATCACCGTGGAGCCAGTTATCAGTTGCACACGGCTTACAGCCGCAAAGCGACGATCATTCACCCAACCACGGGTCCGTGGGCACAGCGTTTGCTGGGCAAAAAACACGAAACCTTGCCGGACAGTGTGGTGATCGGAGGAGGGGGTAATCATTCAGGATCCGGTTTCATGGGGCCGTTGTTGAGCCCGTTGCCGATAGGTGATCCGGAGAAAGGTATTCAGAACGTGAAAGCAACGGTGGATGAACGTGCTTTTGGTAAACGCATGAAGATGATCGATACCTTTGATGCGAGTTTCCAAAGTAAATTCAAGACCAAAGAGGTGAAAGCGTATTCGGACTTTTACGATGAAACTTTGAAACTGATGGAGAGTGAGGATTTGGAGGTGTTTGATCTCACTAAAGAGAAAAAGGAAAAACGTGATACTTACGGCATGAACCGATTGGGGCAAGGCGCTTTGCTGGCCAAACGATTGGTGGCAAACGGAGTGCGCCACGTTGAGGTCACTTATGGTGGCTGGGATATGCACAATGATTTGTGGAACGTGATCCCTGAACGCGCGGGCGTGATGGATAAGGCTATTTCTGCTCTGATTGACGATTTGAAAGCTGAAGGGCTTTTTGACAAGACCTTGATTGTATTGGGTTCCGAGTTCGGTAGAACTCCACGGATCAACGCCAATGGTGGTCGTGATCACCATTCGGCGGTGTTCACCACGATGTGGGCTGGTGGAGGTATTGTTGGAGGCCAGGTGTATGGCTCTTCAGACGATAAGGGAGTCGCGCCGAAGGAGGATAAAGTTAGTGCCAAAGAGCACAATGCTACGATTGCTTACGCGATGGGAATGCCTTTGGATAAAGTGATTTATGCTCCATCCGGCCGTCCTTTCATGGTGGCGGGTCACAAGTTGGATCCGAAGACCAATGAAATGGTGCCGGAAGCGGAACCGATCATGCAGCTATTTTCTTAGAAAGGGAGACGCCCCCTTTTTAAGCGAAAGGTAAGAAAAACCCGAGGGGAAACCCTCGGGTTTTTCGTTGTAATGAGGAAGAGGGTTTTGATTCGTGCAGGAAAAAGGGAATCGGTGATCGACAGGATGAAGATCTCTTGCCATGATAGGAACAATTGAATCGAGGTTTTGATCTCTCCCATGGAAAACAACGAGGCTCAGCTACAAGGTCTGGATGATCCGGCCAGCGGATCGGCGCAATCCGATTTTGGCCGGCATTCCCGGGAAGTGGCTTATCTGGAAGCGGTGATTGACAACTTGCCGGTGGGGTTGTTTGCCAAGGATGCATCGGATGGGTTTCGTTTTGTTTTGTGGAATAAGAAGCAAGAAGAGATCACTTCGATACCTTGCGAACAGGCATTGGGGAAAAATGATCACGAATTATTTTCCCCGGATTCAGCGGCTTATTTCCGTCAAGTGGACGAACTGGTGATTGCCAGGAAGCGCAAGTTCGAGGTGTCGGAAGAGATTGTGGATACGCCGGAATCCGGGGAGGTCTGGTTGCACACCATCAAGGTGCCGATTGATGATGTGGAGGGGCAACGGACTTTGGTGGTGGGGATCAGTGAAGATATCACCGAGCAAGTGCATGCGAGTGAACAGTTGGCGGCTTTGAATGAAAATTTAACCGAGGCGAATCAAGAGCTGAAAACGACTCAGTTGCAATTGATCCAGGCAGAAAAAATGGAGTCGGTGGGGCGACTGGCGGCGGGGGTGGCTCATGAGGTTAAAAATCCGCTGGCTTTGTTATTGTTGGGAGTGGAATATTTAAGTGGCGGCATTGATCCCTGTGACCCGAATGTCGAGGAGATCTTGAAGGAAATGCGCGAGGCGGTTGATCGAGCGGATAAAATCATCAGGGGTTTGGTTGATTTTTCTTCACAGCGTCAGTTGGAGATGGAGCCAACCCAACTGTGTGATTTGGTCGAGCACTCGTTGTTGTTGGTTCGGCATGAGCTGAAAAAAGATAACATTGAGGTGGTCACTCGTTTTGAAAAAGACTTGCCGGATCTAAAACTTGATAGCGCCAAGTTCGAGCAGGTGTTGGTGAACCTATTGATCAACGCCGTGCATGCGATGGAGGATACGGTGAAACCAAAATTGGAAATTATTTTGTCATCAGCGAAGCTGGAAGGGATCGAGCGGGATGAAGGTTTGCGGACGGCGGATCATTTGCGCAACGGGGATGAGGTGGTGCTTTTGAAGTTGAAAGATAATGGTGGCGGGATTTCAGAGGAAAATCTGCAGAAAATATTCGATCCGTTTTTTACGACCAAATCAACGGGAATAGGTACGGGATTAGGGCTTTCTGTGGTGCGTAAAATTATTGAGCTGCACAATGGTGGGATTGATGTGAGAAACCGTTTGTTGGGCGGGGTGCAAATAACGATTACTTTGAAAGTTCCTGCCAGAGGGGGGAACGAGTTGACATGAAGGGCGGATTTCCGCAAAATAAAAGAAGGTATTATTAATATACTAAAAAAAGGAGAATAACATGATTTGTAGAATTTTAGTGGTAGATGACGAGACGGGGTTCACAAAACTCTTAAAAATGAATTTGGAGAAAACCGAGAGGTATGAGGTGCGGGTGGAAAACGACTCCACTAAAGCGCTGAATGCGGCGCATGAGTTTTTACCCGATGTGGTGCTATTGGATATTGTTATGCCAGGTATGGATGGTGGGGACGTTGCCGCGCAGATGCAGGATGATCCCTTGTTGCAGAGCATACCGGTGGTCATGATGACGGCCTTGGTTTCTCAGGAAGAGACTAGCCAGGATGCGGTGGCTCAAGCGGGGGCGATGAATATTTTGCCCAAGCCGGTGAATCTGGAAGTGCTGTTACGCTGCCTGGAGGAAGTATTGGCTAAAAAGAACTGAGGGCGCGCGGGAGGTTGCCTATTATTTGACCGTAACGGTGGCGCCGGGCCGGACGAGTGTGGGCAGGCGGATGGCGTCCCAGTTGGCTAGGCGGATACAACCGGCACTGCGGGCACGGCCGATGGTGTCGGGGTTGTTGGTGCCATGCAGGCCGATCCCGGATTTACTCAAACCAGCCCACAGGATGCCGACGGGATTGTTGGGGCCTGGAGGGATGGTGTAGAAGTCGTCGCTACGTACACCTTCATTGAGCATCTTGCGGTCGTAGCGGAATTCAGGAGTGGTGACCATGTTGACGATCTTCCATTCACCGCGCGGGATAAACTTTTCTTTTCCCGGGGTGATGGGGAAGGTGGCGATGACTTGTTTTTTTTCGATGATAGAAACGATTTTGGTATCGGTATCGACGAACAAATGGCGCTGACTCAATATGGGGTCTTCGGAATATTGGTCGTGTTTTTTGACGTCTTCGATGCGGAAAGGAACGACGTTGGGCACGCTTAGTACATCGCCGACTTTCAAGCGGTCAAGATTGATGCCGGGGTTGAGTTTGTGGAGAAAATTCCAGTTGGTGTGGTAGCGCTCGGTGACAAATTCGGCGAGGCTGCGGTAATACATGTATTTGACGTTTTCTTGTTCGGACAGTTTTTTTGGCACCCGGCCGACGTACCTGAGGTCACCTTTTTTGATGGTGTATTTGTTGTAGACAAATTTGATCCCGAGTTGGGAATCCCTTAATACCTGGTACCAATTGCTTGGGTCAGGATTTTTGACATAGCGTTTATTATAAGCCGTTACAGCGAGACGAGTGAATTCGCCTAGGGCGCCATCGATCACCCCCGGGCCAAAATGCTTGCGGTCGAGATAGATCTGGACACGGGTGATGACCTCACTTTCTTCTTTCCCAGGTTCAGGGGCGATGCGCGGCTTAAAAAGCCCCTGAGCAAGGACAAAATCAGCGACAGGTGAAAAAAACGCGATGCCGATGATGAGCAACAAAAAGACAGGTAAAACGCGTTTTAGAAACGAACTCTGTTTAGAACGTTTTTTACGTTTGCTCGGAGACTTACGTTTGGCGCGGGTTTTGCGTTTTGCCGGGGCTTTGCGTTTGGCACGAGGCATAGTGGGACAGGGAAGGCTGGAATTCTGATAATTATATCAGATGAGTGTCTCCGCGTCGAGTCCAAAGGCACTGTGCACGGCTCTCGCAGCATCATCGATCTGGTCATTACTGACGGTGACGGTGATTTTGATTTCCGAGGTGGAGATCATCTGAATGTTGATGCCTGCTTTTGACAGGGTATCGAACATCTGGGCTGCCACGCCGGAATGGGAGCGCATGCCGATGCCGACCACGCTGAGTTTGGCGATGCCTTCCTGGGAAATGAGTTCAACCTTCTCACCGATATCAGGCAATACGGCGTTGAGTGTTTTTTCCGCCTTGGCGAGATCCGGCTGCCCTACGGTGAAGGAAATATCGGTGGTGCCGGTTTTAGATACGTTTTGCACGATCATGTCGACAATGACATTGGCCTCGGCGATAGCGGAGAAAACCTTGCCAGCCGTGCCGGGTTGATCCCGCACTCCGGCGATGGTGATTTTGGCTTGATCGCGCTCTAGGCTGATCCCACGAATGACAACGGATTCCATGCTCATAGTTTCTTCGGTGACAATTGTTCCAGATTCTTGATTCAGGCTGCTGCGGACTTCAAAACGCACGCCGAATTTTTTGGCAAATTCAACCGAACGCGATTGCATAACTTTGGATCCGGAGCTGGCCATCTCCAGCATCTCATCGTAGCTGATTTCTCCGATTTTTTGGGCGGTTTTTACCACCCGAGGGTCACAGGTGTAAACGCCGTTCACGTCAGTGTAAATTTGGCAGAGTTGCGCGTCGACGGCGGCAGCCATGGCGATGGCGGTGAGGTCGGAGCCTCCACGTCCGAGAGTGGTGATATAGCCTTCCGGGCTGCGCCCTTGGAAGCCGGCGAGGATGACGATGTTGCCGTCGTTGAGCAGGCGATGGACTTCGTCTGGGGTGATATTGGAGATGCGTGCGCGGGTATGGACCCCATCGGTTTGGATGCCGGCCTGAGCACCGGTCAGAGAGACTGCTTTGCCGCCCATGGAGTTGATGGCCATGGAGATCAGCGCGATGGTGGTTTGTTCTCCGGTGGAGAGTAGCACGTCCATTTCGCGTTCGGTCGCACTTAGTGTTTTGCCGGTGACTTCTTCCGAGAGTGCTATAAGTCGATTGGTGACCCCGCTCATAGCGGAGACAACAGCGACGATCTGGTCGCCTGCCTGATGCGAATCAAGGATACGACGCGCCACGTTGCGGATCCGCTCTGCAGATCCGACCGAGGTGCCTCCGTATTTCTGGACGATTAGACTCATGGTTTATAAAAAAAGCTCGGCATGACTTATGCCGTAAGTGGAGCCAATGTCCAATGACTTCTTGTTGATGCGGCGCGCTCAGGCTCGATTAGCGCGGATGAATTCGCGGATGGCGGATGCCTTGGCCGCTTGCGGGTAGGTGACGGGGCTGCGCTGCTTGAGTTTTTCCAGGGAAGGGTGGGTGGGGTGCTGGCCGATTGCGTCGTGGATGGTATCGGGGAATTTGGCCGGGTGGGCGGTGGAGAGCACGATGTTGGTGTGTGAGCGATCCAGATCTTTGAAAGCGCAGGCGGTGTGGGGATCGACGATGTAGTTGTGATCCTGGTAGACCTGCTGGATCAGCGAAGTGATATCTTCATCGGAGCTGTGGGTGGCTTTGAAAGCGTCGCTATCAAAGTCGGGGATCTGTAAATCTTCGCCATCGCCGATGCGTTGCATGATTTCACTAACCTGTTGCCCGTTTTCTTTGAGATGGTAAAAAAGGAAACGCTCAAAATTGGACGCGACCTGGATATCCATCGAGGGGGCGAGGCTGGCGTTGACGTCGCCGGGTTGGTAGGAGCCGCTGGTGAATAGGCGGTAGAGGATGTCGTTGCGGTTGGTGGCGATGCTGTAGTGTTTGGCGGGCAGTCCCATTTTGCCAGCCAGCCAGCCGGCGAGGATATTGCCGAAGTTGCCGGTGGGCACCACAAAGGTCGGATCGTTGGCACGCGCGGCGGCGGGCAATTGAGCCCAGGCGTGGAAGTAATAGATGGCTTGGGCCAGCACTCGGGCGAGGTTGATGGAGTTGATCGCTGACAGTCCGACTTCGGCTTTGAATTCCAGATCCCCAAAAAGTTCTTTCACCATCAACTGGGCATCGTCGAAGGAACCTTCGATGGGGATGGGGAAAATGTTGTCGGCCGCCGTGCAGGTCATCTGGCGCTCTTGCAGTGGAGAGATCCTGCCCTTGGGGTAGAGGATGAAAACGTTGACGCCTTTTTTTCCAGCCAGTCCATGGATGGCGGCCGAACCGGTATCGCCCGAGGTGGCACCGAGCACGTTGATCGCTTGACCGCTGCGTTGAATTTGGTCTTCAAAAAGATTGCCAACCAGTTGCAGTCCGAAGTCCTTGAAAGCGAGGGTGGGGCCGTGGAAAAGTTCGAGCACAAACAGATCGTCGGCGAGTTGACGCAAAGGCGCGGTGGCGGAATCGTCGAAGGTGCCTTGGTAGGAGCGGTCGATGAGGCTTTTCAGTTCATCGGCGGTGTGGTCGGTGTCGAAGTGACGGAGGAATTCAAAAGCCAGGTTAGGGTAGGAATCGGCTGAGCCATTGAGCAGCGAGTCAGGCATTGGTGGCAAAGATTCTGGAACGTAAAGGCCTCCGTCGGGGGCCAGTCCCGAGGCAAAGGCGTCACGGAAACCAAGGGCTGGTGAAGCGCTGCGAGTGCTTTGAAATTTCATGGATGAGTTATAGGCGAGAGCTGTGGCGAACGGAAAGTTTCAGCCTCTATGAACAGGGATCCTATAGGGATTCCACTCGCATCAGGATGGGTTCATCTTGGATGCAGTCGAGTTGGGCAATTTGCGCGACGGCTTTTTTCATCGTGCCGAAGGGGGCAAAGTAGAGCATGAGAAAAATTGAGGCGGCTCCGTCGCAGTGCTCTTCGGGTTGGATCATGGAAGAGATGCCGATTTGGTGTTCACCAAGAATGCCGGCGATTTGGGCGATCACACCGGGCTGGTCGGCTACGCTCAGACGCAGGTAATATTGCGAAGTGCTTTGATCCACTGGCAACGGTTGGCCATAAAGTCCGTGCGGCACAAATCCGGTGCGGCTGGCGGCAGACCCGTTGAGGTGGGCGGCGGCATCGGCGAGATCACTGATGACCGAACTGGAGGTGGGATCCTGGCCGGCGCCGGATCCGTAAAACAAGGTTTCGCCGACGATGTCGCCACGGACAAAAATCGCATTAAAGACCCCATCCACCGAAGCGAGGATGTGTGATTTGGGGATCAGTGATGGCTGCACCCGGACTTCGATGTTGCCCGAGTCGGGATCGAGTCGAATGATGGCGAGCAGCTTGATGACGTAACCAAGATCGCGCGCGACGTGGATGTCTGCCAGGGAAATTTTTTCTATGCCTTCGACAAAAATATCCTCACTGCGCACCCATGATCCGTAGGACAAAGAGGCGAGAATGATGGCTTTGTGGGCCGCGTCCCAGCCGTTGACATCAAGCGCGGGATCGGCTTCGGCATAACCGAGTTGTTGGGCTTCTTCTAGGGCTTCTTCGTATCCCAGTCCGGCATCGCTCATGCGGCCGAGGATGTAGTTGCTGGTGCCGTTGATGATGCCAGCCATCGATTCGATGTTGTTGCCGACCAATGATTCCTGCACCGTTTTGATGATCGGGATACCGCCGGCGACGGCGGCTTCGAAGTAGATGGGAGTTTTTTCACGGTCGGCGATGGCGAACAGTTCTTTGCCGTGTTCGGCGAGCAGGGCCTTGTTGCCAGTGACCACGGCTTTGCCGTTCTCCAAGGCAGCTTTGACCAGTTCAAATGCGCGTTCTGTTCCGCCGATCAGTTCGACCACGATGTCGATTTCTTCGTCACGAATAAGGTCATCGAGATCAGTGCTGACCCGTTCGCCGGGCAGGTCGATCTCGCGTTTTTTGTCGAGATCGCGGACGACGATGCGGTGGACGAGCAGCTCTTTGCCGGTGCGTTCACGCAATAGCTGGCCGTTTTTGAGTAAATTTTTATAAACACCAGCGCCGACATTGCCGAAGCCAGCCAGCCCAATTTTGAGTGCGTTGTTGGTATTTGAATCGGCCATGATGAGGCTTTGATCAGAGTGAATGGGTGACCACTATGGCGGGGGAGTAATCGCGGTGCAAGCGCGGATATGAGGTCAAATCACTCTTCTGTGTCATCGTCTTCCGACAATACCGCCTCGCGACCGTAGAACTTCACTTTGCGCTGGATTTTTTCGCGCCCTTTGGAGACTCGCCAATCATTGGTGTCGCGCAAGCTGAAGACGCAGCCGCAGTATTCTTGTTGATAGAATTCTTCGTTTTTGGAAATTTCGATCATGCGCTGGCTACCGCCTTGTTTGCGCCAGTTGAAGGTCCAGTATTGCATTCCGGGGAAGCGGGCAGCGGACCGTTGGCCGCAGCCGTTGATCTGGTCCATGTCTTTCCAGCGTGATATGCCTAAAGTGGAGGAGATCAAATTGAACCCATGGGCGGCGGCATAAGCGGCAGTGCGCTCGAAACGCATGTCAAAACAAGCGGTGCAGCGCGAGCCACGTTCGGGTTCGTTTTCGAGACCCTCTACCCGGTCAAACCAGTTTTTAGCATCGTAATCGCCATCGACAAAGTCCATGCCGAGTTTTTGTGCGTAGCGGATGTTTTCCTCTTTACGGATGTTGTATTCGTCGCGCGGATGAATGTTGGGGTTGTAAAAATAGATCGTGGTTTTGATGCCTGATGCGGCCAGGGCGTCCATGACTTCCGAAGCACAGGGGGCGCAGCAGGAGTGCATCAGGACTTTTTCTGCGCCGTTGGGGGTATCCAGCACTGGGCGCTGATAGTTTTCCACCGAAAAACGATCCATCGGATTGCCAGATTGTTTGGCAGCTGAGTCGGGTGCTGGATTGGGTGTGTTCATGCTTGGCAAGGTAACGCTGTGCACTCTACATGGCAAAAAAGCTTATAACCACTGATTTCACAGCTGGATTCGGGGGAGAGACAGTCGAAGGGAGATGGGCACTAAAGGGTTAACTGAAAAGGACGAGGTGCGGTTGGATGGTGCGGACGCGGCTGAGTGGGGGCTCGGATATTGAAAGTGCGGACGCGGTCGCGCAGAGCTCGCCCCCCCCAACGATGAATGACATATTGACGAATCATGATTTATGCATGTATTGTGATTTCAATGAAAATTACTACATTAAATTTGGGCTACCCGCGCATTGGGCGGAAACGCGAGTTGAAAAAATCGATCGAATCTTATTGGAAAGGGCGCTTGTCGAAAGATGAACTGGATGAGTTGGCAGCATCGTTGAGGAAACGTCATTGGCAGGAGCAAAAGGGCGCGGGCATTGATTGGATTCCGAGCAATGATTTTTCATATTATGACCAGATGCTAGATGCGGTGTTGGCTTACGGAGCGATTCCGGCGAGATTTCAAGCCAGCGACTTTGCCAATGATTTGGATTTGTATTTTGCGATGGCTCGTGGAGTGGCGGCGGAAGGAAATCATGAAGAGCATGAGAGCTGTGCTTGCGGCGAATCAACCACGGCGATGGAGATGACCAAATGGTATGATACCAACTACCATTATTTGGTGCCTGAATTTGATCAAAATACCCGTTTCAGCCTGCGTGAAAATAAAGCCCTGGCAGAGTATGAAGAGGCCAAGGCGCTGGGCTTGGAAACGATGCCTGTTCTGATCGGCCCGCTGACTTTTTTGCTGTTGGGCAAAGTGGTAGGACAGCAAGATTTTGATGTACTGGATGACTTGTTGGATGCTTTGTTGGATGTATTGTGCGAGCAAGTAAGTTCCCTGGTGAAAGCGGGAGCGCGCACGATTGCTTTTCACGAACCGCAATTGGTGATGGACTTGCCCAAGGGAGCTGATGCAGCCTATCAAAAGGCTTATCAAAAGATCCGTGAAGCGGTCAACAACGCGGACCCGCAGGGTGAGCGTACTCAGCTGGTTCTGTTGACTTATTTTGATTCATTACGCGATAACGAACGCTTGGCTTTGTCGCTGCCAGTGGATGTGGTTCATTTGGATTTGGTGCGCGCTCCGGGTCAGATTGACTGGGTGCTTTCGCATGTGCCGGAGGACAAGATCATTTCCCTGGGAGTGGTGGATGGTCGAAATATCTGGAAGAATAACTTCAAAAAATCGATCGCTGTGGTGAAACGCGCAGTGGAATGTTTGGGCGCTGAGCGAGTTTGGGTAGCGCCGTCCTGTTCCTTGCAGCATGTTCCGATGGATCTTGATTTGGAAACGAAATTGGATGGCGAATTGATGGATTGGCTGGCTTTTGCCAAACAGAAACTGGATGAAGTTCGAGTGATTGCGGTAGCGGCTTGCCCGGAAGGGGAGGAATCGGTGGCGGCAGCAGTGGAGGTTAATCAGATTTCATGGGAAAAGCGGACGGAGAGTCAACGTATTCACAATACTGCCGTGCAAGAGCGCTTAAAAGCGATTGGGCCTGAAGACTGGCAACGCACTACACCTTACCTGGAGCGTTTTAAAATTCAGCAGGAAAAGTTAGCTTTGCCATTGTATCCAACCACCACTATCGGATCTTTGCCACAGACTTCGGATGTGCGTAAAGCGCGATCGGAGCGACGCAAGGGGACAATCAGTGAATCTGAATACGATGTTTTTCTAGAAGAGAAAACGCTGGAATCGATTCGTTGGCAGGAGGAAATCGGAGTGGATGTTCTGGTGCATGGGGAATTTGAGCGCAACGATATGGTTGAGTATTTTGGTGAAGAGCTGGAAGGTTTTGCCTTTTCAAGTTTTGGCTGGGTGCAGAGTTATGGAACCCGCTGTGTGAAACCGCCGATTATTTTTGGCGATGTCAGTCGCCCCGAGGCGATGACGGTGAAGTGGACCAAGTTTGCCAAAGATAGCACCAAGCTCCCAGTGAAAGGCATGCTGACGGGTCCGATCACTATTTTACAGTGGAGTTTTGTGCGTGATGATCAATCGCGAAAAGATACGGCTTGGCAAATTGCCCTGGCGATTCGCGACGAGGTCAATGATCTGGAGGAGGCAGGCATTGATGTGATCCAGATCGACGAACCGGCTTTGCGTGAGGGTCTGCCGCTGCGGAAAAACAATTGGCCGGTTTACCTCGACTGGGCGATCAAGGCTTTTCGGATCTCGGCATCCGGGGTGGACGATGCGACCCAGATCCATACTCACATGTGTTATTGTGAGTTTAATGACATCATTGATTCGATTGCCGCGCTGGACGCGGATGTGATATCGATGGAGACCTCGCGTTCGCAGATGGAATTACTGGAAGCTTTCCGCGATTTTGAATACCCGAATGGAATTGGGCCGGGGGTGTGGGATATCCATAGTCCACGGGTTCCGGATGAAGCCGAGATGGTGTCTTTGCTGGAAAAGGCTACGGGATTGTTGCCGAAGGAAGCGATTTGGGTTAACCCTGATTGTGGACTCAAAACGCGCGACTGGCCGGAGACCAAAGCGAGCATGGTGAACATGGTCAATGCAGCGCGCAAATTGCGTGAGAAAAACCCCGATTGATTCGAGGATGGATCAACCTTTCCTTGAAAGTTACTAATGCAGTAGTTTGAGGAGAGGAGGTGTTATTTTTGCGGAAGGTGGCTACAAAAAAAGGATCGCATGGCTGCGATCCTTTTTTGTTCTGCATGATTTATGCAGAAGGCCTTAGCGCTGAGATTATTCTCCGGCTTTGGCGTCGTCGTCGATGTATTCGACGGCTGATTTGACGATTTCGTAGAAGCTGCCGGGCTCGAGGCTGGCACCTCCAACTAAGAAGCCGTCGATGTCGTCCTGAGCGATCAGATCACGGGCGTTGTTAGGTTTCACACTGCCGCCGTACTGGATGCGAACTTTGTTGGCGGTGTCTTCACCATATTTTTCAGTCAGCACCGAGCGGATGAAAGCGTGGGCGTCCTGGGCTTGCTCGGGAGTGGCGTTGCGGCCGGTGCCGATGGCCCAGACGGGTTCGTAGGCGATGATAGTATCGGCGATGCGACGTGCACCGACTTCTTGCAAGCAGCCTTCGAGTTGGGTTTTGAGCACGGTTTCGACCTGGTCGCCGTCACGTTGCTCGAGAGTCTCTCCCACACAGAGGATGGGTTTGATTCGTGCTTCGTGAGCGGCCTGCACTTTGCGGTTGATGAATTCGTTGCTTTCACCAAACAGCGCACGGCGTTCGCTGTGGCCGAGGATCACATACTGGGTGTGCAATTCTTTTAGCATCACGGCGCTGATCTCTCCGGTGTAAGCACCAGCGGGTTCGGGTGACATGTTTTGTGCGCACAGGGCGACAGCGTCACTTTCTGAAAGTGATTTTGAAGCTTCTGCCAGTGACACGTAAGGTGGTGCGATGACCACGTCGTCGGTGCTGCGGATTGTGAAAAAACGAAGAAAGGTGCGCAGGAAACCATCGGTTTCCAAGGGAGCCATGTGCATTTTCCAGTTCGCTGCTATGATGTATCTGCGATTGCTAAACATAAGTGTGAGGAGCCGTGGTTATCTATTTGCTATTTGTCTGAGAGAGATGCGATGCCTGGCAGGGTCTTGCCTTCCAGCAGTTCAAGGGAAGCGCCGCCGCCAGTTGAAATGAAAGTCATTTGATCAGCGAGTCCGTATTTGTTCACTGCGGTGACAGAATCGCCGCCGCCGATGATGGTCACCGCGTCGGCTTTGGCCATCGCTTGTGCGATGGCTTGGGTTCCCTTGGAAAATTTATCAATTTCAAAAACGCCCATCGGGCCGTTCCAGATGACGGTGCCGGCAGTGGCGATGACTTTGGAGAATTCTTCGACCGCTTCCGGGCCGATGTCGAGGCCTTCCCATTCTTCGTCGATGCCGCCAGTGCCACCGGAATATACGTTGGTGTATTTCACATTGGCATCTTCGCCAAAGGCGTCGGCTTGCAGGTTGTCGGCGGGCAAAAGGAATTGGGTGTTTTTTTCCTCGGCTTGTTTAAGGATGTCTAGCGCGAGATCGAGTTTGTCGTTTTCGCAAATACTTTTACCGATGGTGTAACCTTGCGCTTTGCGGAAAGTGTAGGCCATACCTCCGCCGATGATGAATGAATCAGCTTTGTCGAGCAGGGCGGTGATGACTTGGATTTTGTCGGAGACTTTGGCGCCGCCCATGATGACAACAAAAGGGCGCTTGGGTTCGCGCAGTTCGTCTTGCAAGTATTGCAACTCGCGTTCAACGAGAAAGCCCATCGCGCAGGTGTCGATGTAGGCCGTCACGCCTGCTGTGGATGCGTGGGCGCGGTGCGCGGTTCCAAAAGCATCATTAACAAAAATATCACCGTGAGCTGCAAGTTGGGCAGCAAAGTCAGGGGCGTTGGCGGTTTCTTCGTTGTAATAACTGACGTTTTCCAACAGCAGGACTTGTCCGTTTTCCAGTTGATCTACGGCGGCGGTTGTTTCGTCGCCGATGCAGTCCTTGGCAAAAGTAACGGGACTGCCGAGCAGTTCGCTTAGGCGCTCAGCTGCTGGTTGTAGAGAAAATTTGGCGTTGCGTTCGCCTTTGGGACGTCCTAGATGGGACATCAAAATCACTCGTCCACCGTTTTTGATCAGGTGTTGAATGGAGGGCAGGGCGGCTTGAATACGGGTATCATCGGTGATGATGCGTTGTGATCCATCGTCAGAATCTTTGAGAGGAACGTTGAAGTCTACCCGCACCAGAATGCGTTTTCCTTCTACGGTGAGATCCTGAATAGTGAGCTTTGCCATGTGCCGAGAGTCGGTCGTTTTTTAATCGGTGTTTTGAAAAGAAACCCGTCAGAACGCATGGCGTTCTGACGGGTGTATAAACTTACTGAGTTCTTACAGACTGCTGCCAAGCAGAGCCATGGCTTCGCCGGCGCGGTTGCTGTAACCCCACTCATTGTCATACCAGCCAACTACTTTCACAAAAGTGCCGTCGGTGACCATGGTGAGATCGGAGTCAAGAATACAAGAGTGAGGATTGCCCACGATATCTTTCAAGACCAATGGATCGGTGCTGAATTGGAAGATGCCTTTCATCGGACCTTCAGCAGCTTCCTGGTATTTTTCGTTGATTTCCTCGACGCTGGTCGATTTGGACAACACTGCAGTGAAGTCGGTGACCGAACCAGTTGGAGTCGGCACGCGGAAAGCCCCGCCGCTCAATTTGCCGAGCAGTGAAGGGATCACCAGGCCGATAGCTTTAGCAGCACCGGTGGATGATGGGATGATGTTTTCTGCAGCTGCACGCGCACGACGTAAGTCGGGGTGCGGCAGGTCGAGCAAATTCTGGTCACTGGTGTAACTGTGGATGGTGCTCATGAAACCACGCTCGATGGTGAAGTTGTCGTTCAGCACTTTGGCCATGGGAGCCAGACAGTTGGTGGTGCAACTGGCGTTGGAAACGATGTGGTGGTTTTCTGGCTCGTAAATTTCGTCGTTGATGCCGAGACAGATGGTGGCGTCGGGATTTTTGGCTGGAGCCGAGATCAAAACTTTTTTAGCTCCTGCGCTGATGTGTTTTCCAGCACCTTCACGGTCGATGAAAAAACCAGTCGATTCGAGCACCACGTCCACTTCGAGTTCTTTCCACGGCAGTTGTGCCGGGTCACGTTGTTCTGAAACGGCGATGCGGTGTCCGTTTACGGTGATCGACTCGTCATCATACTCAACAGTTCCGGAGAACGGGCCTGCGGTGGAATCCCAGCGCAGCATGTGAGCGAGTGTTTTGTTGTCGGTCAGGTCGTTGATAGCGACGACTTTTTTCAGTTCGTCTGCTGACATTGCGCGCAGTACATTGCGCCCGATCCGTCCAAATCCGTTGATTGCGTAATTAGCCATGTGTATGATGTTTCGTATTCTTGTGTCGTCAGTTTGCTCTCAAGTGTTGAACCAGCAGGCTTTGAGACCGTTTGGGTTCGAATTGCTAGGACGTTTTTGCAGTCCAAGACAGAGCGGCGCTAATTAAGCAATCTTAGGGCGGGCAGTCAACTACGATGATTGTGAAAAATGCGTTACACGGGCAAGGTCCATTTTGGTGTATTTTGTGAAAATTGTGGAAATTTATAGTATTTTCAATTTAATCGCGCTTATTGTCAGCTATAACGACACGAAAACCACCATTAGGTGAGACATAACCTGGAGTGATTCCGCCTCGCTTGGACGATCTTAACGCATAGGATGAAGATTCTTTAAACGACATGCCTCTGAAAACCCGTTTTTTCATTTTTGCTGGATCCAACCAGTCCTGACACAGTTCCCAGACGTTACCGCCGAGGTCGTATATGCCAAATTGATTCATTTTAAAGTGTCCAACAGGGGCGGTGCCTGCATATCCATCATTATAACCTTTAATAGGAATTTCTCCCTCAGCGTCTAAGCTAGGAAGTTGTTTCGCTTCTTCGCCCAAATAATTGTCGGTATTTTCAGGTGGAGGGAAGGCAGTTCCCCACGGGTAAACACCCGTCCGTCATCGTGTTCGTCGTTGATGATGGCACCCGCCATCCCCCTTCGGGCTGCACTCTGTGCAGTCGATCTCGTTCCACTCGGTTCACACCATGCCTATCACCCCACAAGATTTGGCTCCTCCGTGACCCGCCTTGAGCCGAAAATTTCATGACCGTTCAAGCATCAACCCAGAAATCGCAGCGCACCCTTGACCGGGCGTAGGTTGACCCAAACGTAACACATGGAGGCTTTTGCTAAGCTGATGAAGAAAAATTGAAACCTTTATGGTGAAAAGGTGTGGGAAGTAGGTAACAGGCATGCAACTAAGTCTGTATAATACAGTTAAACGACAGCATATTTGTTAGCGACGTGAGGGTAATTTTAAATACTAATTTTAAGCATGAAAACATTAAAAGAGGCAATGGCGAAGGTTATGTTCATCCTAGTGATTGGTAGTTTATCGAGTTGGGGGGTAGCCAAGGAGCAGGCTCCAACAACCGTTCAAAGTGCGGCGCGGGTATGGACAGATTCGAAGGGAAGGGAAATTAGCGCGGCTCTTGTGGGTTTCAAAGACAAAGACACCTTAATATTGCGTCTCGGTGATGGTCGAAATTTGCCTTATCCGATAAGTAAGCTCAGCACCGGTGATAGGGCTTTCGCGAGCGAGGCGTACGCGAAACATATGAAAGGCGGGGCTGCATTGATGAATGGCCAGAGAGGGTTGATCCTTGACGGTTCGGTGACAATTGATAAGCCATTTGTGAACAGTCTGAGCATGCGCTTTGTGCCGGTGCTGATAACAGGTGGGCCTACTGATGGTCAGAGAGTGTTATTTAGTATTTGGGAAACACGGTTAAGTGACTACGAATCGTTTACGAGGAAGAAGCTGAAAGAGAATCCAGAAATTGCGATGCTTGAAACTGAATTTTCTCAAAAAAGGAACCAGCCAGCGGTGGCTATGAAGTGGGCAGGTGCTGATGCGTTTTGCGTTTGGTTGACAGAAAAAGAGCAAAAAAGCGGTAAAATAGGCCAAAATGAGCAGTATAGGCTTCCCACTAGTCACGAATGGAGTTGCGCGGTTGGAATAGGCGAAATGGAAGATGCGCTGGCAAAGCCATATACAAAATCCGGGAAAATTGATGGCATTTATCCATGGGGTAAGAGTTTCCCGCCCAGCGGAGAAGTTGCCAATCTTTACGGAGAAGAAGTGAAACGAAATCCTTATGAAACAAATAGGGTTCCTATTTCTGGTTATAAAGATGATTTTGATCGAACTGCGCCAGTGGGGAGTTTTAAAGCAAACAAGTATGGCTTATTTGATATGGGAGGCAACGTTATGGAGTGGTGTCAAAATTGGGCTGACGAGGAAGTCAAATTTCGCGCTTGGCGGGGCGGCGGATGGCATTCATATGAGAAGGATACCCTATTATCATCGTATCGATCGGGAGGGCCAGCAAATTTTGCCACTTCTTTTCTTGGTTTTAGAGTTGTGCTTGTTAGCAAGCCCTAAACTAGTGCTATCCGTTTTGATGAACGGGTGAATCAGGCGCGCTGCTGCGGGAGATCTGAATTTGCCTATTTGAGCGAATCCAAAGGTAGTTTTAGGGGGGCAGGGTTAATTGACTCACGCTCCCGCAGGAGCCAAATCGCCTGGCAGTTCGTCTTCATCACTGCTTTTGGATTTTTCTTCGTCCTTGTCAGTTGATTTAGGTGCTTCCGTAGGCACTTCGGGAGGCTTGGGGCTGGCGGGTGGGTTTTGCATTTCACCGTGATCCATGATGTCCTGAACGTGCTTGCCGTCGAGGGTTTCGTATTCGAGCAGGCCTTGAGCGATCAATTCCAACTGCTCACGATGGGCGAGGATCAACTCCATCGCTCGATCATAGGCGGTGTCGATCAGACGTTTGACTTCTACGTCGATCTTCTGCGCGGTGGCTTCGCTGTAATCGCGAGTGCTGTTGCCCATATCCCTTGCGAGGAACAGGTGTTCGTTGTGACTGCCGTATTCGACCATGCCGAGCGCTTCACTCATGCCCCATTCACAGACCATTTTGCGAGCGATGTTGGTGGCTTGTTGGATATCACCACTTGCGCCGGCGGTGACGTTACCAAATTGGATCTCTTCAGCGACTCGCCCCCCCATGATGACGACCAGGCGGTCGAGTAAAAAATGTTTGCGCACGCTGAGTTGGTCGTCTTCGGGAAGATACATCGTCATGCCCAGAGAGGGGCCACGAGGAATGATGGTGACTTTATGAACCGGATCGGTGTGCTCAACCAGCATGCCGAGAATCGCGTGTCCGGCTTCATGGTAAGCGGTGTTTTCTTTTTCTTTTTCAGAAATAGCCATGCTACGGCGCTCTTTGCCCCAGCGCACTTTGTCACGAGCTTCCTCCAATTCGGCCAGATTGACCGCTTTGAGATCCTTGCGGGCCGCTAATAACGCAGCTTCGTTGATGACATTGGCGAGTTCGGCACCTGAGTAACCTGGAGTTCCACGAGCGATGATACCCATGTCCACATCGGCGCTCATTTTCACTTTTTTGGCGTGAACTTTGAGGATTTCCTCGCGGCCTTTGACGTCGGGCAGATTGACGGTGACTTCGCGGTCGAATCGACCAGGACGCAAAAGCGCGGGGTCGAGCACGTCGGGACGGTTGGTGGCGGCGATGATGATGACACCTTCCTGGGTATCAAATCCATCCATTTCCACCAGCAGGGCGTTCAGAGTCTGCTCGCGTTCGTCATGTCCACCGCCCATGCCGTGGCCACGGTGACGTCCGACGGCGTCGATTTCGTCGATGAAAATAATGCAGGGCGCATTCTTTTTGCCTTGTTCGAACATGTCGCGCACCCGTGAGGCACCCACGCCGACAAACATCTCCACAAAATCCGAACCGCTGATGCTGAAAAACGGCACATCGGCCTCACCGGCGATCGCTCTCGCCAGCAGGGTTTTGCCGGTTCCAGGAGAACCCACCAAAAGCACCCCTTTGGGGATTTTACCGCCCAGACGTTGGAATTTTTTCGGGTCACGCAGGTATTCAACGATCTCCCAAACCTCCTCTTTTGCTTCTTCCGCCCCAGCGACGTCTTTGAAGGTGGTTTTGTTGGTATCCATCGCCATCAGTTTGGCTTTGCTTTTGCCAAAGCCCATGGCTCCCTTGCCAGCCGCCCGCATTTGATGACGGAAAAGGAAATAGAGCAGGAAGATCAGGATGAAAAGCGGCAGGAAAGTCAGCAGAATAGCTGCCATGGTATTGCTTTCAGGCTCGAATTTGTAGATCTCAATTTCGCGTTCTTTGAGCAAGCTTTTCAGCTCATCTTCGACATAGGCCAAATTGACTACGGTTTTGAATTGTTGGTATTTTTCGTCCGGGTCGACTTGTTCGGCAGGTTTCAGTTCGTACCAACCACGCAGGTATTCCTCGCGCGTGCCTTCCTTCTCAACCAAATAGAGGAATTTTTCTGCTTTTTCGTCAACGTGGACGCGATCTTCCTGTAGCAGTTCTTTGAACTGTTTGTAGGGGATTTCCTGAATTCCCGAACCACTGCCTTTGCTCCAGATTGCCAGCCCAAACAGACCCAGCGCAGCGCTCAGTAGCAAAAAACCGCGCCAGTTGAAATTGGGCTCACCACCAGTGCCTTTCGGATCTTTTTTCGGTGCTTTGTTGTCGTTTTCTTCGCTCATCCTGTTTTGTCAAAAATGTTTTTTAGCTGACCAATCTCCCTTGTAGGGTCTTTTTTCAGCGTATGGCCGTGCTCACGTCTGTGAAAGGGATAGTTTTAGGGCAAAAAGCCCAGACTGCACGGCTTAATTGGTAATATTTCGATTCGTTCTGTTTAGTGATCCAGAACAAGAGACGATACCACACCGCTCATTGCATTGCAATGGCTACAGCTTGATCGTATCGCCTTCTTTCAGGCCACTGAGAATTTCGATCAGCTTGGAGTCGGTGCGGCCGGTTTGCACTTCTTGTTTTTTGCCATTTTTCAAAGTCACGAAAGATTTTCCATTCTCCTTGCGGACCGCTTTTTTAGGAACGGTGAGAGCTTTGTCATTTTTGTAAACTTCAATCTGGATCTTGCAGGACATGCCCGGATACAGGCCTTTGGTTTTGCTGGTGATTTCCAGCGTGCCGGGAAAACCGCCAGTGGTGAGTGGCACGCGCTTCATCGAACTGAGCTGGCCTTGTAAGGGGGCGTCTGGGGCAGCGGTCGCAGTGATTTTTGCTTTTAGCCCCTTTTTCAGCAGGGAAAGCTTATTCTCGGGGATGGAGGTCTGCACTTGTAGTTGCTGGCTTTGTACCACCGTCATGAAGACTTCGTGCGGCATCAGTTTGCCACCGGGGGCCAGTTTTTTCTCCGCCAGCGTGGCGGTTGCCCATTTGCCGCGTACATTAGCTCCATAATAAACGATGCCATCGTGGGGAGCTTTGATGGAAAATGATTGCAGATCTTTTTTCATGTTGCCCAGTTGTTCGGCGAGCTCTTTTTGATCCCGTTTCATTTTGTCCACTTCGAGCTGCTTTTTCGCGAGTGCCTGGGGCAAGGATTTGGAATATTTGTCCCATGTAATTGCAGAGGATTGGACGCGGTTCTTGAGCTTGTCGTGTTCTCGTGGCAGCAATGTCTTCAGTGTGCGGGCGGTAGAGAGCTTGGACGATTCCACTCGGAACTGGGCGCCTTCGACGCTATTTCTAGCGCGGGTTACGATGATCTGTTCGGTTTCCTCGGTGATGTCATCGGCATCATACATTTTCTGTAACTGATCGAGCTCTTCCTTGGCATAAGACCAATACTGGGTGTTTTGTTTAAGATTCTCTTTGGCAGATTTTTCCCGCTGGGGACGATCGGTTTTCTCAAAATAAGCCAGATCCTCTTCGGAATGCAGCAAGGTTCGCTGTCGGGTGGTCAGGTTGAGTGGGGTGGATTTTTTGGCTTCGATCAAGTCGAGCTCAGCCAGGCTGAGCGTCAGGTCAGCGAGTGGGCGGGCGAGTTCGGCCTGTTTGATTGCTTTTTCCAGTTTCTCTGTTTCGAGTTGTAGGATGAGATCACCTTTTTTGACTTCTTCTCCATGAGCGGCGGCTTTGACGACGGACATAGAGTTCCATTGTTTAGGCGCGAGTCTGATGGGAGAGGTCTTGACGGCGTCAAAAATTCCGGTGAGTTCGACTTTGATCTCGAACAGGCCTTTTTTCAGTGTGTGGGTTGTGGGCCCGGGTGTTTTGTCTACCGCTTTCGAGGAGCTGGCCTTAGCCGGATCAGTGGATTTTTTGGCTACAGCTTTGGGCTCCGTTTTTTTTACGGAAACAGAGTCGGCAGCGGATAAATTGAAGCCAATGCTCAAGGGCAAAGTCGAAATCAGAGCGTATATAAACAGGGTTTTCATATTTTTGCAGCACAGCTTCGCCTCTATCGCGGGAAATGCAAAGCACGTAATGAATGAGTTTGAAAGGCTTTGCCCGTGGATAAAAATATCGAGAAGGATGTGGTATTAATATGATTTGCTCTTATTTTTGTAGCCGTCCCTTGTGAGGTAACGAGCGATGGATTTGAGCGAAATGAATGCGAGGGAATACCATCACAGGGCAGGGGCTATGAAGCTGAGAAAGCTAGGGTGCTGTGGCTTGGTTTTACTGGCGCAGGCAACAGTCGGCTTGAATGCGGCAGAAACCGGTGGTGGGAAAATAGAGGATGCGGTGGGGCTCGAGTTTTTCGAAAACAAGATTCGCCCAGTGTTGGTCGACAAATGTTATCGCTGTCACAGTGTGAATGCAAAAAAACTGAAGGCCGGATTGATGCTCGATCATCGCAGCCGGATTTTGAAAGGAGGGGATTCGGGCGCTTCGGTTCAGCCGGGTAATCCTGATGAGAGTTTGTTGATTGAAACGATCATCTATGACAATGCCGATTTGCAGATGCCTCCAAAAAGCAAGCTGGATGACTTGGTAGTTGCCGATTTCAAAAAGTGGGTAGCGATGGGAGCCCCCTGGCCGGAGGAAGAGGCGCCGATGCGGTCAGCTGATTCTGCGGTGATCGAAGTGGAGGGTTTTGATATCGAAAAGCGTCGGGCGTCCCACTGGAGCTGGCAGCCGATCACATCGCCGGATTTGCCTGCGGTGAAAAATGCAAGCTGGGCGAATGAAGCGATTGATCGATTCATTCTTGCCGGATTGGAAAAAGAATCGCTACTGCCCGCTGAAGAGGCGGAACCTTCCACATGGTTACGGCGAGTTTATTTCGATCTCATTGGCTTGCCGCCAACTCCGGATGAAATAGGAGCTTTTTTAAGAGCGGAAAAAAAACATCTGGATTCAAGCGTTGCTGAACAGGCTGTGGTGGATCACTTGCTGGCATCACAGCATTTTGGTGAGAGGTGGGCTAGGCATTGGATGGACATGGTTCGTTTTGCGGAAACGGCTGGGCACGAATTTGACAAACCCATTCCGGACGCCTGGCGTTACCGGGATTATTTGATCAGAGCCTTCAATGAGGATCTGCCGTATGATCAGTTTCTCACCGAGCATCTTGCCGGTGACCTGCTGGACAAACCGCGCCACCATCCTGAGACCCAAACCAACGAATCGATTCTCGCGACAGGGTTCTGGTTTTTAAATGAGACGGTGCACGCTCCCACGGATGTGCTCGCTGATGAATCCGACCGCGTGGACAATCAGATTGATGTTTTCGGCAAGACTTTTCTCGGACTGACAATTGGCTGCGCTCGTTGCCATGATCACAAGTTTGATGCGATTTCCACCGCCGATTATTATGCACTGTGTGGAATGATGCAAAGCTCAAGGCGGCAGGCAGCCTTTCTGGATCCTTACGGAAAAATCGCGAAGGCAGCAGAAGCCGCTCGACAATTATATAGCAAGGCTGATCAGCGGGTGACGAAGGTGTATGATCGTCAAAAAAACTCCAAAGAAGATAGTGCGCAACTGTTGGCGGAATATCTACTGGCTGGTCAGGAGGTGATCGATCGGTCGCAGAAAGGTCACATCGTTCTTTCAGATCGCGCAGAAGGATCAGTAGCTGCGGAGCAGATTAAACCTAAGCTTTTGAGCGCGGTTGCGGTCAGCCACAAACTGGATGAGGGCTTGCTGAAAAACTGGGTGATTCAGATTCTGCAATCAGTGAGTAAAGACGAGAGCGAGGGTGAAGGGCACCCCCTTTATATTTGGTCTAATATGGTAGCTGCCCCCCAAAACGCAGGCGCGGCATTGCGAGATAAGGTCAATCAACAGCAGCAAGCTCGACGGGATTTTCAAAAACAAGCGGTATCGCTGATGCCGGGCGGGCAGGGTATAGGCTCTCATCAGTGGACCCGAACCGGGGAAGCTTTTGAGGATCAAGTAACCTCTGGAATTTCATGGACGGGAGCTGTTCCCGAGCAAGGTTTGTTGTCGCCCGCCGGGATTTTCAAAAATGGCGAAGTCGGCCAGAACTTGGAAGGGGTTTTACGCTCACCTACCTTCGAGCTGACCCATGAGCGTATCCATCTGCGACTGAATGGCCGTAAGGTGAAGGTGCGTCTGGTCATCGATGGTTTTTATATGAATAATGTTCATCAACTGCTCTTTGCGGGAACCGTTTTGAAGCCGGAAAACATCGATACCCAGGGGAAGTTCCAGTGGTTCACGATGAAGGGCGATCTGGGCAAATATGTGGGACATCAGGTGTATTTGGAAATTTCCGATCTGGGCGATGGTTTTGTTTCGTTGGCCGAGGTGATTATGTCCGAGGGAGATCCTCCCAAGGTAGGTCATTCGTTGGGGTATCAAATATTGAAAGAAGACGGACTTTCAGATTTGCCGTCACTTGCTCGTGCTTACGGAAAGCTTTGGAGTGAAAGCTTGCGTCAACTCGGGGAAGGCAATCCAGGGCCGGCTGAATTGGAACTGATCAACTTCATCTGGAGCAATCATTTGTGGCCCGAGAATATTCAAGCGGCTGATGAACTTAAGCAGGCTTTGGGAGAGCTACAGAAACTGGATGCTAAAACGTCAAAGCCGTTTTATGCAACGGTCATGCTCGAAGGCACGCCGCAAAATGATCGTGTGCACATTCGCGGTAGTCACAAACGATTGGGCGAAGTGGTGGAACGTAGAAACTTGACCGCGTTCGACGGGACGCCCTTTCCCGCGGATTCAAGTGGCCGTTTGCAGTTGGCCGCACAGCTGACTTCACCGGACAATCCGCTGGTAAGCCGGGTGGTGGTCAATCGTCTCTGGTATCAGATTTTCGGAAGAGGGTTGGTGCCGACGGTGGATGACTTTGGTGACATGGGGCAGCGTCCCTCGCACCCGGAATTGCTGAACTGGCTGGCAACGGATTTTGTCGCCAAGGGATGGTCAATCAAAAAAATGCTGCGAGAAATGGTGCTCAGTAAAACGTACCGTATGAGCAGTGTGGCGAATCCCGGTAATTCGCCGGAGCGACTGGCGGAGATCGATCCGCAGAACGTTTTGTTGAATCGTGCTACGATTCGCCGTCTTCAGGGGGAGGCGATTCGTGATGCGATGTTGGTGGTGTCAGGCACGCTGAATCCGAAAATTGGCGGCAAAAGTATCAGCGTTCATCTCACCGGTTTCATGGAGGGTCGGGGGCGGCCTAAAAAAAGCGGCCCTTTGGATGGTGAGAATCGACGCAGTCTTTACACCGAGATCAGGCGCAACTTTTTACCACCTTTCATGTTAACCTTCGACATGCCTGCCCCTTTCAATACCATGGGACGTCGCAGCGTTTCCAATGTGCCGGCTCAGGCTTTGGCGATGATGAATGATTCTTTTGTGATCGAAGAAGCCGGACGTTGGGCGGAAGGGCTACGCAGTGACGCTTCTATGACTGAGCTGCAAAAAATCGACAAGATGTTTCTGCAGGCATTCGGGCGTCTGCCAAAGAAAAAGGAAGCTGATCAGGCGCGCGCTTTCCTCAAGCTTGAATCCGGTGATCCGGCTCGAGCCTGGAAAGACCTTTGTCATGTGCTTTTCAACAAGAAGGAATTCATCTATTTAAATTAACTTATTCAAATAACCTGCATGAGTGATATGATTCATCGGCAAGCGCGCTTGCCCTACAATTACAGCTATCATCAGTCGTCATTGACCCGGCGTCAGATGTTGAGTCGTTGTGCCAGTGGATTAGGCAGTGTGGCGCTGACCGCTTTGATGCAGGGAGAGGGATTGGCGGCGCCTAAAGACCTGACGGACTTTCGTGCCAATCCGCTGGCGCCCAAAGCGCCTCATTTTCCAGCACGGGCAAAAAATGTGATTTTCCTATACATGGATGGCGCCCCGTCCCAGGTCGACACCTTCGACCACAAGCCGATGCTGGAAAAATATCACGGTCAGGATCCGCGCAAAGCGATGGGACGACTGGAGCCCACTCAGTTTGACAACATAGGCAAGGTGATGAAGTCGCCGTGGGAATTCAAACAGTATGGCGAGAGCGGTCAATGGATGAGCAGTCTGTTTCCACACTTATCCGGTGTGGCCGACGAGCTTTGTATGATCAAATCGATGGTCTCCAATTTCCCCGAGCATACTTCGGCAAATTATTTTCTGCATACGGGTTCAGGTCTGCAGGGTCGTCCGAGTATGGGGGCCTGGGTGGGTTATGGATTAGGCACGGAGAATCAGAATTTGCCGGGATTCATTGTGCTCAACGGCGGGTTGATTCCACCGGGTGGTCTCGATTGTTTTAACTCGGGATTTTTGCCAGCGGCGTATCAGGGCTCGATTTTCAAACCCGGGGATCAGGCCGTAGCCAATATTAGCCCACAGGAAAGCGAGCCGGGGCGTCAACGCCGTAAGCTCGACCTTATTCGCTCGCTAGATGAGCAGGCTTTGTCCGGTGCTGCGGGGGAGGAGCAAATTGAATCCGCGATTCTGAATTACGAAACGGCCTATCGCATGCAATCGGCGGTTCCGGAACTGATGAGCATCGATGGTGAATCCGAGGCGACCAAAAAACTCTATGGCATTGATGCTGAATACCCTCAGACCAAGACTTTTGCACGGCAGTGTTTGATAGCGCGAAGACTAGTGGAGCGTGGGGTGCGTTTTATTGAATTGACCTGCCCCCGTGGCAATGGAGATCGATGGGATCAGCACAAAAAACTTTTTGACGGGCATAGCAAAAATTGTAAAACCGTGGATCAGCCCATTGCCGCGCTGATTGTCGATCTGAAAAAAAGCGGGCTGTTGGATGAAACTCTGGTCGTGTGGGGAGGCGAATTCGGGCGCACACCATTCGCACAGGGCGCCGACGGTCGTGACCACAACCCTACAGCATTCACTATGTGGATGGCAGGCGGAGGCGTGCGGGGCGGGGTGTCTTACGGGCGCACGGACGAGTGGGGCTACCGGGTGGTGGAGAACAAAGTCGAAGTCCACGATTTGCACGCGACGATGTTGCATCTGCTGGGTATCGAGCACACCAAAAGCACGGTGCGTTTTTCCGGTCGCGATATGCGCCTGACCGACGTGCATGGCAATGTGCTGCATGAGATTATCAGCTGATAAAAAAATCGCCCGGCCTTTGCAGGTCGGGCGATTTGTAACATGAAACACAAACAAACAGTTACTGAGTAAGTAACTTATACTTAATAAATCTAAATATTCAAAAAATGTCAATGGTATTTTGAGAAATATGTTTTTTCGTCACAATACGGAGTGAGGAAAGAGGGGGTGGATTCAAAAAAAACCTTCGTTTTGCGGTGATTGGTGTTAAGGATGAATACTGATCAATCATCTATTTATGAAGACTAAAAAGAACCCATCGAAGCCAGTTCGGATATCACTGAGTGCTTGTATTTGTCGTGTGGCGCTAGTGGCGACGGCGGCGCTGTTTGCCGTCAGTTGCGCGACAACAGAGTTGGGTGAATACGATGCACCGGCTTATCGTCCGATGAATCAGAAAAATGTGCGGGTCAAAGTTAGTCTGCAAAATCGTATGGTCTACGTGATGGAGGGAAATCGGACGCTGTTGGCGACACCGACGGCGATCGGTAAACCTGGGCATGAGACTCCGCTTGGGAATTTTAATGCGTTTAACCGCATCGAGAAAAAACGTTCCAATACCTATGGTTATTTTGTGAAGGGGAATCAGATCGTTCCTGGTAAAAGTTCCAATACTCCCAGAGGGCACCGTTATGTGGGATTTCCGATGCCTTACTGGGTGGAGTTCAAGTCGGGTTATGGTTTTCATGCCGGCTCGGTCTGGCCCGTGCCTCGTTCGCATGGTTGTTTGAGGCTGCATCCGAACGTGGCACCTAAGTTTTTTGCTTTGGTTCCTGCCGGGACACCTATCAACATTGCGCAAACCCAGCCGGAAGACCAGACTTTGGGGCGGAATGTGAGACGTCCCACCGATTATGCAGATCCCGATCCGCCAAAACCGGTGATGATTTCCTCAGGGGCGTTTCCAGCTCCGAAAGGGCCTATATTTACTGGTGGCGCAACGGCAGGGCGTTAATGACTTGGGTAGGATGAGGTGATCAGGCAATTTCCAAATTTGATTTGTGAAAGATACGGATACAAAAACAGCGGCACCGAAGCGAGGCCAGCGAGTCAACGTGCGTACGCCGGATGTGATGCAGCGGGTGCAGGCCGAGGTGGCGGAGCATTACCGCAGTGAAGTGGTCGATAAGTTGCGCGCCCGCAATGAAGGGCTGACGATCGGTAATACGACAGTGCGTCTGACCAAGCAATTTGGATTTTGTTACGGGGTCGAACGAGCGATTGATCTCGCTTACGCGACGCGCAATGTTTTTGCAGATAACGATGTTTATCTGATCGGAGAAATTATTCACAATCAGGAAGTGAACCGTCAATTGGCTGAGATGGGGGTTTGCCCCTTGCCGGGTGACAGTGCGGTGGATGAAATCGACAAACTGGGGCCTGATGATGTGGTGATCGTACCAGCTTTTGGTGCGGATACTCCGACGATGGAGAAGATCAAAGAGCGAGGTTGTCATGTGATCGATACCACCTGTGGAGATGTGATGAGTGTATGGAAGCGGGTGCGCAAATACGCCAAGGACGGGCGCACGTCGATTATTCACGGCAAGTCTACTCATGAAGAGACTCGGGCGACGGCTTCCCGCGCCGAGGGTAAGGATGGTAAGGGGAATTATCTGGTGGTGTTGACTTTGGATGAGTGTGATTATGTCTGCGACTATATTCGTCAGGGCAAGGGGGATAAAGAGGATTTTTTGCAGCGTTTCAGTGGAGGGCATTCGAGCGGATTTGATCCCGATTTGCATTTGTCCCGCATCGGGGTGGCTAACCAGACGACGATGCTGAAATCGGAGACCGAGGAAATGCAACGCCGTTTGTCTACAGCGATTCGCGAAAGGGATGAAAGTGCTGAGGGTAGTCCCAATGATAATTTTCAGGTATTCGATACGATTTGTGGGGCGACCCAAGAGCGCCAGGACGCCTTGTTCGAGATGTTGGAGAATCAACTCGATTTGTTATTGGTGGTGGGGGGATACAACAGTTCCAATACGGCGCATTTGGTGGAGATTGGGGAAAAAGAACTACCGACTTTTTTCATTCGCGAAGCAGACTGTTTGAAGTCGTTGGAGCAGGTATTGCATTTTGATTTGCATCAAAAGGAAGAAGTGACGACTTACTCGAAAATTTTGTTGGGCGATGATCCGGTTGTGGTGGGAATCACGGCAGGGGCGTCTTGTCCGAATAATCTGATTGAAGATACTATCCTCAAAGTATTTAAGCTGAGGGGTATTGATGCGGATGAGGTGAAGAACCACTAATTCACACCAATAAATACGAATAAGATTGGGGGCTTGATAGGTGCGGATTTAGTTGTTCAAGTCATTGTTAAAATCGGCTAATTGCCGGGCAACTGCAGTGTAACTGATTTGGTCAGCGGCGTGGGCCTGCGAGGTCTGCACGGCTTTTTTGTATTCATCAGGATTTGCCAAGACTTTGCTGATTTTTTCCAAGGCTTGGGATAGGGATATCCGGCTGTCATCACATAAATCAGGGTAGGCGAGTTCCTCAATGGCGGAGTTTCCTCCGGAGCAGAGGGTGCGGCAAAGCAGGGCGTCGCCGGCGACCTGGCCGGGGATCGATCCGCGGTCGAGTTGGAATACCAGGCGCTGGGAAGCCATCAAGCGCAGGTAGGCATCGTAAGCGAGTGGTCGGTCGATGACTCGCAAGCGGGATTCGGGGAAGGATTCTTCCAGTTGGCGGAGGATCTTCCGGCCGGCACTTTTGTCGCCATTGATGACGGTGACTTTTTCTCCGGTTTGTGCACACAGGCGGGCGGCTTCTGCCAAGGTTCGCAAATGGTTGCGCACGGGCTCAAAAAACTCGCGGGTGCCTATCATCACTCCCTGACGGTCTTCTGCCGGGATCGAAAAGTCCCACTGTGGAAACTCTACAGGATAGGGGGTAGGAATAAAACGGGTTTTGCGAGCAAAATTTTCAGCACTGATCCAGCCCCAACGTGGAGGTAGGATTGAGCAGGGGGAGAGCACACCATCGGCGAGATCGAGGATTTCCTGATAGTGGGATAAGATCTTGGAAGAGTGCAGTTGGGCGGTGACCTGGTAGGGGCCGGCTTCTTTCCATGAGACCCACACTTTACGGCCTTTGTTTTTCAGTGCTTTCACCGCTTTGAGGCTGATACTTACCCGGTGTCGAATTAAAACCAGAACCACGTCAAAACGATCGTCTTGCAGCACTTCGTTTACCGAGTTGAAAAATTTGCCACGAGTAGCTGCCGCGTAGGCATGGAAATTGATGGGGGGGTGTTGCCCTGGCTGATATTCTCCTGGACCGTCAGCGTAATCGACCGCTGCGTCCCGGCCTCCCGGGTTGAGCACAGCTAGACGGATCTGTTTGCAGTCAGTAGCAAGGATGGAGGCTTCCGTATTCATGGTTTTATCATGTAATACTTTGCTGGAGGGTAAGTGTTTTAGCAAAACAAAACTGACTTACTAGTCGAGCCCCGTATTCGGGTGACAAAAAGCGGTTTGCCAGCCGAAGCCTTGGCGAAGGATGGTGCGCGATGCAGGATTTGAACCTGCGACCCCCACCATGTCAAGGTGATGCTCTACCCCTGAGCTAATCGCGCATAAGTCTCCTATTGCGAAGACGGTGCAGACTAAATCGCACTTCGCACGATGCAAGCCTTTTGTCAGGAATTTATCGGGCTGGAACCGGCTTTTAAACCTGTGACGGATAGCGACGGCTCTATGGCGCTGTGGATCTGATGCGTAGACAGATGGTTGGATTAAAGCGTAGCGCAGATTTCCATATCTGCGGCTTTGAGTTCTCGTTTGTTGTGAGGAGGGATACTGTCCTCCGGCAGATTTGAAAATCTACCCTACAAGGGAGAAAATTAGGGTCGCGGCAATTAAGAAGAGACTTGTCAGAACTGACAGGGGGCATAAAATGAGGAGCTGGTTCTTTTGATCGGCTTTTTGCAGAAACACCCTATGGACGAATCAGCGAGTCATTATCATTCATCGAGTGGAGGCGGCCAACTTTACCGCCGGGTATTCACTCCACGGGATTTGGCTGTGAAGGATTGGCGCGGTGGGGTATTGCTGGTGCATGGTTTGGGGGATCATCTGGGCTGCCATGAAAAAGCAGCGCGGATGTTTTGTCGTCAGGGTTTGGTGGCGGCGGGAGTGGATTGGCCGGGGCATGGGTATTCGTTTGGTAAACGGGGCTTTTTTCAACAGGTTGATTCTTTGTTGGAATTGATCAGTGAGTCGCTGGAAGACTTGCGCGGCCGGATTCCTCCAGGGGCTCCGGTGGGTTTGTATGCTCATTCGGCAGGGGCTTTTGTTTTGCTGCAATATCTTAAACAGCAGGCGGCCTTGGGTGAAGATGGTATCAATTATCCGGCAAAGTTCCCTTTTGTTTGGCTGAGCTCGCCACTGTTGCGTCCAACTCATGGGCAAGGTTTGTTAAAAATAAAAATAGGGGAATGGTTATCCAAAATTGCTCCTAGTTTGCGGCTTGATACCGGGGTGCGCTCGAATCGTTGTTTTCCGCCGGACCCAGAGACAGGGCTGTTCAAAGAGGATGCGCTGAAACATCATAAAATCAGTTTGGCATGCGGAGCGGATTTGATGAAACGCAGCAAGTTGGTGACAGCTTGTGCTGGGGCGTTCAGTGAACCAACCCGGTTGATGCTCACACAGGGAGACGCTGACCGGATCTGTCCAATGGAATTCTCACGGGAGTTTTTTGAAGCGGTTGGTTTGTCCCCGGCGGATAAAAACTATCGTGTGCTGCCCGGGGTGCTGCACGAACCATTGAACGATCCCAGCGCCGATGAATTGCTCGCCGAGTTGAGCGAGTGGGTCGACCAGTCCCTTATTGCTTGGGCTGGAGGGCGAACCAAGCGCGGTTGAGGTAACTGCATGAGCAACCGGTGGTGGCGTCGGGAACCAGCACCAGACCACCTGCGGGAATCGCATTGATCCAACAGCCTAACCGCAAACCACCGTAGTTCTCGGTTCCTGCCTTGCGTTGCAGATCGTAGTAACCCAGAGTGGCCGAGCGATAGACCAGCAGATGAGTGCTGGCAGCGATTTGTCCGCAACCGTAGGAGCGGCCGAGGCTGTGATTTCGTTCTTCGCCAGTGAGCAGGTCCCAGGCTCCGTTGCCACCTGGCTGGCTTACCCAACCGGTTTTTCCGCCTTTGAAACTCTGTGATTGGAAGGCTCCGCCTTGCGCGTAAATGGTGTTGCCATTGATCAAGGGACGGGTGATGTATCCGGCGGGACGATCCCACAGGCGTTCGCCCTTGGATGCTTTGAACACAGTCATGTGACCACCTTTTTCGGAGGGCAGCCGGTCGGTGGTGGATTGGTAGGCCATCAGCAGTGCGTCGTGTTCCGCACTCAGAGCGAGCATGGTTCCATAAATATTTTGGTCTTGCTGCCACAAGACCTCCCCTTTCTCAGTATCGAGGGCAACTAGGCGTCCTTGCGGATGAGGATTTTCATTAGGTTTCTGGCGTCGACGTTCTTTTTTGTCCATTTCAGCTAATGGGCGGTCGATCAAAAACACACCCTGGGCGCCAATGGCGATGGCGTTGTTGCGGATGGAATCTTTGGCGTTGTAGCTCCATTTTGTTTTACTGCTTTTCACATCGATAGCGAACAGTGAGCTTGATTCGGTGAGCATGGAATCGGTGTTCCAAGGGATTTCGCCGACCCACTGCCAGCGGGGATTTTGCACCAGGTGCTGTTGGTTGGCGACGGATCCGTAGAGGGTTCCTTTTTCGTAAGCCAGATAAGCCCAGCGCGCCGGTTTGTTTTCTGACTGGTTCAGTTCGGCGGGAATTTTATATTCCTGCAGCAGTTTGCCGTTGTGTAAATTGATGCGCAAACAACTGTGCTTGCGGCGCACAAAGACGCTGTCATCAGACAGGCAGAAAACTCCACTGGTTCCGGAAACACCTAGGTTGTGTTCTTCTTCGTTGTGATCCAGCAGGATGCCAGGGAGTGGGTATTCCCATAAAACACGACCGTTGTAGGCGTCCACGGCGCGCAGCGCATTCAGGCCGATCACCACTAATTTGCCCTGATGAAAAAGAGGCGCGGGGGCGCGGGTATGGCGGTCGGCCATTTCGAAGTCCACGTCTTTATACCATAACATCTCTAGTGGCCCTTTGAGCTTATTGTCGCTTGAGCAAGAAGTGTTGGCTGCATTGGCGTATTGATGGGTCCAACTGCCAACTCCTTCCAGAGCACCGCGTTGTTTGACTTCCATGGCATCAAGGTTGCCGAGACAGGCGATGCCTCCAAAGGGGCGTTGCAGGCGTTGGCGTTCGGGTTTGTATTGTTTGCCCAGGTTCGAATCGAGGGAGCGCGCTGAAACCACCAGGTCGGCAAAGGAATCTGGGTAGGGCGTTTTTCCAAGGTCAGATAGAATGACCGTCACCCGAGAGCCGTAAAATCCAGCGGCATCCAGTTTGCGGCGGGCTTCGGCCACTTTTTGGGGGTCATCGTCGACGGCGTAGATTTGTAGCTGGGTGCGTTTGGCGAGCTCATACGCTAAAGCACCGTCGCCGCAGGCGAAATCGAGGCAGTATCCTTCGCTGATGCCGGTTTTATCAATGATCTCTTGAGCAGCTTTAGCATAACGAGTATTGTCACCGTAAGGGCTGGAGTTGTGCTGGGGTTGCGCCAGAGCTGGAGCAGGTGTTTTTTCACCACTGAAACAATAAAGTGTGCCGCGGTCGGTGCCGACATACAGTCGTTGCCCGGCAACAGCCAGGGCAAGAGGCAGGCCGTCAACTTTGCCAGACCAGGTGACTTTTTGACTGGTTCTATTGATCAACTGGATGCGACCAGGCTCGCCACAAATGATGTTCTCACCGGCGATTATCAGAGAGATGGCATTTTTAATATCGGGTTTGAACCAGATTTTTTCGATACCTCGAAAGTCAATATTTTTGCCTTTGCGGTTTTTCTTTTTTTGATCAATCCAGCGGTAGGAGGTCAGGCCTTGTTCGGAGGCGTGGATCATACCTCCTGGCCAACTGGCGGCCGGGCCTTTGCCCAGGGTGGCAGTGGATAAGCCGCTTTGGCTGTCGAAAAGCATGCCGCTGTTAAAAAACAGGGAGTCGGTGGCCATTATCGACGAGCCACCGTTCTTGCTGTTTTTTCTTAAATGGAAGTAGTTGAATTTGCCATCGGAAAGACCGAAAGTCGCGGGCACCGCCCGTCCGGTGGGGACAAACAGTTGCTGGTCGGAGGTGACCAGATAACCTTGGGCGGAGGCTCCGCTCTTGGCTCTGGCGCCGCCGTGGGGTTGATCCATTTCCATACTGCCGGAGTCTTTGTTAACCCATTGGGTGTCGCCCGTTTCAGCGTCGATGGCGTATAAAAAAAGACCGTCACTCGGCCATATGCCGGAGGCGAAATAAACCGTGTTACCCTCGACCACCGGGCCGCCACGGGCGGGCCATCGCGAGGCCATACGCGCATTGCCGAGGATCAGACGGTGCTGGGGGCCGCCTCTTTTTTTCCATAGCAGTTTTCCATCTGCAGCAGACAAGGCATAGAGATGACCGTCGTCGCTGACAACCAATACGCGGTCTTTCCATACGACAGGAGCAAAACGAATCGGGCCGTCGGTAAAAAAATCCCATAGCGGCGCTCCGCTTTTTGCGTCCAGTGCGTAAACTTTGCCGTCCACAGAGCTGCCAAAATACAATTGGCCGCCGGCGATCACCGAGTGATGGGCTCGGTCGAAACTCAGGCGGATGGAACTTGGCCATGCGGGGCGCGGGGCGTGTTTGGCTTGGTAGCTCCACTGGAGAGTGAGTTTTTCGGGTAGCTTCTCGCGGGTGTAAGCACTGCGCTGTGCGTCGGCGCGATAAGTGGGCCAGTCGTCAGCGTGAGCGATTGCAGCGAGGGATAGGATTGACAGGCAAAATAGTATTTTGGTCATGATGGAGGGGATCCGGTGAGCTGTCTTCCGCTGGCTTTTTTCCAGTCGAGGGGGTAACGCGGATCAGCGTGGTTTTTGGAACAGCATGTAAAATCCGATGACGATCAGCACGCCGGCAAAAATGCGGGTGAGCGCTTGATTGCTGAAACTCTTCATCCAATCGGCGGCAAAAAAAGCGATCAGGCAGGCGCCGATGGCGGTAGGGATGAAAATTTTCCACTGCACCAAGGAGCCAGGGCCGGCGCTGATGCGGGCGATGGCAACAATGGCGGTGGGTGCGATCACTGCTAGGGAAGTAGCGACGGCTTGTTTTTGCTCCATTCCCATCAGCAATACAAAAGCCGGCACCATGACGATGCCTCCGCCGACTCCGCAGAGAGAAGCGATAGTGCCGCCGAGGCAACCGATCAGGAGGGGAACGAGTAGAGCTTGCATAAAGATGGGGGGTAAGGGGGGATCAAGCCGCTGAGCGGGAGCGGTCTTTATTCATCAGGATACGGGTAACCAGTTGGCTGAGAACAGTGGCCGGATCCAGCGGGGAAGAAATCAAACGCAGGTTGGCCTTGAGGCATTCTTCGAGCGCGTCCTTGAGCTCACTGACACTGAAGTTACGGCAAGCCTGAACTGAAAGAAAATGTGGGTAACAACTGATGTTGCCATCTTTTTTGCGCGGGAAGTGTAGCGTTTCCGAGGCAGGCAGATTGTTGATGTCAGCTTCGAAGGATTTATAATTCCTGGTATTGAGAGAATGGCGCTCGAGCAGGTCGCGGATGTAAAGCAGTTGGCGGATGCGTGGCACGATGGCGGCGAGCAGCAGACCGATGGCGTTTTCTCCGCGTCGCAACTGGGTGTCGATCAGTTGCAGGGTGCGTGGCAGGTTGCGGGTGGTGAGCGCGTCGCCGATTTCCCAGATCACTCCGGCATGGGTGGAGGCCACTACTTTGCGCACATCATCGATGTTTGCCGGACGGTCACCGACATAGATGGAAAGTTTTTCCATTTCGGAGTTCAGTTGACGGGTATCCGCTCCGACATTGAGGACAAATTGCTCTGAAGCTCCCGGGGCAAAGCTGAGCCCCATTTGCTGGGCCCGGCGATTGACATCGCCGCCGACTTGTCTTTCCCAGCCGTCACGGGAGATGTCCACTTTATCAAAAATAGTGATTTTGGTGAGCTTGTTGAGTTTTTTGTAAAAGGAGCGGCGTTTGTCGATTTCACTCGCGGAGAGGATAAATTGGACATCGGAGGGAACGCCGCTTTCGAGCACCGCCATCAAGTTGTCGGTTGCTTCGAGGGTTCCTTGGGATTTGCCGGTCTGGCTGTCACCGAAAAAATTGGCACCTTGTAACCAGACCACTTTTTCGCCACCAAAAAACGGCAGGGTTTGCAGCGCTTCAACGGTGCTGCCGACAATTTGTATGGCGTGATCGGTGTTGTCTGCCTGACCGGAGACAATCTCCAAGCCGAAATCACCCGCATCGACGGGTGCCAGTTTTTTGGACAAGTTCAAAGCGGCTTCTTTGACCCGCCCTTCGTCGGTTCCCAGAATGGCGTGAATATTGTTGGCAGGTGGCATGATCGATGGAGGCTTGATTTAGACTTGCAGAAAGGCTGCCGGATTGCAAGGGATTGAAAGAGAATGCTTTGCTCAGAGTTTGAGGGCTTCGAAGAAGGGTTCGTTGTCGGTGAAATTTTCGAATAAATGGTCGGGTTGAAAGGCCGCTAGCTCAGCGTGGTCAAAAGTTCCGGTGGCCACTGCCATGGCATGGGCTCCGCAGGCGCGGGCACAGGCGATGTCCTTGGGGGTGTCGCCGATGATGACGGTATCGGCCGGAGAGAAGTCACAGTCGAAATGTTGGCTGGCACGTTCGATGGCAATCGGGCCGAGCTGATTGCGGTCGTGGTGATCATCACCAAAAGCACCGGTGTGGAAAAAATGGCGGATTTCAAATTGTTCCAATTTGGTCCAGGCTCCGCGTTGGATGTTGCCGGTCAGTAGGCCGAGCGAGAAATGCTCGTGGTCATGAAGGCGCTGTAGTAATTCGATGATGCCTGGCAGCAGCCGGCCGCCATTGTTATCGGCATGACTGGCTAGATTACGCGACAAACTTTGGTGATAACAGTCATAAAAAGCCTGTTCGTTTTCCGGGGAATGAACGATTTCAAAGTAATCAAATAGAAAGCGCGCCAAACCCGCGTCAGTGGCTCCTGCCAGATTCAGCGGCGGCATTTGATCCGCAGTCTGCTGCAAATCGAAGGCTTGTTGAATGCCTTCATAGATGGCCGAGATGCCAGCGCCGCCAGTGTGCAGCAGGGTGCCATCGATATCAAACAATAGCAGCTTGCGGCGGACAGTCATGGAAGTTGCAAATCAGAAACCAGCATCTGCTATGAAGATGCTGGGTTTCTGTTCGGTCATGAGTTTTATTCTTTAGCGTCAGCTTTCTCAGATCCCACTTCTTCAGCTTCGACCTGATCGGCGTCGGATTCTTCTGCGGCGTCCAGCTGCTCTTCAGCTTCGGCTTCCGCAGCTTCGGCTGCTTCATGAGCATCGAGATCGACGTCTTCGTCCTCGTGTTCTTCGCGACGCCATTTGCGCACCTGTTGCTCGGCGGGCAGTGGGGACATCATCATCAAAACGCTGCGGCCACTGAGTTTGGGCTCCAGGTCGCAGTTGGCCATCGACGAAAGATCTTCTTTCACTCGCAACATCAGTTCGACACCGAGTTGTTTGAAAGCATTTTCCCGTCCACGGAACTGCAGTTGCAGTCTCAATTTGTTGCCACCAGCAAGAAAGTCTTCGGCCCGACGCAATTTGATTTCGTAGTCGTGAGCTTCGATGCGAACCCGGAATTTGACCTCTTTCTCTTTGGTGCGAGATCGGGTATTTTCCTTTTTCTGCTTTTTCTGCTCATACTTCCACTTGCCGTAATCGACGATCCGGCAAACAGGCGGGCGAACATTTGGAGCGACCTCAACCAGGTCCAATCCCAGAGCCTTGGCTTTGCCCAGGGCGTCGCGGGTTTGCATCACAATGTTGACTTCCTTGTAAATCACACGGATTTCGGGAACTCGGATATGGTGATTGATTCGTATCCTAGGGACACGGGTGAATCTACGTTTTTTCTTTTTGGCGATAGGTAGGGTCCTCCTGGTTGGTTTTGTTGGTTTGGTATGTAGGCATCATTTGGATACCTGAAAGATAACATTGTTCATTTCTTGATGGAAAAGCAACCTTCTTTATTAGCCGTTTTGACAACGGTCAAGGTGCTGGCGCTAGACGCAAGCGGTTCGCAGGTCAGTCCTTTCGGAAAAGGACGGCAGCTAGAATCTGTCCACTTCACTCCCATAAAAAATCACAAGGCCCGCGTTTTGATCTCTTCCACGATACGATCGCGGAACGCGGATACGTCCATTGCTCCTTCGTCGCCGCGGTCGCGGTGACGAATTGAAATTTGCTTAGACTCTTGTTCACGCTCTCCAATAACCAACATATAAGAAACTTTTGCGAGTTGGGCAAGGCGTATTTTTGCGCCGATCTTTTCATTGTGGTGATCAACGGAGGCCCGAACCCCGGCAGCTTTCAGCTCGTTTTCCACTTCGCTGGCGTAATCGAGGTATTTTTCCGAGATTGGCAGGATGCGGACTTGCTCCGGAGCCAGCCAAGTGGGGAATTTGCCGGCAAAGTGTTCGATCAAAACTCCGACAAAACGTTCCATCGAGCCGAAGGGCGCGCGGTGGATCATCACAGGGCGGTGCGGTTGGTTGTCGGGGCCGATGTAGGATAGGTTGAAACGCTCGGGCAGGCTGTAGTCCACCTGCACCGTGCCGAGTTGCCACTCGCGTCCGATCACATCTTTCACCACAAAATCCATTTTAGGGCCGTAAAATGCCGCTTCTCCGAGTTCTTCGGTGTAAGGCGAACCGAGCTCTTTGGCCGCTTCGCGCAGCGCGTTTTCCGCGCGGTCCCAGTTGGCAGGATCTCCGGCGTATTTGTCGGAGTTGGGATCGCGCAAGCCGATGCGCACGCGGTAGTCCTTCATGCCGAGGGTCTCGAAAATAATTCGCACCAGCTCCAAGCAGCCCGCAATTTCTTCCTGCACCTGATCATCGATACAGAAGAGGTGGGCGTCATCCTGAGTGAAACCTCTCACCCGGGTCATGCCGTTGAGCTCGCCACTTTGTTCCCAGCGGTAAACGGTGCCGAATTCGGCCAGACGCACCGGCATGTCGCGGTAGGAGTGGTGTTGGCTTTGGAAAATCTTGATGTGATGAGGGCAGTTCATCGGTTTCAGCAAAAAGCCGTCGATGATGCCATCGTTGAGTTGGTTGGACAACTCACCGCAGGCGCAACCTTCGTCCGCCAGTTTGTTCAGCGCATCGCGTTCGACGATGGGAGTGAACTGCGAGTCGGAATAATAAGGGAAGTGACCGCTAGTGCGGTAAAGATCCAGTTTGCCGATGTGGGGAGTGAAAACTTGCTGGTAGCCTTGGCGGTTTAATTGCTCGCCGATGAAATTTTGCAACTCCTGACGCACGATCGCACCATTGGGCAACCACAGAACTAGGCCCTGACCGACCGCCTCGTCGATGTGAAACAATTTTAAATCTTTGCCGATCCTGCGGTGATCGCGTTTTTTGGCTTCTTCGAGTTTCTCGAGGTGTTCGTCCAGCAGGATGCGGTTTTTGAAACAAGTTCCGTAAACGCGTTGCAATTGGGGATTGGCCGCGTCGCCTTTGTAAAAAGCCGAGGCGACGGACATGATTTTGTGTGCCTTGCAATTGCCGGTGCGCCCGACATGCGGGCCGGCGCAGAGATCCCAGAAGTCACCATTTTTATAGACCGAGATTTCTTCGTCTTCCGGGATGTCGTTCAAGAGATCGATTTTGAAACGGCTGGGTTGTTCTCTTTCGGCGAGAGCGCCGAGACGCCCGCTTTCAGCCAGAGCCATGGCTTCTGCGCGGGAAAGCAGTTCTTTTTCGAAAGTCTGGTTGGCTTTCACCACCGCTTTCATTTCTTTTTCGATTTTTGGGAAGTCCTCCGGCGTGATGCGGTGCTTCAGATCAACGTCGTAATAAAAACCGTTTTCTACTGGGGGGCCGTAGGCGAATTCCGCATCCGGCCAAAGTTTGGCAATGGCGGTTGCCATCACATGAGCGCAGGAGTGACGCAGACGCTCGATGTCTGACATCTGCGCTCTTTCATCCAAAGTTTTACGTTCGCTGTTCTCTGCCATGGTAGTGATTTCTATCAAACATTCGATTGGCCGCCGTGTCGCGCTTTTTGTTCAAGCTTTTTGCGGGCAATCTCCTGCCGCAGACAGTATCCACAGCGAGGGCAGAGTCAATGACAGCCTTGTGGGCTCATGTGATATTGCGCTTTAGCTGGCGAAATAAAAATTCGTTTGTGTAGGCACCGGGATAGGCTTCATTCTCACCTCACATGGCAGACATAGAATCTTTAAAACAGGCTTTAGCCGTTTCTCCTAATAACACTCCCTTGATCCTGATGTTGGCGGGGGCATATTTGGATCAATTTTCGTTGGATGAGGCTCGTGGGGCTTTTGAGCAGGCTTTGAGTATTGAGCCGAACAACCCTGATGCCAAGGTGGGCATTGCCCGGATACTGGAGTTGAATGGAAAAAGCTCAGAGGCGATTATCCGTTTGGAGCAACTTTGTGAAGAGGTTCCAGAGCATGCGCCGGCTTGGTTTTTGAGAAGCAAACTGGCTCTGACAGAGGACAATGGGCCGGATGCCCGTAAATATTACGAGCAGGCGATTTCGATTGATGTGGCTTTGGTGGATGAGGATCTGTTGCTGCGGATTAAGCAGGCGGGAGGGGAAGCTTTGGTCGAAACTGATAGGGGGAAACCTACAGCGCAAACGGCGGAAGGGTGGCAGGCTGAGTTTGAATCCAGTGAGGAAGATCTGAATGATGCCGATGGCATTTTTGATGATTTGGAAATCGATTTTGTAGAAAAGGCAGATGTGAATTTTTCCAAAGTGGGCGGCATGGAAACGGTGAAGGAGGATATTCGTATGAAAATCCTATACCCGTTACAGAATAAGGAACTGTTCGAAGCTTATGGGAAAAAAGCAGGCGGGGGTGTTTTGTTATACGGGCCCCCAGGGTGCGGGAAAACTTTGATCAGTCGCGCTACGGCAGGGGAGATCAATGCCAAGTTTATTTCTGTGGGTCTTCATCAAATCCTCGATATGTGGATGGGGAAAAGTGAAGAGAAGCTGCATGAGCTTTTTGAATTGGCACGTCGCCATGCCCCCTCTGTGTTGTTTTTTGACGAGATCGATGCTTTGGCGGCGGATCGGAAAGACCTGCGGGCATCAGCGGGTAGGACTTTGATCAATCAGTTCCTTGCCGAACTCGATGGCAGCATGGAGGAGAACGACGGGGTGTTGGTATTGGGGGCGACTAATGTTCCGTGGCATTTGGATTCAGCTTTTCTGAGGCCAGGTCGTTTTGACCGGCTTATTTTTGTGCCTCCTCCGGATGCGCCGGCACGGGTGGACATCGTTAATATCATAGCAGAGGGCAAGCCTGTTGCCGGATTGGATGCTAAGGCCTTGGCGAAACGAACCAAGGATTTCTCCGGTGCGGATATCAAGGCGGTGTTTGATCAAGCCACCGAGCTTGCTTTGACGGAAGCGATGAAATCTGGAAAAATTGTTCCGATCACAAGCAAGCAGTTGGCAAAAACGGCCAAGCTGGTAAAACCCTCGACACGCAAGTGGTTTGAGAGTGCTAAAAATTATGCATTGTATGCTAATCAAAGTGGCTTTTACGATGAAGTGTTGGACTATCTGGGGATTAAAAAATAGATGATTGAGGGGCAAGATCAGTATATGCGCGGAGAGTTGATGTTCCAACAGGGACGTTATGAAGAAGCGGCGGCATTTTTCAAAGAGGCGATTGCGGTAAATCCGGAAAGCGATGCAGTTTACGCAGACTTGTCGATGTGTTTGTTGGAAATGGAGGGGCGTCGTAAGGATGCTCTGATAGCTATCGATGAAGCGATCAAATTGGATCCGGAATATGGCAATCACAGGGCTTTGCGTGCTTTGGTTCTTTGTCGTTTGGATCGGGGTAAAGAGGCTTTGGTCGCTGCGGATGAGGCGATTGCCTTGGAGCCGGAGGATGCTTTTACCTATGCGAGCAAAGCGCAGGCATACATGAGTTTGGAGCGTTGGGCGGATGCGGAGCAGCAGGCAAAACAGTCTTTGGATCTGGATGGGGATAACAGTTTCGCAGGAAACCTTCTGGCGATGTGTTTGCGCTTGCAGGGCAAAGTGTCGGAGAATGAACAGCGGGTGGACCAGCTGTTGGCGGATAATCCCGAAGACGCTCTGGCTCACTACAACGCGGCTTGGTCGGCTTTACAGAAAAACGATTATAAAAAAGCAGAAGAGCATTTTAAAGAATCCTTGAGGATTGACCCCACTTTTGAAGGAGCGCGTGAAGGCTTGATAGAATCGTTTGCCGCACGTTCGGCTTTTTATCAGACTTATTTAAAATACTGCTTTTTCATGCAGCGTTTTACTGAAAAAGCACGCTGGGCAATCGTCATCGGGTTTTATTTGGCCTATCGTTTCGGGGTAGCCATTTTAAGGCAAATTCATCCAATTTTGGCAGTGGTGTTTGCTGGGGTGTATTTAATTTTTGTGTTATGGGGCTGGTTGGCTCCAGGTATTGGGCATTTTTTGATTTTATTGGATCGTTCTGCCCGAATAGCATTAAAAAAAACAGAAAAACTGGACGGCTTGGCTGTGGGTGGAGGTTTGTTGTTAGGGATAGCTTTGGCGATTGTGGGAGCTGTGTGGGAGCTTGTGCCCTTGATGATAATCGGTGGAGCTTTGTGCGCCGGAACTTTGCCTGCGACATTGGCGTTGACCAATGAGTCGAAACGGGGGAGGTGGGTGTTCGGCAGCATAATGGCATATGTGTATCTTGTAGGTTTGGGGGTAGCGATTGCGGAGGGGGTTCGCTCCAGTGCCGAGATGGCAGAATGGTCTGTTACCTTGCTGTTGGGTGGTGGAGTGTTAACCTTTCTTTGTACTTGGATTGGAGGTTTGTCCTCTTTGCATAAGGATGCGGTGGAGTAATAAAAATCCATGAAGATTAGGGCTGAAAGCCTAATCCATCAATGTTCTTTATATGATTGACGACTTGCTAAACCAATACCCTAAGTATCATCACCTGGTTGCTTCAGCACAGTTGGTGTTGGCCATGTTAGGAATGGGCATGGTGATGCGCCCGCGGGATTTTGTTGAGCTTGTATTGGAGCCAAAACCCATGGTTACGGGAATACTTTACCAGTTGATAGGTATTCCACTGATCACGATGTTGATGATATATTTCATCAAGCTACCCTCGGAGATCGTGGTGGGTTTTGTGATGTTGGCGGCGATGCCAGGCGGGTCGATGTCGAATATTTATACTCA
>JAJRVS010000328.1 GCA_024277195.1 Verrucomicrobiota bacterium | reverse complement strand
GTTTCTACTTTTGGGGCGGGGGCTGCGATCATGGAGCGCTTGCAACGGGCATCGATCAAGGATTAGTGGTGGGGGAGGAGGTGATAGCTTTTTTGTTAGGGCTTAGATAATGATGGCGGTGAAAGAAAGAGTGGAACGCATTCGTAGAGATAACAGCTAGGTAGAGATTATGGGAATGATGCGATCATTATCGACGGTGAGCGGGTTCATGTTATTGAGCCGTATTTTGGGCTTTACCCGCGATATGGTTATTGCCCGATACTTGGGGACTGGTATTGCAATGGAAGCTTGGGTTGCCGCTTTTAGGTTCCCAAATTTGTTTAGACGTCTATTTGGAGAGGGTGCTTTCAACGCAGCTTTTGTGCCGCTTTACAGCAGGAAAATAGAAGAAAACGGCAAACAAAAAGCCGATCTTTTTGCTGCTCGGACAGTGACAATCATGGCTTTGATTCTTACTGTTTTAGCTGTTTTAGCTTATGTTTTTATGGAGCCGATTACCCGTTTGGTGGCGAGGGGGTACACAGGGGAAAAATTTGATCTAGCGGTGAACCTTTCTCGGATCACTACAGCTTATTTGATATTCATTTGTCTGGTGGCGGCGTTTAGCGGCATGTTGAATAGTCAGCGAGTATTCGGGCCTCCGGCGTTTGCGTATGTTGTATTAAACATTGTTTTTCTGAATGGATTATTTTTTGTGGTACCAAAAACCGGTAATCCGGAATACGTTTTGTCTTGGTCCGTGCTGATAGCGGGAGTGCTACAATTATTTGTCGTGATGTTTGCTTGTTGGCGCAGGGGTATTCGTATTCGACCCGCGAAACTTTGTGTCGACAGTGATGTCAAAAAATTGGGGATATTGATGTTACCAGGTTTGGCGAGTGCTGGAATTCAGCAACTTAACTTAATTGTAGGTCAGTCAGTTGCCTCTTTTCAGCCAGAGGCGGTGCCTTATCTGTATTATTCAGATCGGGTGAACCAACTTCCGCTAGGTTTGATCGGTGTGGCATTTGGTATTGTTTTATTACCAGAAATTACTAGAAAACTAAGAGGAGGGCAAGAAGATCAAGCCAAATCATCATTGGCGCATGGCATCGAGATGTCTTTGTTATTGAGTTTGCCGGCGATGGTAGCGATGATCGTCATACCGGAAGAGATCATGCATGGCCTGTTTCAAGGGGGTGAATTCACATCCGAAGCAGCTCATCAGGCGGGGCTTGCATTAAGGGCGTTTGCACTGGGGGCTCCGGCTTATATACTGGCACGTGTTTTACAAACTGCATTTTTTGCCCGCGAGGATACCAAAACTCCCATGCATTACACTCTGGTTTCTGCAATCACAAATATCGTATTGAGTATTATTTTATTTTATTTTATCAAACACGTGGGCTGTGCCTTGGCAACATCGATAGCAGGATGGGTTACGGTAATATTATTGGCAATAAAATTGCGGCGTGATCAATTTTTGAAACTGCAAAGCGGCTTTAGCAAGCGTCTGACCGGTATGTTGATAGCTAGTGCTATCATGGGGGTCGGGGTTTGGTTTTTGGCTCAATGGGGATCGGAGTGGTTGACCGGAGGTTACAATCTGGTGATCCGTTTGAGCGTGCTTGGCGTTATCGTTTCAGCTGGAATGCTGATGTATGGCGTGTTGGTGATTTTGCTAAAAGTGACCAGTATCGCAGAGCTCAAAGCAGGTTTCCGCAGAGCGTGAAGGGACTATTCTTTCAGCTCTCGTGCCAAGCGTTGTAAATGTTTTAGCCGGTCTTCTGTTGGAGGATGACTGTTTACAAATTGGAGCCAGTAGGCCGATTGATTATTATAACGGGCATGAAGTTCTTCGAAAAAATCGAGGTAGCCTTCGGCATCACCATAGGCCGCGTGAGCCAAACGAAAACCAAAATCATCCGCCTGCTTTTCTGCAGTTTGGGAGTGTTGGGATTCAGCTACATCGACCATTCTGCCTACAACCCCACCACTATCAAAAAGGGCAGCAAAGGTGAACCGGATAAGAGCCTGACGGCCGACCCCTTTGAGGGTGTGACGGTGCTGGTGGTGTCCAAGCTCGTGCCCTAGCACAAAGGCCAGGGCCGTAGGGTTGTTTGATAGTTCAAGCAGGCCGCGTGTCACTATGACCCCGCCGCCAGGAACAGCAAAAGCATTGGGCTCGTCGTCATCGAGGTAAATCAAGCGGTAAGGCAGCTTTCTAAGTCCGGTCTGTTGGATGAGTTTGGCAAAAATGAGTTTTGCTTCAGCAAATTCGGCAGGGGCGTCGCCTGCATCAATGGAGTCCGGGAGTTTGAATATTCGGGCTTCGGTTTCGTCACTTATTCTCAATGCGGCAAAATCGGCTACAGCACCGAGCATCAGATAAAGTATCGTCATACCGACGATGATCAGAGCCAGGTTTTTGAGCCGATCTCTCCAGCGCTCGGAACCGCTGGAATTGTCAGCGGTTTTTTCGAGCTTCCTGGCAACGAAGTTCATTCGTCGCTTGGTTGAAAACGCAGGGCTGTCGCGTAGGCTAGAACTTCAGAGCAGCCGATGGCTTTGCCTTTGCCATTGGAAATCGTCGAAGTCATGATGCGGCAATTGACAAACATATCTGCTTCCGGACAAGCTTCTTTCATTCGTAATATCGCTTCACGTCGTCCGCGATCGATCACCGAGGAATAACTTTTCATCTCACCACCGAAGATTTTTCGGAAGCCGGTCAACCAGCGTTTGAAATGATCGACGGAAACTACAACCGAGCCAACCACTAGCTCAGAAGAGGCAATCTGTGGCAAGTCGGGAGTTGGTTTGCCATTGGTGGCAGGAACCTGATGCCAGCGATCTTCGCGTTGGCGGATGTCCTGATAATGGCGTTTTTCGATTGTCCGACCAATGATCCAAGTAGCGATCAACAGCAGAATCGGCAGGCTGTAGAAGAACAGCACCAGCAGGCCAACTAAAATAGAGTCTGGTTGGGGTTCCATAAAGTTAGCCTTATTCGCAACGAACTGCAGTTCCATAAGCCAGCATTTCTGCGGCTCCCTGGGAGACGGAAGTGGTGGTAAAACGCACATTGATGATGGCGTTGGCGCCTAGCTCTTGGGCTTGCTCGACCATGCGGTCAGTCGCTTGCTGGCGGGCCTCTTTCATCAGTTCGGTGTAACCCTTTAGTTCGCCTCCAACGATGTTTTTTAGCCCGGCCATCAGGTCGCGACCGACATGTTTGGCTCTGATCGTGCTTCCTTGCACTAAGCCGTAATGTTCAACAATGTTTTTGCTGGGGATAGACTCGATATTGGTAAGAATCATGGTTATTGGAAATGGAGTTTTTAATCGCCGCTGTAATTGTGCGCGACTTATTATAAAAAATCCTTAACATCGAAAGTGGAGCAATGGAAATAAAAAAACGATGTCCACGAATATAATGTAAGCTAACTGCCCACTGTGTGTTCTCTAAATCATAGAGAAGTATCTTTAGCACCGCGGCCTTTAAGCTGGGTAAGAGCCGTGGATATATTCGTAGAGAGTGTCGATGAAGCCTTCGGCTTCGGCGACTACAGATCTAGTGAGATCACCTCCTGATAGCATCCCGATGAGTTTGCCGTTTTTGACCACAGGCAGATGCCGCAGTTTTCTCTCAGTTACGATTTGCATCGCTTCGCGAACGGTTCGGTGTGGTTCGATGACCACCACGTTTCTTGTCATGATCCGGTGCACATCGATTTTCGAGGCGTCAAGGCCTTTGGCGACCACTTTGGTGAGAATGTCCCGCTCAGTAAATATGCCGAGCATTTCCCCTTCGCTCATCACTAGCAGCGCCCCGACCTTTTTCTGCTTCATTTTGATAGCGGCAGCTTTGACGCTTGTTTCAGGAGAAATTGCAAAAACAGCTCCCCCCTTGTGGTCCAGAAGTTCTGTTAGGTAAGTTTCCACAATAATTGATCTTAGGAATTTGCGAGCTCCTAGTCAAGAATAAATTAAATTTTTAGTGATTTAACTTGTTGAAACTGTGGGAGCTATAGGAATTTAAGCCTTCTGCAATAGGGATTTGGTGATAATTGGCTGGCAATCGGCCAGTAGTGGAAAAGGTGAAAAATTGAAGGGAAGCTAGGTGAATTTTTTGCATTGGTTTCAGTCCAATGGGGAGAAATGAACTTAGCCCGATGATGAAAATTGTAACAAAGACCCTAAAATTAGTGATTTGCTGCACGGCAAATATATTGTTAATGAGTTGTGAAAAAGCAACGGAGCCAAAGGAAGTGGGAATAAATGCCGAGCAATTAGAGTTGGAATCAAAAAAGGCTGAGAGTAGAAAAATGGAGGCAGAACTGCTTGTGATGCGACAGGATTTAAAACGTATTAAAGAGGAAGTAGATCTCAATCGCAGGAATCTGGATCTGAGCGATGCTACTGAGAGCATTGAAAAATCAGAGATTGTACAATCAGAAGAAGGCAGTAGCGAAAGTTTAGTGGCTGAACCTGTAGCATTGGAGGAAGAAAAGTTGACACAGCCTGTGCTTGCGGATGATTCGCATCAAGAGCAGCATCAAGAAATCTTGCAACAGGCTCTTGAGAGGCAGGATTTCCAGGTATTTTTTGTCGAGTTATCACGTTATGGCCAATGGTTTGAAACAGATGAATACGGATACGTTTGGCAACCGGCAAGTTTGGAAGTGCAGCCGGATTGGCGGCCTTATACTCGTGGACGGTGGTTGTATTCGGATCAGGGTTGGACCTGGGTATCAGATGAGCCGTTTGGCTGGGCGGTTTATCACTATGGTCGTTGGGCTTTGTCGCAGCAGCGCGGTTGGGTGTGGATTCCGGGTGAAGACTGGGCGCCGGCTTGGGTGTCGTGGCGTTCAAATGAGGAGTATCTGGGTTGGGCGCCATTGCCGCCTGAAACTGTTTATGATGAGGATTATTCTTATGATGGCAGATCCGATTCGTATTATGACAGTTCGCCCGAATCGTATTCTTTTGTTCCCGTGGAGCATTTCCATGAACCCGTTGAAGTCTATTGTGTGCCGCCGGCGCAGGTGCCTTCGATTATCATCCACACACGTAATGTGACTCGGATTCATGTCAGTGATTCCATGATTCACAGTGAAGGTCCGGGTTTGGAATGGGTCAAGCGGCACAACGCTCATGCGTTCAAAAACTACAAGCTCAACTTGCATGCTCGACATGTTATCAAGTATAGAAAAAATCACTGGATAGAGGATAGAAATTTGCAGATTTTTGCTCCCAAGGTGAAAGCTGCCTGGAATCCGGTGGTGCGTCCGATTCATGTGGAGGGTCATCTAGGTAAGTTGAAAGTGGTGCATGGCGGCAAAACAATGCATCAGGAGGTGAAGAAACGTTTCAACTTAGGCAGTGTGAAACGACAGCAAGCAGCCATGCAAGCTCTCAAGTCAAAAGACGGGCATCAGGCTTTGTTGAGACATCGTGCGAATATTCTTGGGGCGGATGCACACAAACATCGGGAGAAATCCGCGAGGAAAATCGGGGATCCAGGTCGGGTAAATGTTAGCAAAGTGGCTGGGAAACCTAAACAAAAACTGGCTGGAGAGGTCAAGGAAACCAAATCCAGTGGCACCCTGTCGATGGTTGGGGATAAACGTGGTGATCCGGGCAAAGAGGTCAAAGTGGAAAACTCCGCTCAGGTTTTAGTGAAAAAACAACATGCTTTGAATGGTAAAAAGGGAGTGCTCCTGTTGGGCAAGAAGTCATCGAAACTAATAAAATCGTCATGGGGAAGAGGGCAGCATTCATTAGGAGAAGAGACGGGGGGGAAAGTATCGCAGTCCGAGCGTCAGCAAGTGAAAGCCGTTGCAAAAAAAGAGCAGTCGCATGCGGTAGCAAAGAAAGATATTTCTCAGCAGGCGGTAAAAAATGACGAAGAGGAACAAAAACAGCAGGGGCTGAGAGTTGAGCAGAGAAAAAACTCAGCACGAGCCGAATTAGAGCGTCGCATGGAGGAGATGAAACAGCGTAAGCGTGAATTGCTGGCAGAGGACAAACAAAAGGCGGAGTTGCAGAAACGCCAGCAAGTTGAAGAGGAAAAAGAGCAGGCAGAATCACAGCGACGTAAGGGGGAGATGGAGCAACGTCAGCGTGGATTGGTGGTCGAGACCAAGCAAAAAGTTGAGCTGCGGAAACGCCAACAAGTTGAGGAGGAAAAAGCGCGGGCTGAAACACAGCGTCGTAAGGTGGCGATGGAGCAACGGCAGCGTGCACTGATGGTAGAGGCCAAACAAAAAGCTGATTTGCAGAAACTCCGACAAGCTGCGGAGACAAAAATGCGTGAAGAGAACCTGCGTAGGAAAAAGGAGTTTGAGCAGCGCCAGCAGCTTGCATTGGCCGCTGTAAAACAGCGTGCCGAACAAACAAAAGCTCGAGCAGAATCGCAGCGCAAAAAAGTAGAGATGGATACGCGTAAGAGAGCTGCCGAACAGGCCGCTAAAAAGGCAGAACAACAATCCCGTCAGCGACAGGAAGAGGCAAAAGAACGCGCCCATCAACAAAAGGAGAAAGCCCAGCGGGACAGTCGGCGGCGGGCGGAGAAAGCTGCGCGGCAACGCGCAGAGCAGGAGAAGGCAGAGGCCAAGCGGAAAAAGTTCGAAGATACAGCTAAAGCTGAAAGGCAAAAACATTCAGCAAAAAACCACCGTAAGAGAAAAAAATAATCGGTTTTAAAGAAGGGGTTGAGTGATGCAGGTGAGCGTCTCAAGATAACTTTGGAAATGGAAGGCTTTTTAAAATTTCGTCGATTCGGACGATAGAAAGTGGTGGACGAAAGGTGAGTGGCTCGGCTAGGATATCGGTCACGGGAATGTATTTTATTCTGCTAAAAAATACAGACATCGTTTCCAGGGCAGGGATTTTTTGAGAACTCTAACTCAGCGTTCCACTGATCGAAGATCGGGGGTCAGCTCAATGACATAGAGATGAAACAAGTCCACAAACCATCTGCGTTGAGTCGAACGCTGCCTGGGCCGCTTGCCCCGGCTGCTCGCATCGTCGAAATCGACATCGTTCGCGGCTTTGCCCTCTTAGGTGTGCTGTTGGTGAACCTCTATAATTTTGGCGCCGAGTCGATCGCATGGAATTCCCAGGGCGACCAAGTGGCGTTTGCTTTGATGCGTGTGTTCTTGCAGTCGAAGTCGTGGATCCTATTTGCTATGCTGTTCGGCTTCGCTTTGCAGTTACAGCGCGACGACGCGCGGAACCTGCGTATTCGTTTCATCTACCTCCGTCGGCTGGCCGTGCTTTTTGCCTTTGGCACTGCTCACGCGCTGCTTTTCGATGGCGATATTCTGATGCTCTACGCGGAGCTTGGACTCGGACTGCTCTTGTTGCGCTGTTTATCTACGAAGATTCTACTTGTCATGGCTGTAGGGCTCATGCTGATTTTTCCCGTGACTCGTCTCGTACTGAGCCCTGAGCGGGAAGGGGGTGAAAGCGTTGCCGAAGCCAAGGCTGAGCTCGAGCGTGCGCGGCAAACGGAGGTTTACGCCATTGGGTCGCTCGCCGAGGTGATGATAGACAACGCGAGCGCGATTCCCGCAGATCCTTTCGAGGACATCTCCACGCCGGAATCTGGCCTTGCGGTCTTTGCGATGTTCCTGCTCGGATTCTTAATAGGTCGATCCGGTGTCCTAAGTGACATCCCCGGTCATGTGAGCGTCATTAAACACATGCGTAACTGGGGCCTGGGTTTGGGGTTCGCGGCCATGTTGGCGGAGCGAGTTCTCGCCGCTACCACAGGTTACGCGGTGTTCCGGCCGCAGCAAGTGGGACTGGGAATACAACTCGCCGGCGATCTGATCTTCGCTTTTGGGGCTCCTGCGCTCGCTCTTGGCTATGCAGCGACACTCGTTCTCGCAATGCAGACTCCCCGCGGCAGAGTCCTGCTCGCGCCCTTGGCCGCCGTCGGTCGTCTCGCCCTAACTGTTTATCTGACTCAGACCCTGATCTTTTCCACTTTGTTTTACGGTTTTGGCTTCGGTCAGGTTTTTCGAATAGGCCCAGTCGCAGTCACGGTCTGGGCGGTGGTGATCTTTAGTGCACAGGTGATTGTCTGCCAGTGGTGGTCGAGACGTTTCTGTTTCGGCCCGGCGGAATGGGTGTGGCGCTCGCTGACCTATCTGGAGTGGCAGCCGCTACATTTGCGGAACGAATTGACGCCGCAGACAGAAAGCTGAGCGGTTCAACTCTCTTCAAATCCTGCTCGAAGCCAGAGTGCCTATAAAATCCTTAAAAACCAATTCTCAATTGATTAAAAGCTTGAGAAGCAAATTCC
>JAJRVS010000011.1 GCA_024277195.1 Verrucomicrobiota bacterium | reverse complement strand
CAGTACAATTGCTCACCGCGGGACGTGTATTCCAAATACCTCGACAAACTGATCACCTTGTTACAGCAACCCGGTTACATCCGTCGTGACTCCCTAAAAGGAGATTTCTACGATGATGCCAAACTGCCGCACCTCTCCGCCTCACCCGCAGACTTTGTCACCAAAGCGTCGCTGAGCGGAATCGTCATCGACGACCGTGAAGCCAAACTCAGCGGCAAATGGACTGAAGGCGAAGGCTTGAAAAACTACGTCGATTACGGTTACCACTACGCCAGCCGTGCTGGAAAAAACGAAGCGCGCTTCGAGTTCCAAGTGCCCAGAAACGGTCAATACGAAGTGAGGGTTTCCTGGCAAGCCCACGAAAACCGCTCATCAAAAACCCCAATTACTGTAATCAGCGCCGATGGCAAAAAGACCACCCGGGTGAACCAAAAAATCGCACCACCCCTAGCCAAAGGTTTTGCCACTCTGGGAGTTTACACCTTCAAAAAAGGTGAACCCGCTGCCGTCATTTTCAGCAACGAAGGAGTCGACGGCAACGTCCACATCGACGCCGTACAGATCCTGCCAGAGAAATAAAAAACTCCTTGTTAAAGGTTGTTCTGCATAGGCAACTATTTCAAAATAGGCTTCAGCAATTGGCGATAATTTTCGCCAAGGATCAGGAACTTATCTTTTTCAGAAATTTCAGCTGCAATCACTTTACCCAGCTCTGTTCCCAATGACCGCGAAGGCAAGTGACTGCCAAAAACTATACGTTGCGCCCCCAGCTCGCGCACAGCCATTTCGATGAAACCGGCTGTAGCATCAAAGCCTGATGTCTCTACCAGAATATTCGGTGAATCTCGAACTGCCCGGATGCCGCGTTCCCATTCGCCCCCGGCATGGGCGCAGATGAACTTCTGTTGGGGAAACTTTGCCGCCAGAGTGGCTAACTCCATAGGGGTTGAAATCGTGGGACTTGTCCGGCCTCCGGTAATGAACCAGGTGTGTTGCATGATGACCCCTTTCAATTCCTCAATCCTCACAATCAAAGGTTCGTAATTCGGATGATCACAGGCCAAAGCTCCCGGCCCACCACCGGCAAAATACACCCCTAGCATCGGGCCGTCGCGCAGCCAGCGATCAAGCGCATCCAATGAAGCCGACACGTCATTCAGATTGAGTTGGATCATTCCGATCAACAGCTCAGGCCAACGTTCGAGTGGTTTTAAAATCAAATTGGGATCAGCACGAACGGCTTGCTCAAAGACCTTGTCCGTGGTGGTTCCGATACCCACATGAGAAAAAAAACAAAGCCGTTCGAATTGCCCCAATTCTATCGTTGGCAAAGTTCGTTCGATGTCGGCGATCGTCAGGCTACTGCCGTCACTGCCAGGTTTGGAATAGGATGGCAAAAAATAAGAATCCCAGATGCGGTATTTTTTCAACTGCTCAACGGGAGGCAGACCAAGCTGTCCGAAGGAAGTATTCATAATGGCTTTAATTGTTTTTCAGCGTTGTCACGCAAAACAAATCGCAGTTCCTTATCGGTGAACCGTGCTTCAGCAACACGAATCAGGGCGGCCTCATGAATGAGAAAGGGAGAGTGAGAACCGAACAACACGCGCCCCCGAGAAAGGCTACGCAGCAATTTCGCTACACCGTCAGTTGAATCAACTCGGGCAGTGTCAAAACACAAGTTAGGCGTATTGGCAAGCCCTGTTGGCAATACCGATCGTGGCCGTAAGTTGAGCAACTGCACCCTGAGTCCGGGCAGCTTTTTCATCAGCGCCGGCAGTGGTTTCAAACCAACATCAGCAACTCGAAGCAGAGCATTCTGCGTTCGCACATCTTCCATCGTCACCGCAATCTGAACCAATAGCCCCGCTTCATCCGCCACTTCCAACAAACGGGCAAAACGCGGATCATCCAGAGCATAATCGTGATAGTTCGGATGCAGGCGAATACCCGGCATTTGGTGAGTCTCGCGACATAGTCGCAAACTGTTTTCCCAATCCGGCAAAGCCGGATTGATGGATCCAAAGGCAATCAGCTCTTTATGTCTCGCACAAGTCTCAGCAAGGCGCTGGTTCACTCCCGCTATATCACGCTGCAAGATACCCTCAAAGCTCCCTGCCCAAGCCTGGGCAATGTTTAAAGCTCTCATTTTTTTGACCAGCTTTTCAGTATTATCAAGCGGCAAACGGCGAAACGGCCAGCGGAACAAATCGACATTGCTATCGATGATGGTGTTCTTTGCTTTATTTTTTGCCCAAATGACAGACGGCCCCAACACCGCAGCCGAGCCAGCCAAAGCCGTGGTGAGAAGAGTTCGTCGTTTCATTATTATATGGGCCTCAACTCAAAATATCAGTCACCACCCGTGGCGGATCAATACCGGTTAGCTTTTCGGGCAATCCATTACGTTTAAAAAATAGCTTTTCGTGATCGAGTCCGAGGGTGTGTAGGATAGTGGCATGAAAGTCATGCACACTGACAGGATTCTCCACCACCGCATGACCAAAGTCGTCGGTTTTTCCATAAGTGGTGCCACCCTTGATACCACCTCCGGCCATCCACGAAGTGAAGGCCTGCATATTGTGGTCGCGGCCAGTGTATAGATCACCGGTTTTTTGTGACGTAGGCGTGCGACCAAATTCTCCGCCCCATATAACCAATGTGCTGTCGAGCAGACCACGTTGTTTCAAGTCCTGCAACAAGCCGGCAACCGGTTTATCGGTGCGCTCACAGGCAGCACGGTGATTAGCCGCGAGGTCTACATGACTGTCCCACGGTTGCTGTTCGAGGAAAATTTGAATAAAACGAACTCCGCGCTCGACCAGTCGGCGAGCCAACAGACAGCGCCGACCAAAGGAGTCAGTCGCCTTTTCTCCAACTCCGAACATCTCCAGGGTGTGAGGGCGTTCTTTGGAAATATCAAGCGCTTCATCGGCCGATAATTGCAT
>JAJRVS010000327.1 GCA_024277195.1 Verrucomicrobiota bacterium | reverse complement strand
GGAGAATCGTAGCCGGAAGCAAATGGAGCCTTGAGCTCGTGTAAAACGTAAGCCAGCCACTGCAGCACAGCTCCTGTGGTGCGTAATTGACTGCCCACTGCTCCAGTCGTGGTGAGAATCTGCATCACCTTTTCAAATTCCCTGCGGTAGTCGTCGAGCGAAGGCCATTGATTTTTTCTGGGCAGATTACGATGAAACAGGGTGTTCGGCTCACCGCTTTGCCCCAAGGCCAAACAGGCGCTTAGAATACTGACGGGCTGCTTGGCATCATGATGGAAAGAGAATTGATCGCCTCCGCGAATAATGAAAAGTTCGCCCTGCTTGAGTTGGTAATCACGCCCGTTCAGGATGCAAACACAGCAGGAGTGTTCGACGAAAAAAAATGCCAGCATGTGAGCTGTCAGTCGGGTGCGCTTGATTTGCCAATCCGGAAAACCGGCAAAACGACCAAACCAATGCACCTGCAAGGCAAACTGGTCGTCAAGCAGTAGTGGCCAATCGTGATGATGTGGGATCCCTTCGATAGTTGAAAATGTACATGAACGCGCTGCGCTTGTCCATGTTGAATCTAACGATAGGTGCAAATTTAAGCTGGTTATTGTATTTATCAGTCTATCCCCATGAACAAAATATCGCTTCCTTTTAAAGTTCACTCCCAGGCATTGGATGAGTTTATGAGTCGTCCCAGCCAGGCGGTATTGGAGAGTTTGCAAGCTAGTGAGGGCGATGTGCTGGTGCTGGGGGCTGGCGGCAAGATGGGCTTACATGTTTGCCTGATGTTGCAGCGGGCTTTTGAAGAGCTACAGGAATCAGGCGGGGTAAAGCGGGAAGTGATTGCGGTGTCGCGTTTTGGTGGTGAGGGCGCTCGCGATGTTTTTGAGAGAGAAGGGTTGCACACGATTGCGGCGGACTTGTGCGATCAACCGCAGCTCGATGCTTTGCCGGATGCACCGTCGGTTATTTTTCTGGCGGGGGTGAAATTCGGTACATCCCACGATCCTGAATTACTGAATAAAATGAATGTCGAGATGCCGACTTTGGTGGCTTCGCGTTTTCGGAACTCGCGGGTGGTTGCGCTTTCCACCGGCTGTGTGTATTCTTTCACAACTTGCGAGTCAGGTGGATCGTCGGAGAGCGCGGGGGAGGTGAAGCCGACGGGGGATTATGCCCGTTCCTGTTTGGGAAGGGAGCAGGCTTTTGTTCAAGCAGGCGAGCAGTGGGGGACGAAGTGTTCGCTGATCCGCTTGAACTACGCGATTGATCTGCGTTACGGAGTGCTGCACGACATCGCACAAAAAGTGATCGTGGGACAGCCGGTGGATGTGAGCATGGGTTATGTGAATCTCATTTGGCAGCGTGATGCGATTGCCCATTGCATCCAGGCATTGAATCATGCGGCGGCGCCTGCCTTTGTGCTTAATGTGACGGGGGCGGAAATTTTGTCGGTGCGGGATCTGGCGATTCGTTTTGGTGAGGCATTGGCAATGGATGTGGAGATTGAAGGAGAGGAAGCTGAGTTGGGCTGGCTGAGCGACTCCAGCAAAGCGTGTGAACTTTTTGGTAAACCGGAGGTGTCGATTGAGCAGATGATCGAGTGGACGGCGGCCTGGTTGCAATCCGGTGGAGAATCTTTAGGCAAGCCGACTCACTTTGAAACTCGCGATGGAAAATACTGAAATTTTATTATGACAGATATACGCACACAACTGTTGCAAGGATTGGTGATTCCGGCTTTGCCGCTGGCTTTGAATGAGGACGGCTCCTGGGCGGAAAAACATCAGCGGGCTTTGTTGCGCTATTATGCCGATGCCGGCGTTGGAGGTTTGGCGGTCGGGGTGCATTCCACCCAGTTCGAAATTCGAGAGCCGGAGTTCGGTTTGTTCGAGCCGGTGCTGCGGTTGGCGAGCGAAACTTTGGATGAGTATTTGGGTGAAAATGGGCGACGTTTTGTGAAAATCGCGGGGATTTGCGGGGCAACGAAACAGGCTTTGGACGAGGTGGAGCTGGCACGTGATTTTGGCTACGAAGCGGCACTGCTGAGTTTGACTGCGTTGAAAGGGAAGTCGGAAGATGAAATGGTGCTGCATTGTCAGCGGGTGGCTGAGCAGATGCCGGTGATTGGGTTTTATCTGCAACCTTCGATTGGAGGTCAGGTATTAAGTTATGAATTTTGGAGGCATTTTTTTGCTATCGAAAATGTGGTGGCGGTTAAGATGGCTCCTTTTAATCGCTATTATACCTGGGATGCGGTAAGGGCTTTGATGGATTCGGGACGAGAGGATGTGGCTTTATATACGGGCAACGATGACAATATCATTGTGGATTTATTGACGCCGTTTTGTCATCAAGGCAGAAGCAAATATATCGTCGGAGGTTTGTTAGGGCAGTGGGGCGTGTGGACCGAGCGGGCGGTGCAATTATTGGAGGATATAAAACGAGTGCGTGCAAGTGGAGGAATGATTGATTCTCGATGGTTGAGCAAAAATGTAGAATTGACCGATGCCAACGCGGCTGTTTTTGATGCGGCTAATGGTTTTGCCGGATGTATTCCTGGCATCATGGAAGTATTGCGGCGTCAGGGACTGGTGCCGAGCAATCGTTGTTTGAATCCGGACGAAGTGTTGTCACCGAGGCAAGCGGAAGAATTGGACCGAGTGAGTGCAGCTTATCCTTGCTTGGTGGATGATGAATTTGTGGCGGAAAATTTGGGGCGCTGGCTGGGTGAGGAAGAGGTGAATCGCGGATAATGCAGGGATGAGATGCTCACGCCCGCTTCGCTCAAGGCGCAGAGACGCAAAGGAAGAGCTGGGAAATGAAGAAAAATGAAAAGTGGAAAAATTTCAATTTATTGGTTTAGCTTGTTAGTTTTGACATCGAGTTGCTTATCATTAACGGCTGGAGGTAATTTGGTTCGCAATGGGAGTTTTGAAGGGTTGGGTGTAAAAGCATGGGGGGCTGCAAAGCAGGTGGAGATTGAGCTTGTCGAGGTGAAAGGGGCGACTGGAAAAAAAGCGCTGAAAGTTGAATGGACGGATGTGGTGGCTTTTGAGGAGTGGGCTCAGAAGGGTGGGCTGTTGAAGAATGTGGAAGATGTGTTGAATACTCCCTTGTTGCGCGATACTCGCTATCGTTTGAGCTGCCGGATCAAGGTGGAGCGCTTTGAAGTGTCGGAGGAGGCGAAGGCTTATTTGAAAAGCATGCCCAAGGGGCAGTTTGACCCAGCGACGATTGTGGTGGCGGCTCATGGTGGTCACTGGAACAGCGGCATGCCTTTCATGGCTTACGATATTTCCAAGTTGGGAACTTGGCAGCAATTGCAGAGCGAGTTTGTGACTTCCTATACGGGCACTGGTGCTTTCAATTTTTTTCTTGATGCTTATCCACATTATCGACCGCCGATGAAGTCGAGCGGGGTTTTGTATTTGGATGAAATTATGGTCGAAGCGGTGGAAACTCGAGTGGGGTTCACGAGAGTTAAGGTGGCACCGAAAATTGATGGGGATCTCAGCGACTGGTGGCAGACTAATCCAGCGGTGATCACGCGGGACATGGTGGTGAGTGGGGAGGAAGCGGAGAATAGCAGTGCATCGGGAGTTTTTTATACCATGTGGGATGATGAGAAAATTTACGTGGCGGCCAAGTTGATCGATGATGAGGTGGGAGATGGGGATGAACTGGTCATTACGCTGGATGGGAAGAGCTTTGTGGTTTCTGGCGCGAAGGATTCTGGAGTTGGGATTGAAGCGTTCGTTCGCAAGGTGGAGAAAGTGGGATCGACGACGAACATGTACCGCATTGTCTCGCAGTATGGAGATGAGGTTGATGGCTTGGCGGGGTATGTGGTGGAGGCGGCGATTCCTTATTCGGGTAAGAAACCGCAGCAGGTGGCATTTGAGCTTCGAGATGTGGATGCGGGAAAAGAGGTGAGAGTCTTGCGTTATCCACGGGTGAAGAGTGGGTGTGAAGTGGCAGAGGCGGCTTACGCGAATGAAAAAGGAGAACTCAGTGGAGGGGACTATCCGCTGTATGCGATCACTGATGCGGGCAATCCTCGGGATCGCAAACGGGTGTTGGCGGTGAAGAATGTGAAGGGGCATGCGGTGGATCGTTGGCATAGTATTGGTTATCCGATTGCGAATTTCAAAAGAGGAAAAACGATTGATGCGGTGATTTCTTGGACCACCAATATGCCAGCGAAGGGTTTCATAGAAATAGGTGAAGACAAATCGTATGGCAAACGCATCGAAGCGGTAGATGCAGTGGGAGACGAGACGGGGACTGTGATGCGGGTGGTTTTACGTGACTTGAAAGCCGGTAAGGGATTTCATTACCGAGTGGGAGCAAAGCCGCTTGAAGGTGGGGAGATGGTTTTTAGCGAAGATCACAAACTGCATATTCCGATCGTTTGGGGATCGCGAGTTGGTGAAGTGGAAGTGCCATTGAAATTGATTT
>JAJRVS010000326.1 GCA_024277195.1 Verrucomicrobiota bacterium | reverse complement strand
TCCAGCTTCCCAAAATGAAAAATCCAATCAAATGCCTTGGCCAAAGGACGGTCTTTTCCGAAGGCTGAAGGATTATAAAAACGGAACTCCACATTTTTGTGCACAGACAATGCCGCGAGAAGCATATCTTCAGGTTCCAATAAAAATTCATCCACTAATAACCGCACTTTGACGCCCCTATCTGCAGCAGCCAATAATCGATCAACAAGAATGAGCCCTGTCCCCTCTCTCGACCAGAGGTAATACTGCGCATCAATTGATTTGCTGGCATTTTCAATCAATGCGAGCCGAGCTAGAAAACCCTCACCTCCGCGGTCAAGAAGGGTTAATTCAGATTGCGGCACCTCTTTGAACAGATCTTCATGGAAACCTCCCTCGGATCCCTCCGCACCACTAGCGGCAAGCATGTCGGGATGATCCAACACTCCTGTCGGAGGTCGGTTCGAAAAAGAAGAACACCCGGCCAAAGCGAGCAATGCCCATAAAAACACAACCTTACGGCAAAAAACGGAAACTACTTGTGATGAAAAAATGATCACTTGGATACTTTTGTTAATAATACTGGCGTCCCCGGCGAGAATCGAACTCACATCTAAGGTTTAGGAAACCCTTGTTCTATCCGTTGAACTACGGGGACAAATTGATTCGTATAGATTTTTCGCAGTTTTTCACGCTTCACAGGCATCCATCACGCGCTCACTATTAAGTCGCTAATAAGAAATGCAAGACCACTCTATCATTCATTGAAAGATCGCTGGACTTGATACCGTAAATCCCTTTGTCAAAAGGTCTGATCTGAGCTATTCATTGCAACTGGGTTCTCACAACAGGAATATTGACTCCACCGCAAACTATCTCTTTCCAACATGATCGAATATCTCAAGGTCGCCCGTATTGATCACTGGCTGAAAAACATCTTCATTGTCTTCGGTCATGCCGTTGCCATCGTGCTGGTATTTGATCTTGATATCACGGCATCGCTGATCCAGGCAGCCGCACTGTCTCTCATTCCTGCCTGCCTGATTGCATCCGCCAACTACATCCTCAACGAAATCCTCGACGCACCTTTCGACCGGCTGCATCCGACCAAAAAACACCGGGGCATCCCTGCAGGTAAAGTCAAAGTGCCCATCCTGTGGGGCATCATGGCCGGACTGATCGTGGTTGGTTTTGGACTCGCCCTCTGGTGGTTCCCCAATCCCGGCTACACCATCGCCCTCGGCCTGCTATTATTCAGCGGCGTCGTTTACAACATCCCGCCGGTGCGCCTGAAAGACCGCGCCTACCTCGACGTCATTGCCGAATCCTTCAACAACCCGATCCGACTGTGGCTCGGCTGGTATGCTCTCACGGACACCCTGACCCCTCCTCCGCTCTCCATCATGCTGGCCTGGTGGGCCTTCGGCGGGCTGCTGATGACCGGCAAACGCTACTCCGAGTTCCGCATGATCGACGATGCCGAGTTGAGCGGAAAATACCGCAAATCCTTCCAAGTCTATACCAACAAAAGCCTGATCATCGCCATGGTCACCTACGCCAATCTATTCTGTTTTTGCTCCGGATGGGCGATCTCCAGCTACGAGCCTTTTAACAATCTGGTATTTGTCTTCCCTCTCATCATCCTCGCCGTGATCGCTTATTTTAATCACGCCATGAGCGAAGCCGGTGCCCGGCTGGAACCCGAACAACTGTTACAAAACCCCTGGGTGGTCGCCTGCACCGCGCTCACCTCGATCGCCGCGGTAGGCCTGCTCTACGCTTACAAATACGGTCTCTTCGACGCCAAAGCATTCCTCCACACGGCGCAGTAACCCCCTCTCCATCAGCCCATGAAATTCATTTTCACAACTTTCATCCTGCTGATCACGTCCGGATACGCCCAAACCATTCACGCCGCCGCCGAACGTAAACCCAACCTGATTTTCATTCTCACCGACGACCAACGTCAAGACAGTCTAGGCTGTTATGGCAATACCTTCATCAAAACCCCGCACATTGACCGCTTGGCAAAAGAAGGCACCCTCTTCGAACAAGCCTTTGTCACCAGTGCCATCTGCACCCCCAGTCGCGCCTGCTACTTCCTCGGCCAATACGAACGACGTCATGCCGTCAACTTCAATTCAGGCACCGCCCTCACTGCCTCTGCCTGGAACAAAAGTTACCCCATAATCCTTAGGAAAAATGGTTACTACACTGGCTATGTTGGCAAAAACCATGTTCCCATCGGGAAGTCCGGATATGAAACCGGATTAATGGATCAGAGTTTCGACTTCTGGTATGCCGCCCATGGCCGCTTGGGCTTTTACCCAAAAAAACGTCACCCGCGTTTTGCAGACGCACAAGCTGATACACAAATCGAAATCATCAATGAAGGTGCTCAAAGTTTTCTGAATACAAAAAAGACCTACCTGAAAGGAGCCGAAGCCTTTCTCAAACAGCGCCCTGACAATCAACCCTTCTGCCTTTCCATTTGCCTGAACGTGCCGCACGCAGCGAGTACCAGCAAAATGAAGCTGCTACCTTCCGATCCGGAATTATACCGCAGCACCTACCGCGACCAGATCAAATCCATCCCCCTGCCCTCGCACTACACCGCTAAATCCTCGATCCAATCCCCCAAACTTCCCAGTGATGTTTTGCAAACGCAATACAGGCAAAACAGTTATGACTACGTCGACACCAAAGCCGATTTAGGTGAACGCTTAATCAGGGAATATCAGACCATCACCGGCGTTGACCGCATGCTCGGAGCGATACGTGACCAACTTGAGACCCTCAACATCAGTGACAATACCGTCATCATTTTTGCCTCCGACCACGGAGTGATGCATGGCGAATACGGACTCGGAGGCAAGGCTCTGAATTACGAAGCTTGCCTGAAAGTTCCCATGTTGATCATGGATCCAAGACTACCTGAAAAGCGAGTCGGACAACGCCTCGACTCGCTGGTTTTATCCATCGACATCGCCCCCACTCTGCTGGACTTCGCCGGAATCTCACCTCCCGATGCCATGCAGGGCAACAGCCTCTTACCTTTACTCAAAGGAAAAACCGAAAAGTGGCGATCCTATGCCTTTGCGGAAAACCTCTGGTCAACCGTGTTTGGCAACCCCCGGATCGAAAGTGTGCGTTCCAAACAATGGAAATATATCCGTTATTTCAAAAATGATCACTCCTTATGGGATCAACTGGGCAAAGGTCTGGCAAAATACCGCACCAGCCCCGAACAAGCAGCGCTCTACACCCAATGGCTCACCTCCACTATTCACGGCGAAAAACCCGTTTACGAAGAATTGTTCGATATCAAAAACGACCCCAGTGAAAGCACCAACCTAGCTAGCAACCCCCATCACCTGCAAACACTCCAGCAAATGCGTGTCCAAGCCAGTCGTCTGGTTCGCGAAGCCAGGGGACCGTTGGATGTACCCGCCCAAGTCCTGCGCCTCTCTCAAAGCGTCGAACCTCGTTAAACCGTAAGCCCATTCTCCTTAATTTACCCAAAAATGAAAAACGCCCACCTCTTACACCTGTTTGGACTCTTGAGCGCTGCAACGATTTTCGCAAATGCAAATCCGTCCAACCTCACCGCCGCCGAACCCCAACTGGTTTCAGCAACACGCATCTGGGACAAAGCCGCGCACAACGCTTTCACCGGCCTCATCCGCTATGACGACCACTGGCTCTGTGTTTTCCGCGAAGGCAGCGCCCATGTCTCACCCGACGGCAGCCTGCGTATTCTGACTTCCAGCGATGGCGAAACCTGGCAAGCTCTCAGCCTGGTCACTCACCCCACAGAAGATCTGCGCGACGCCAAAATCAGCCTCACTCCCGATGGCAATCTTTTGCTCAACGGAGCCGGCATGATCGCAGATGCCGACATCCGCTACCGCTCGATGTCCTGGTTATCTAAAGATGGTGGCAAAACCTGGGATCAAGGACGGCGCATCGGCGACCCCGGCTACTGGCTGTGGCGGGTTTCGTGGAACAAGGACGCCGCTTACACCATGGGCTACAGCACTGAGCGTGACCGCAATACCCGCAAGGTCAGATTTTATAAATCCTCCGACGGTCTCAAATTCGAAACCCTGATCTCAAAAGTGAACCTGCCTGCCGGTGCCGGAGAAGACACGATCATCTTTCAAAAAGACGGCACGGCTCTCTGTATTTTCCGTTACGAAGCCGGCGACAAAATGGCCCGCCTCGGAAGCAGCCGCCCGCCCTACACCGAGTGGACCTGGAAGAAGCTCAATCGACGTATCGGTGGCCCCAACATGATCACGTTACCTGACGGACGCATCGTGGTCGCCGCCCGGATGTTTCGTGGCATTACAAAAAATGCCAAAACCGTGCTCGCCTGGCTCGACCCGGACAAAGGCGAACTTAATGAATTTCTCACCCTACCCTCCGGCGGCGATACCAGCTACCCCGGTTTGGTCTGGCACGACGACATGTTGTGGATCAGCTACTACTCCTCTCACGAGAAAAAAACCGCCATCTACCTAGCCAAAGTGAAATTCTAAAACCGCACCATTCTATATTCTTACTCCTGAACTCTAACTTCTTTCCCATGCCGTTTTACCGCAACTTCCTCAGTCACTTTCACCACACCGGAGCCATCGCCCCCTCCGGCCCCAAACTGGCCAGACACGTCGTCAACTCAGCCGGGGTGAGCTCTGACTCCCATGTGCTCGAACTCGGCCCCGGCACCGGCGCCTTCACCCGCGATCTTGAAAAAACCCTGGGCCCGGATGGACAATACCTCGGCATCGAAATCAACGCCGACTTTCACTCCCACCTTCAAGGCAAACACCCTGACATGCATTTTGAACAAGCCCCGGGACAAGACTTCGACTTCAGCGCCTGGGTCAAAGAGCACGGCCAGTTCGATATTATCGTTAGCGGACTACCGTGGGCAAAATTTCCCGAAAGCCTGCAACGGGCGATGCTTGACAATGTCATCCCCCACCTCAAGGACAACGGCACCTTCGTCACTTTCGCTTACACCGGAGTGCATCTACTCAAACCCGCCAAACGCTTCCGCCACCTGCTCGACGATTATTTTGCCAGCGTCAACCGCACCCGCTCCGTGCTGCTCAACTTCCCCCCGGCTTTTGTTTTTGTAGCCAACAAATAAAAGCCCGCTGCGATATATCCTATCGATTAAGCTTCTATAATAAAATTAGAAATATAACTACGTGGTTGACAAGGCATCCTGCTTTAACATAGCCTCCGCCATACACAAACACAGTCTGAACATAATGAAGCCAATCACTAAAATCTTAAAAACCACAAGCTGCGTCATCGCACTGATAACATCGCTGATCACCACGGCCACTCACGCCGCTGACAAAAAACCCAACATTCTGGTGATCTGGGGTGACGACGTCGGGCAATCCAACATCTCAGCTTACACCAAAGGCATGATGGGCTACCGCACTCCCAATATCGACCGTATTGCCAAAGAAGGCATCATTTTCACTGATTATTACGGTGAACAAAGCTGCACCGCGGGTCGCTCATCCTTCATCATGGGGCAAAGTGTATTACGTACGGGTTTGAGTAAAGTTGGGCTGCCAGGTGCCAAGGAAGGCATGAACGTCAAAGATCCTACCATCGCAGGACTACTGAAAGACCAAGGTTACGCCACTGGTCAATTTGGCAAAAACCATCTCGGTGACCGCGATGAGATGCTCCCCACCAATCACGGTTTCGACGAGTTCCTTGGCAATCTCTATCACCTCAACGCCGAAGAAGAACCGGAAAACGAAGATTATCCGAAAGATCCCAAATTTCGCCAAAAATTTGGTCCACGCGGAGTGATCAAATCCTCTGCCGATGGCAAAATCGAGGACACCGGTCCGCTGACCAAAAAGCGCATGGAAACCATCGACGATGAAACCGTGGCGGCTGCCATCGATTTCATCCAACGCCAGACCAAAGCCGACAAACCTTGGTTTGTCTGGTGGAGCGGAACACGAATGCATTTCAGGACTCACGTCAGCTCAGCAAAACGTGACCTGATCGCCAAAAAATACCCCAACGCCGACGAATACCAGGCTGGCATGGTTGAACACGACATGCACATCGGTGAGTTTCTCGAAGTACTCGATAACCTCGGCATCGCTGACAATACCATCGTTCATTATTCAACCGACAACGGTCCACATTACAACACTTGGCCCGATGCCGCCGCCACTCCTTTCCGCGGTGAGAAAAACACCAACTGGGAAGGCGGCTGGAGAGTTCCCGCTGCCGTGCGCTGGCCTGGAGTGGTTAAACCCAGTTCCGTCAGTAACGGCGTGGTTCACCACATGGACTGGTTGCCTACTTTCCTCGCAGCAGCAGGAAAAACGGACATCAAAAAAGATCTGCTCGATGGTTATACCTCCAAAGCTCTGGGACGCGATTACAAGATCCATCTCGATGGTTACAATCTGATTGACCACCTCAAAGATCCAGACAACGTTCCTAGTCCCCGCAATGAAGTTTTCTACTTCTCTGACGATGGAGATTTGACTGCATTGCGTTACAAAGACTGGAAGGTCGTTTTCATGGAGCAAAAAACCGAAGGCACCTTCCGTGTTTGGATGGAACCTTTTGTAACACTGCGTGTGCCGCTGATCTTCAATCTGCGTCGCGATCCCTATGAGCGCGCCGAGAAAACCTCCAACACCTACTACGACTGGATGCTCGACCGCGTTTACCTCTTGCTACCAGCCTCGAGCTACGTCGGAGATTTCCTCGGAACTTTCAAGGAATTCCCACCAAGGCAAAAAGCCGCCAGTTTCAACTTGGATGAAGTCATGAAAAAAATGACCGACCCAGGTAGCCACTAACCCATCCCGACTCCCCCTAACTAAAAAATCATGTAACTAAAAACGCACATTAGGAATGCTGTCTACGCGACCATCGCCCTGGCCGCATCACTCATCACGCCCACCGCTTCAGCGGCGGACAAAAAACCCAACATCCTCATTATATGGGGTGATGATATTGGCTACAACAACCCGAGCTGCTACAACCGCGGCATGATGGGCTACAAAACCCCCAACATCGATCGCATCGCCACCGAAGGCGCTTTGTTCACCGACTGGTATGGCCAGCAAAGCTGCACCGCGGGTCGGGCAGCTTTCATCACCGGTCAAAGCCCATTCCGAACCGGACTGCTCAAAGTCGGTCTGCCCGGAGCCAAGGAAGGCCTCTCGATCAAAGATCCGACGATCGCAGCCCTGCTCAAAAATCATGGTTACATGACCGCGCAATACGGTAAGAACCACTTGGGCGATCTTGACTCGATGCTACCCACCAACAACGGTTTTGATGAATTTTTCGGCAACCTCTATCACCTCAATGCCGAGGAAGAACCAGAGAATGAAGACTACCCGAAGGATCCTGAATTTAAGAGGAAATTCGGCCCGCGCGGAGTGATCAAATCATCCGCCGATGGAAAAATAGAAGACACTGGGCCGCTCACCAAAAAACGTATGGAAACGGTCGATGTAGAGGTCACCTCCGGTGCACTCGACTTCATGGAACGTGCCAAAAAAACAGACAAACCTTTCTTTCTTTGGTGGAACAGCACTCGCATGCACATCAACACCCACCTCAAGGAAAAATCCAAAGGCAAAACAGGCCTCGGCATTTATGCCGACGGCATGGTAGAGCACGATGGCATGGTCGGTGAAATTCTCGACAAACTTGACGAACTCGGACTCACTGAAAATACTATTGTGATGTATTCAACCGACAACGGTGCTGAATTCTTCTCATGGCCGGACGGCGGCAGCACCCCTTTCCGCAACGAAAAAAACTCAAACTGGGAGGGCGGCTACCGTGTCCCTTGCGTAATCCGCTGGCCTGGTGTGATCAAACCTGGAAGCGTATATAACGACATTTTTTCACATGAAGACATGCTACCCACCCTGCTCGCCGCTGCTGGTGAACCAGATATCAAGGAGAAGCTCCTCAAAGGACACTCGGCGATGGGGCGCGATTACAAGATCCACCTCGACGGTTACAATCTTTTACCCTATTTTAAAGGTGAGGTTAAAAAGAGCCCTCGTAGTGAGTTCTTCTATTGGACCGACGATGGCAACCTCGCCAATCTGCGCTACAATCGCTGGAAGATCGTCTTTATGGAACAACGCGCCGAAGGTTTCGACGTCTGGCAAGAACCTTTGGTCACTCTGAGATTACCAAAGATTTTCTGTCTGCGCACCGACCCCTTCGAACGTGCCGACCATGAAGCCATCGGCTATTCTAAATGGCGCCTCGATCGCACCTACCTATTGGTCCCAGCTCAGTCTTTTGTCAGTAAGCACCTTTCGACCTACAAGGAGTTTCCACCACGTCAAAAAGCTGGAACCTTTGGTCTCGACCAGGTACTCGAAAAGCTTCAAACCAATAGAAGTTCAAATTAATCACTGATCACCAGCGATTCACAGCACGCCACGTCTGAAAATCTCAGACGTGACGTTTTTTATGAAATACTTTCAATTTTAATGGTCATGAAATCATTTATCTGCTTTTCCCTCACTTTGCTGACGCTGACTCTTCCTGCAACCGCCGATCCCCTGCCCTCCTGGAACGACGGTGACAACAAAAAAGCTATCATCTCATTCGTCGAGCGCACCACCCAAGCGGACTCCCCTGACTATGTCGTGCCGGCCAAACGCATCGCCACTTTCGACAACGACGGCTGCCTGTGGAGCGAGCAACCGCTCTACTTCCAACTCATCTTCATCATCGATCAAATCAAAATGCTCGCTCCGCAACACCCCGAGTGGAAAACCACCGAGCCCTTTGCCTCCATCCTCAAAGGCGATAGCAAAAAGGCTCTCGCTGGAGGCAAGGAATCCCTAATGGAACTCGCCATGGCCACCCACACCAATTTCACTACAGAAGAGTTCGATCAAAGCGTGCGCAAATGGCTAACCACCGCCCGCCATCCAAAAACCGGCCGCCCCTACAATCAAATGGTCTTCCAACCGATGCTCGAACTGCTCGCTTACCTGCGCGCCAATGATTTTAAAACCTTCATCGTCACCGGAGGCGGCATCGATTTTGTCCGTATTTTCGCCGAAGAAACCTACGGCATTCCACCACAACAAGTGATCGGCTCCAGCCTCAAAACCAGCTACGAAATCCGCAACGGCAAACCCACTCTAGTAAAACTACCCGAACTGAATTTCATCGATGACAAAAAAGGCAAACCCGTCGGCATCCATCAACATATCGGCCGCCGCCCCATCTTCGCCGCCGGCAATTCCGACGGCGACTTCCAAATGCTCGAATACACCACCTCCGGCAAAGGTGCCCGCTTCGGCCTACTCGTGCACCACGACGACGCCAAGCGCGAATGGGCCTATGATCGCGATTCCCACATCGGCCAGCTCAAGCGTGGACTCGACCAAGCCAAAAAACGCAAATGGAACATCATCAGCATGAAAAAGGACTGGTCAAAAATTTATCCCGCTGAGAAAAAATAATGCTCTCTTAAAAAACTTCGTGTCTTCGTGCCTTCGTGTGAGACATTTTTCCAGTTATGTCCACGCTCCAATCCATCCAGCAACTCCAAGCCCGTGTCAGTCAATCCATCATGGGTCAGGAAAAAGTCGTTGAACGACTCATCCTCGCCCTGCTTGCCAATGGCAACGTGCTGATGGAAGGTCTTCCCGGTCTGGCCAAAACACGGGCGATCAAAACCCTTGCCGACAATTTGGAATCCGATTTCAGCCGTATCCAGTTCACCCCCGACCTGTTGCCCGCCGACATCACTGGCTCGGATATGTATTTTGAAGAAGGTGGAAAAGGAAATTTTAAATTCCAACCCGGCCCCATTTTTGGCAACCTGGTGCTCGCTGATGAAGTCAACCGCGCCCCCGCCAAAGTCCAGGCAGCCCTGCTCGAAGCGATGGAGGAGCGCACCGTCACCGTCGGTCAGAACACCCATCAACTGCCTCCGCTTTTCATGGTGCTTGCCACCCAGAACCCCGTCGAACAAGAAGGCACTTACCCACTGCCCGAAGCGCAAATGGATCGCTTCCTGATGCATGTCATCATCACTTACGCCCCCGAAGAATCGGAAGTGGAAATCATTCGCCTAGTGCGGGGAGAGGAAGGCAATAAAGGCAAAAGCGAAAAAGCCGAACTCATTCCTCAACAAACCATCTTCGATGCAAGAGCAGAAATTCAACAAATCAAAGTATCTGACAACATGGATCAGTACATCGTCGACCTGATCACCGCTACCCGCCATCCTGAGCGTTATGGTGATGACATTGGCAAACTGATCGACGTTGGCGCAAGTCCGCGCGGCGGCATTGCGCTAGATAAAGTTGCACGCTCCCGCGCATGGCTACACAAGCGGGATTTCGTCACCCCCGATGATATTCAAGCCATCGCGCACGACTGCCTGCGGCATCGCCTGATGCTGAGCTACGAAGCCGAGGCAGATGGAATCAGTGCCGATGAAGTATTAAAACAAATCATCGCCAAAGTCGCCGTCGCCTGAATACCCCATGAACGACTCCCGTATCTACGCAGACCTCGACCAACTGGTGCGTCTTGAGCATCGGGCGCGTGGATTCAGCTTTTTGCCGCGACAACCGATCCACAGTATCCTTGCCGGTCGCCATGCTTCCCGCCTCCGCGGTCGCGGGCTCAACTTCGAGGAGATCCGTGGTTATTTGCCCGGTGATGACGTGCGCACCATGGACTGGAAAGTCACCGCCCGTATGCGAAAGCCACATGTCCGCGTTTACACCGAAGAACGCGACCGCCCCGTGTTGTTTTTAGTCGATCAACGATGCTCAATGTTTTTTGGCAGTCGTCGCACCATGAAGTCAGTAGCTGCCGCGGAAGCCACCGCCCTCGGCGCATGGAAAGTGCTTGCCGCCGGTGACCGGGTTGGCGCTTTGGTTTTTAACGATGAAGAAATCACTTCAATCAAAGCTCACCGCAGCCGTGGCCGGGTACGCCAACTGCTTGGTGCCATAGTGGAAAAAAATCAGCAGCTTGGCAAAGAGCCCTGTCCACCTGCCAACCCCGGCATGTTGAACGAAGCATTGAGCCAAACCCGGCAAATTGCCAAACACGATCACCTGATTTGCATCATCAGCGATTTCAACGGCATGAACCCAGACACCAAGCGTCTGATCACTTTGCTCTCTGCCCACAATGATGTGATGTCACTTTTCATCTACGACCCCCTGGAGGCTCAACTCCCCGATGCGGGACGGCTCCACATGGCTGAAAGTGAACTGCAACTGGAAGTCAATACCGACGAAAAAAAACTACTCCAACAGTTTGCCAATGATTTTAAAAAGCGCCTCGAGCGGATGAAAAATATTTCCCGAGGACGGTCCATCCCTTTTTTACCTATTGAAACCAGTCACGATGTCACCCGACAAATTCGTGACCAATTAGGAGCTGCCATCGGTCAAGGCAGGAAAGCTGCTGCAAAAAAATGACTGCTAGCCCCACCAGCCTCGACCATCTACACGACATCATCGTGCCCGATCCCGTGCCCTGGTTGCCACTGGCACCAGGATGGTATGTCCTCATGTTTGCACTGCTCATTGCCACTACATGGATCAGCATTCGACTCATTCAGCAGTGGCAAAAAAATCGTTTCCGCCGTGAAGCTTTATTTGAACTGGAAACTATCAGTCCATCCCAACTTCCCGCCCTCGTCAAACGCGTGACCCTATCCATCGCCCCCCGAGAGCAAGTAGCCTGCCTCAGTGGTGACGACTGGCTGGAATTCCTCGACCAAACTGGCAATACCACCGCCTTCACCGAAAGGGTAGGGCAGCAACTGCTCGACCTCTCTTACGCACCCGCACAATCCGCTGGCACCGAATTTTCCGATCTCAAAACAACCATCCGCAGCTGGATCCTAAATTCCTCCCTTCAAACTTCTAACTTCTAACTTCTTCATTGTTTGCCTTCCTCCATCCCTGGGTTTTTGTGCTGCTGGTTTTACCCCTGCTGCTGAAACGCCTGCTGCCCGCTCATCACGAAAAGCGCCCAGCCGTTCGAGTGCCCTTCCTCAATCGCCTCGCCCAGCTCACTGGAAAAAATCCTGCCAGCGGCTCCGCTGTTCTCAGTCGCTCCCACGCACAAAGCCTCGCCGCTTGGGTCTTCTGGATCAGCATCGTCACTGCTCTGGCTCGCCCGCAGTATTTTGAACCACCCATCACCCAAGTCCAGGCCACCCGCGACCTGCTACTCGCCATCGATCTCTCTGCCTCGATGCAAATCGAAGACTTCACCGGTGCCTCCGAAAAAACCGTCGACCGCCTCACCGCCACCAAACAAGTGGTTGACGACTTTCTCAAGCGCCGCGAAGGCGACCGTGTCGGACTGATTCTATTTGGCAACGCCGCCTTTGTCCAAGTCCCCTTCACCACCGATCTAAATGTCTGCCGCGAACTGCTCAACGAAGCCCAGGTCGGCATGGCCGGGCCCAAAACTGCCATCGGGGATGCCATTGGTCTGGCAATCAATGTATTCGACCGCAGCGAGCAAAAAGACCGCGTGCTCATCTTACTAACCGACGGCAACGATACCAGCAGCAAGATCCCTCCCGCAGATGCCGCACGCATAGCCAAGGACAAAGCCATCGTCATCCATACCATCGCGATGGGTGATCCCGAAGCGGCAGGTGAAGACAAACTCGATACACAAAGCTTGAAAGAAATCGCCGACACCACGGACGGTGAATTTTTTCAAGCTCTCAACCGCAAGCAACTAGAACAAATCTACGTCACGCTCGACCAGTTGGACACCCGTGAAATCGAAAGTGTGAGCTATCGTCCACGCCACGAAATGTATTTCTGGCCACTGGCTTTTGCTATTTTGACTTCCCTGCTCTTTCAAATCTGGATGGTCTATCGTGATCGCTCGCGGCAATACATTCTCAATTAGGAGCCAGCTCATGATTGATACCTTCCATTTCATCCGCCCTTGGTGGTTAGTGGCTCTGCTTCCCGCGGCAATCCTCATCTGGATCATCTGGCGACATCAGGATTCCGCCCGTGCCTGGCGGCGCATCATGGATCCTCATTTGCTCTCTGTCTTGATGACCGATCAGTCCAAACAACAGACCATCCGCCCGGTCACCTTGATGGCGATCGTATGGTTACTCGGAGCGCTTGCCCTCGCAGGACCCACTTGGAATCTCGAACCCTCACCTTTTGCCGAAGACCAGGCAGCCCTGATCATCGTTCTCAAAGTAACAGAAAGTATGGCGGAACAAGATGTGCAGCCTTCGCGGGCAGAGCGCGCGGTGCAGAAAATTCACGACCTGCTCGAATTGCGCAGCGGATCCCGCGCCGCTTTGATCGCCTATTCCGGCAGCGCCCATCTGGTCATGCCCTTGACCAAAGACGCAGGCATCATCAACTCTTTTGCCGCTGACCTTTCGCCAAAAATCATGCCGCGCGAAGGTGAGGCCGCCGCCGAAGCATTCAAACTCGCCAATCGACAATTAAAAAATGCCAGCCTTAACGGCTCCATTCTTTCCATCGCCGACAGCCTGCCGGATTCTCTGGATTTCATCACAGAAAAAAACACCGCTCCCGTTCATGTGCTCGGAATGATTGGTCCAAACGGACTCGACTCCCTGCGCTCGACCGTTCAAAAAAATGGTGCCACTTTCACCCCGGTCACCGTAGATGACAGCGATGTGACTAGGCTGTCCAAACTGGTCAAAACTTCATTTTCCGCTCGGCCTGACAAAAATAATGCCAGTTCCCACTGGCAGGATCGCGGTTGGTGGCTCAATATCATCATCGCCGCTCTCGGACTGTGGTGGTTCCGCCCCGGTTGGGTCATTGCCTGGAATTAAACATCATGCATCCCAACAAGCACAACAGCAAATTCAGGGTTTTCCTCATAGCGGGAATTGCTCTGCTGTTGTCTGCCGCCACGACAGTCGCCTGGCTCAGTGCCGGGCGAAACTTTTCCAATTTATGGCGAACACCGGATCAACAAGGGCAAACATTGATGCGTAGCAAAAACTACGCCGCCGCCGCTGATAAGTTTTCAACGGCCATGCTTCGCGGAGTGGCTTTATACAAAGACGGACAATTTAAAAACGCCCTGAAAGTTTTCAACTCCGTCGCCAGTCCCGAAGGCATCTACAACCGCGCCAACTGCCAGGTCATGCTCGGCAATTACGATGCCGCCATCGAACTTTATGACCGTGCGCTCAAGCAAAATCCCTCATGGAAAGAAGCCGCTGAAAACCGCGACCTCGCTATTGCGCGCAAAGCTTTGATGGTGCCCCCTGATGATGACGCCGGAGGCACCGGAGGCAAACTCGGAGCCGATGAAATTGTCTTCGACGATCGGGCAAAAAACTCCAAAAATGAAGAAGTGATCGAAGCCGGTGCTGGCGATCAATTATCCGACGATGAAATGCGTGCCTTGTGGTTGCGCAAAGTACAAACCCAATCCGCTGAATTTTTGCGCAACAAATTTGCTTACCAATTACAATTCGGTGAAAGTAAAAGCGAGGAGGAGGACAAATGAAGCGTTCAGTTCGCAATTTTCTTGGAGGGGCAAGTTCCACCTTGCCCGCATCTTCATTCAAGGCATGCAGGAGTTTGCCCCTCCAGCTAAACATCCTAAGCCTGATCTTATTACTGATCACCCAAAGCGTCACATGGGCTCAGTCCCCCTCGCCGGAACCCGCGCAAATTTCGCTCGCCCCCAATACCAGCGACCCTGTCTGGGTCGGGCAAAAAGTCACCGTGCTGGTTGAAGTTTTATCCAAAACATTTTTTGACGGCCCTACCTTGCTTTCCCTACCGGACATCGCTGGTGCCGTATTCTACAAACCTGAGGAGCGCGCCTTGGTGAGCTCCAAGAGTATCAATGGTCAGACTTTTAGCGTGCAAGTCCACGAACTTTCTTTTTATCCACAACGAGCTGGTGAGTTTACCATCCCCACTTTCAAAGTGCGTTTTGGTATTGCCGGTTCCCCTGGTGAAACCGCCGTCGAATATTCTAAAAATACCCAGCCTCTAAAAATCTCTGCCAAGATGCCAGCGGGAGCCGAACACCTTTCGATTCTGATCAGTGCCTCTGATTTAAAAGTCGAACAGACATGGCAACCTCAACCTCAGGAAATATTAAAAGTAGGTGATGCCTTCAAACGAATCATCACCTTCCGCGCGCCCGACATGCCCGGCATGGTTTTCCCCGCCATCCCTTTCCCGCAAATAGAAGGGCTCAAGATTTATCCATCTCGAGCTCGGCTCAACGACGAAATCAACCGAGGCTCTCTCATCGGCGAGCGTATCGATGAAATCACCTACTTGTGCGAAAAACCTGGCAGTTACTCCCTGCCCGCCATCGCCATTCTGTGGTGGAATCTCGAACGTAGAGAGATGGAAAAAATCACCCTTCCCTCAGTCAGCTTTGCAGTCGAAGCCAGGATCAATGCCACGCCGACAGAGCAAAGCCCGCCAAAATCTGACCCCGCTTTCTCTTGGCAGAACGCCATCGTTTCAAGTTTACTTTTACTCACTGCTATCGCTTTGTTGATCCGCTACCGCCGAGCTATCCAACAGCCGTTCATCCAATGGCAAAAACGCTACCAAGAAAGCGAAGCCACCTATTTTAACAAAATCCTCGACACCACCACTCCCACGCAAAGCCTCAACGCTCTCAACCAGTGGTTCCCCCGTTCAAAGTGGTCTCATCACCACACTACTCTGAGTGCTTTTGCCCACGAGCAAAATAGCGAAGCTCTGATCCGAGAAATCGAAAGCCTCAACCAAGCGGTCGTCCACAACAAAACTGACTGGAACTCCACGCCCTTCAAACGAGCGCTCAAAGCGGCGCGCAAACAATACAAGTCAACACCCAGCCACTCTGCAGCTGGCCTCAAGCCGCTGAACCCGCGTCATTAATAATAGCGATACGAAGGGCGACCACCGTAGTACATCGAGTTCGTCTTGCCACGACGATCTCCGGCCAGACCTCCTACGGCAGCACCGATAGCAGCGCCACCCCAAGAATTTCCTCCCCTGACATTGTTGCCAATAATCGCACCTGTTGCGGTTCCAAGAGCAACACCTCCTGCGCGGCCGCGACGGACATAAGGGTCAGGGTGCACCACACAAGAAGTGGCCAATGCCCCGAGAAGTGCCGTAAAAATGAGAGCTGAAAAATAAGATTTCATGGTATTTCGCTAATTAAGGTTTTTTTGATTTAGCCGCCTGGGCTTCGGCTTTGGACATATAAGCTTCTACTTCAGCATGGGAAAGAGAACCGTCACTGCTCGAATCGATTTTTTTGAATAAATCCACCAACTTGCCCTCTTCTTTGTAATACTTCTGCAACTCTTTTGGTGTCACGCTGCCATCGGAGTTATCATCCGGCAGCTTGAATTTTGATTTTTTAGCCTCTGGGTTTGCCGCCTTCCATTCTTTAAAGGTGATTTTACTATCCCCATCCGTATCGGTCGCTGAATAAATTTCTTCGAGAATATAACGATTAAACTCAGCCTGAGAGACTTTATCATCCTTATTGGTATCCGCCTTTTTAAAAGGGTTGGAAGGGGTGCAACTTGGCAGTGCCATCACTGCTGCCAACATCAGGCCGGCAGAGCATAGGGATTTATTTATCGGTAATTTCATATCAGTAAATCTAGATGCAGCAATCTTGGATAAAAAAGGCCTAATGCAAAGAAAAAACTTTTTCCTACAAAATTAGCCGCGCTTGCTCCCGCCCACTCAATCACTGCGCTCAACCATTACCAATTCCTAAGTCGGTGCGGCTCATTGACAAAGATAACATTCCCCTCTTGAGATCATATAAAATTCATAACGGTCAAAACCATGCCCTGACAAATTTGGATTACGGCTATTACCTAATGAAGCCCATTGTATTTCATCAACCACTCTCCACCAAAAAAACCATGAATCCTCCAGCTCAGTTCATTTTCAGAAAAATTCTGCTCACTCGTTTGTTGTTACTGATCACCTTGTCGCTGGCAGTGCAAATCCTTAGTCTTAAAGCATACGCCGATGACTCGGTCACTCTGAACCTCAAAGCTGATGGTTACAGAGGTATCTGGTATATGAACCAGCGCTCGAACGACGAGTATGTTTACAAATACAGCGGAGGTCTGGGCACCTATCCTGCCAAGCACAAGCCCTTCGCCATCTACAGCAAGGAAGCTGATAAAACATTCTTTTGTTACGGAGGAACAACAAAAGGCAACAAGCCTCAACTGCTGCACATGGTATCGTTTTTTGATCACAAAACAAAAAGTGTTCCCCGTCCAACCATCTTGTTGAACAAACAAACCGATGACGCCCATGACAACCCGGTCATCTCGATCGACGACCAGGGTTTTATTTGGATTTTCTCAACGTCTCACGGAACCAGTCGTCCTTCATATATTCACCGCAGCAAAAAGCCCTATGACATTGATGAATTTGAATTGGTTCCAGCTACCTACCTGGATGGCAAAAAACGAGCCCCCATCACTAATTTTTCATACATGCAAGCCTGGCATCGCCCGGGAAAAGGCTTTTTATGTTTTTTCACCCGATACAAAGATCCCGCAGCACGAACGATTGGCGCAATGGTCAGCAAGGACGGAGTGACATGGGGATCATGGCAGCGACTGGCTGCCATTGGAACGGGACACTATCAAGTCAGCGGCCTCGGTCACCAGCGTGCCGGATCCGCATTTAATTACCACCCCAAAGATAAAGGCCTCAACTGGCGAACCAATCTGTATTACGTCGAAACTCCTGATTTCGGTAACACCTGGCAAACGGCTGGCGGCACCCCCCTGTCACTGCCGCTGCGACAAGTCGCCAATCCTGCACTCGTTCACGACTACGCCTCGGAAGGACTCAATGTTTACATGAAGGATATTCGTTTCGACGAACAGGATCGTCCCGTCATCCTCTACATCACCAGCAAAGGCTACGAAGCAGGACCCAAGAACGATCCCAGAACCTGGACGACCGCTCGTTGGGATGGCAAGCAGTGGCTGATTCGTCCGGTAACCGCTTCAGATAACAATTACGACAGCGGATCACTTTGGCTGGTCGCCAAAAATGACTGGCGAATCATCGGGCCCACCCAGACCGGACCCCAGCCCTATAATCCTGGCGGAGAAGTCGCCATGTGGACCAGTCATGATCAAGGCGAAACATGGAAAAAAACCCACCAACTCACCAGCGGCAGCCCGATGAACCATACTTATGTTCGCCAGCCTCTCGACGCGCATCCCGACTTTTTCGCTTTCTGGGCAGACGGCCATGGTCGCAAACCCTCGCCATCGAGACTTTATTTCTCAGATCGTGATGGTAAAGTTTACCAATTGCCTGAAACTATGAAAAGTGATTATGCCAAGCCAATTCCTATCGGCACTGACCACTAAAAATAGTTGTCCATCAAACCTTCCAATGAACCCTCTGTATCCCCCGCATCCCTTCATCCTGGCATTCGCCGCACTACTGATCACTTGCACCCTACCGGCATCGGCAGACCCAACTAACCAAACGAACAAGACCTGGACGGCAGAAGCCTCGCGGGATGAAATTCGACCGAGCTTTGATTCCATTGCCGACGGCGGCCACAACAATACGCAACGTCTGGTGATCAAACACGACCAGCGCGAAGGCCTCGATGGTTACTGGTCACGCAGGTTCCCCGTTACAGGTGGCCAACATTATCGCTTCGAGGCTTTTCGCAAAGTTTCCGCAGTGGCACTGCCCCGCCATTCCGCCACAGTTCGATTGTTATGGGAAGATGAAAACGGCAAACCGGTGCAAAATGACCGCGGCCCGGTTGCCGACGACATGCGCAGTGCCGGCAACGGTATTCTGCGTGCCGAGCACCCGACTGACAAACTAACCGACAACCAGGGCTGGACGGAAGTTTCCGAAACCTACCTCGCGCCTAAAGGTGCCACCCATGCGCTGGTCGAACTGCACTTGATGTGGGCACCGCAGGGACAAATCGAGTGGAGCGACATCTCGATGAAAAAAACCGCCGCCCCCAAAGCACGCAAAGTGCGCTTAGCCACTGTCCACTTTCGCCCCAAAGGCGGCAAAACCCCGATGGGCAACTGCAAGCTGTTCACTCCCATGATCGAAGAAGCTGCCAAGAAAAAAGCCGACCTGGTGGTTTTAGGCGAAACCATCACTTATTACGGACTCGGCAAAAAACCCGCCGACGTGGCAGAACCGGTTCCCGGACCCACCACCAATTTTTTTGGTAAACTGGCAAAAAAACACAATCTTTATATCGTCGTCGGGCTGTATGAAAAAGCCGGTCATCTGGTTTATAACGTGGCGGCACTGATTGGCCCCGACGGATCGATTGCGGGCAAATATCGCAAAGTCTCGCTGCCACGTGAAGAGATCGAACGAGGCGTCGCCCCCGGTCACGATTACCCTGTCTTTGATACCCGTTTTGGGAAAATGGGTATGATGGTCTGCTACGATGGTTATTTCCCAGAAGTGGCTCGCGAACTCAGCAAAAAAGGAGCCGAGCTGATCGCCTGGCCAGTGTGGGGATGCAACCCGCGCCTCGCCAGTGCCCGCGCGCTGGAAAATTCGATCTACCTGGTCAGCAGCACCTACACCGATTCCCAAACCCCATGGATCCGCTCAGCGATCTATGATCATCAAGGCGATCCACTGGTAGCCGCCAAAGACTGGGGCACCGTCGTCGTCGCCGAAGTCGATCTCGACAAACGCACCCTGTGGCGCTCCATCGGCGACTTCAAAGCCGAACTGCCCCGACACCGTCCGGTGGTTCCTGAGCCAGAGAAATAAGCCGGCTTTTCTCGCAGAGCCCTCTCCAACAACCCCTTTTCCTAAAAAAACCTCATACGTTCGTGCGGGGCAAATCCCCCCGCAACCCTGCTTTTACCCGCAGATTTTGCTGCTTTTCCGCACTAGCCTTTGACCTCGTGCCTCTTATGCCTTAAATAGGCAGCAAAAATTTTACTGAAAGAACCAGATTATGTCAGACCAGCCCACCATCATTTACACCCAGACAGACGAAGCCCCAGCACTGGCCACCTATTCGCTGTTGCCCATCATCCAGTCTTTCACCAAATCTTCCGGCATCAATGTCGAAACCCGCGACATATCGCTCTCTGGTCGCATCATCGCCAATTTCCCCGAAGCCGTCACCGCCGAGCAACAGATCCCAGATGCTCTGGCTGAACTGGGTGCACTTGCCAAAACCCCTGAAGCCAACATCATCAAGCTACCCAACATCAGCGCCTCGGAACCGCAGTTGAAGGCCGCTATTGCAGAATTGCAGGCGCTGGGATACGCCCTTCCCGATTACCCTGACAATCCACAGAGCGACGAGGAAAAGGAAATCCAGAACAAATACAACCGGGTCAAAGGCAGCGCGGTGAACCCCGTCCTGCGTGAGGGCAACTCCGATCGCCGTGCCCCCAAAGCGGTCAAAGAATACGCCCGCAACAACCCCCACTCAATGGGGGCCTGGTCAGCCGATTCTCTGACTTCTGTCGGACACATGGACGACAACGATTTTTTCCACAACGAGAAATCCATCACACTGGAAGAAGCCACTGATGCAAAAATCGAACATGTTGCCACCGACGGCAGCGTAACAGTGCTCAAAGCTTCCACCCCACTGCTCGCCGGCGAAGTGCTCGATGCCACTGTGATGAGCAAAAAAGCTCTGGTCAGCTTTCTCGAACAACAGATCGCCGAAGCCAGGGAAACAGGCGTGCTTTTCTCGCTGCACTTAAAAGCGACGATGATGAAAGTCTCCGACCCGATCATTTTCGGTCATGGGGTAAGAGTATTTTTTAAAGACCTGATAGCCAAACACGGCACACTTATCGATCAACTAGGCGTGGATTTCAAAAACGGCTTTGGCGATTTGCTGAGCAAAATCGCAGACCTGCCCGCTGATCAAAAAGCGGAAATTGAAGCCGACATCCAAGCCTGTTACGACAATGGCCCAGACATCGCCATGGTGAACTCCGACAAAGGCATCACCAATCTCAACGTACCTAGTGATGTCATCGTCGACGCCTCGATGCCCGCCATGATCCGCACCTCGGGTCAGATGTGGAACGGTGCAGGTGAGCAGCAAGACACGCTCGCAGTCATCCCTGACAGTTCCTACGCCGGAGTCTATCAGGCCACCATTGAGTTTTGCAAAAAGAACGGTGCTTTTGATCCCACCACCATGGGCACCGTGCCCAACGTCGGTTTGATGGCTCAGAAAGCCGAAGAATACGGCTCCCATGATAAAACTTTCGAAATGCCAGCTGATGGCAGTGTGCGCATCGTCGATGCCGAGGGCGATACCCTCATTGAACACAGTGTCGAAGAAGGTGACATCTGGCGTGCCTGCCAGGCCAAAGACGCCCCGATCCGCGACTGGATCAAACTGGCGGTTAGTCGCGCTCGCTCCACTGGCTCACCCGCTGTATTCTGGCTCGACGAAGACCGTGCCCACGATGCTGAGATCATCAGAAAGATTGGCGAATACCTACCCGAACACGACACCGATGGACTCAACATTCTCATCATGGCTCCGGTCGAAGCGACCGAGTTCACCCTCGCCCGTATCAAGGACGGTGAAGACACCATTTCAGTGACCGGCAATGTGCTGCGTGACTACCTCACCGACCTATTCCCAATTCTTGAGCTAGGAACCTCCGCCAAAATGCTCTCCATCGTTCCCCTGATGAATGGTGGCGGTCTGTTCGAAACCGGAGCCGGCGGTTCCGCTCCGAAACACGTGCAGCAATTCCTCGAAGTGGATTACCTGCGCTGGGATTCACTGGGTGAGTTCCTCGCCCTGGCGGTTTCACTTGAACATCTGTCCGGCATTTTTGACAATAACAAAGCCAAGGTGCTCGGTGCCACTCTCGATGACGCGACGAGCAAGTTTCTTGCTGAAAATAAATCACCTACCCGACGCCTCGGCGGTATCGATAACCGTGGCAGCCACTTCTTCCTCGCTCTTTACTGGGCCGAAGCTTTGGCGGCACAAGACGGTGATACCGAACTGAAAGCTCAATTCGCCCCCATCGCGCAACAGCTCGCTGACTCAGCAGACCAAATCGTCGAAGAGTTATTGGCGGTACAGAATAACGCCGTTGATATCGGCAGCTATTACAAACCCGATGCCATCCTGACCGCCGCCGCAATGCGCCCGAGCACCACGTTCAACGCCATCATCGAAGCAATTTAGCCAAAGGAGAAATCCCGTGTGACACAGCTTTACAAGCTGCTCTCCTTGTTTCCTAAGCACCAGAGGCGCGGCTTTATGTCAGCCTGTAAGGGCGACCCTAAATCTGTAACGGATAGGTCCGTCCCGTTGGGACTTAAGAATCAAAACCATCCATTCCCAGGGCGAACTTGCCCTAGGCTAGCATAGGGTCGGCCCCTTGGGCCTGTCAGCTTGTCAAAGGCGTGATTGCGTGTGCATTTTCTTTTGTGATCTAGCTTTCCATGTTTACCTATGAGTCATGGGATTATTAGGTTCTTTTTCTAAAACTGCAGTTATAAAAGCACTGACGATCACTTTGGCTTTGCTACTGAATTTTTCTTGGTCAAGCTCAGCCGCCGACCCACCCAATTTTCTATTCATCATCGCTGATGATTGCACGTTCCGCGACATTGCTTGTTACGGTGGTCAGGCGTTCACCCCAAATATTGATCGTTTGGCAGCGGAAGGCATGCGTTTCACTCGTTGTTTTCAAGCGGCACCGATGTGTTCACCCACGCGGCACAATATTTATACCGGACTTTATCCCGTGAAGAGCGGTGCCTATCCAAATCATACTTTTGCCAAAGAAGGGACAAAAAGTGTAGCCCACTACCTCAAACAGCTCAACTATCGAGTCGCGCTTAGCGGCAAGACTCACATTTCACCGAAAAAGGTTTTTCCTTTCGAATACCTACGAGATGGAAAAGTGAAAAATAATCCTAACATGGAGGCTATCGCCGCATTGATGAAAGAATCGAAGCAAAACGATAAGCCTTTTTGCCTAATCGCTTGTTCTAATGAACCACACTCCCCATGGAACAAAGGTGATGCGTCGCGTTACAAAGCGGCTGATCTCAAGCTGCCCCCGTACTTTGTCGACACACCGGAGACTCGTGAAGCGATGACTCGTTACTTGGCAGAAATCACCTATTTCGATAATCAGGTGGGTGAGCTGTTGACGCTGCTCAAACAAAACGATCTTGCTGAGAATACGGTGGTGATAGTGATTTCCGAGCAGGGATCTTCTTTTCCTTTTGGTAAATGGACTTGTTATGATACCGGTTTGCAGAGTGCCTGCATCGTTCGTTGGCCAGGCAAGGTGGCTGCCGGTGAGGTGAGCGATGCGATGATCGAATACGTTGATTTACTACCTACGTTCATCGATGTGGCTGGTGGGGGCATGGATACTGACCTTGATGGCGAGAGGTTTCTTCCCGTTCTTCTAGGGAAGAAAAAAACTCACAAAAACTTTGTTTACGGAATCATGACCACACGGGGAATTCTCAGCGGATCAGACTCATTTGGTATTCGTTCGATCCGTAGCGAACGGTATAAATATATCTGGAATTTGACGCCAGAAGTTGAGTTTCAAAACATCTGCATGGAATCACCTGAATTTCTTTCATGGGAAGCCAAAGCCACCGCAGGAGATGCCGACGCGGCGGATAAGGTGAAGCGCTACCGTGTGCGCCCAAGTGAGGAACTCTATGATATAAACAAGGATCCTTACGAATGGGAAAATCTAGCCAATGACCCCAGCTTAGCGTCGGTCAAGGCTGAGCTTAAGAGTAAATTGAAAGCCTGGATGGAAGCCAGTGGAGACAAAGGGCAACAGACGGAGTTGCAAGCCCTTGAACATCAAGTCAGACAAAGGCGGAAAAAGAAGAAAAAATAAAGAAAGAATTTTAACCGCGGATTTCGCGGATGGACGCAGCCGCAGCGCAGCAAGACAGCGGGAGGACACCACCCGAAGGCAAATAAGAAAAGAAAAAGCTGCCAATATCTTTCAACGGTTCAGATCGATTAGAGTTGATGAGCCAAAATTTGAAAATTTAACCACAGCCGAGCGTAGTGAATCGGAACGAAGTAGAGATAGCTGGAGGAAATTACCCGAAAGCAAATAGCCAGAGATTATTACCCAAAGGCAAATGACACCGATTTGCACTAAATAGTTACCACTAAACCTATGATTAAAAAAATTATTGCTGCTATTTGCGCTTTGCAGTTAGCCTGTATTTCCACTTACGCTGCTGCGGAGCGCCCTAATATCATTCTCATGATGGGAGACGATATGGGCATTTCAGATATTGGTTGTTATGGCAGTGAAATCAAAACTCCGAATCTTGATAAACTGGCTGAGGGAGGCTTGCGCTTCCGACAATTTTACAACACCTCCCGTTGCTGTCCCACTCGCGCCAGTTTGTTGACTGGGCTATACCCTCATCAGGCTGGAATCGGCGATATGATGGATGACCTGGGGATGGATGGCTACCGAGGTGAACTCAATCGCAACAGCGTCACCATTGCCGAAGTATTAAAAACAGCAGGCTACCGGACTTATGTTACGGGCAAATGGCATGTAACAAAAAAAACTCAGGCGAAATCTGATACGGATCGTCGCAACTGGCCTCTCCAGCGTGGTTTTGATCGTTTTTATGGCACGATCCACGGGGCAGGCAGTTTTTTTGATCCTAACTCACTGACTCGTGACAATGCCTTCATCTCCCCCTTTGACGATCCTGAGTATCAACCCGAGGAGTTTTATTACACCGATGCGATCAGCGACCATGCTGTGCGCTTCGTTCAGGAGCATCATCAGGATCAGGATGACTCACCTTTTTTTATGTATGTCGCTTACACCTCGGCACACTGGCCGATGCATGCGAGGAAGCGTGATATCGCAAAGTACAAGGGGCAGTATGGTGCAGGTTATGATACTATCCGGAAAGCTCGTTATGAAAAAATGATCAAACTCGGATTGATTGATTCACAGAGCGCGAAGCTCAGCAAATTAAAAGACAGTTGGAAGGAAAGCGATCACCTGAAGTGGGATATCGTTAACATGGAAGTTTATGCTGCTATGATTGACAATATGGATCAGGGCATAGGGCGTATTGTGAAAAGCTTGAAAGAAACGGGACAATATGAAAACACGCTGCTACTTTTTTTCCAAGATAACGGAGGCAGTCACGAGGGCATGGGCCGAGGTGATAATGGAGCCCAACGCCAGGCGAACCCCTCCCTTAATCCGCTTTCTAAAAGCTACCTGCAACTTGATATGATCCCGAAACAGACTCGCGACGGGTTCCCCATGCGACAGGGCAAAGGAGTTTTAGCTGGCCCCTCAGACACTTACATTGGTTATGGCAAAGCCTGGGCCACGGTGTCGAACACTCCCTTCCGCGAATACAAACATTGGGTTCACGAGGGCGGAATCTCCACTCCCCTGATCGCGCACTGGCCGGCGAAAATCAGTCGGGAGGGAGAGTGGGAAAACACGCCAAGCCACTTGATCGATCTGATGGCAACTTGTGTTGATGTAGCAGGAGCGGAATACCCAAGAACTTTTCACGGTGGAAAAAATATCACGCCGATGGAGGGGAAAAGTTTGCGTCTCGCATTTGAGGGCAAAGGAGATCAAATTGAGCGTGAGGCGATCTACTGGGAACACGAAGGCAACCGCGCAGTCAGGTCTGGCAATTGGAAACTGGTAGCCAATGGAATCAAGGGGAAGTGGGAGTTATATGACATCAGTAAAGACCGCAGTGAATTGAACGATTTAGCCGCGACCATGCCAGACAAGGTAAAACAATTAGCCAAGATGTGGAAAGCCTACGCGCACCGCACCCATGTCGTGCCATGGCCAGAAGTGCGCAAAAGAAGGAATGAGGCGCGCAGGAAAAAGCATTAGGGAGTGCCTCCCTTCTTTTGGACAATTCCCCCCAGACAGACTCAAACAGCTCGCAAATCCCTTTCCCGCTTACCACCCATCCCCAATAACAACTTTTCACTTGCATTTTATCACATAGTGATAAAATTAACTACAGCATGATCGCTTTCCCTCAAATTCCTGCCCAGGCGCGCCCCGGCCTGCTACGTCGAGTCAATCGCGAACGTGTGGTGCGTAGCCTGCAAACCCGCGGCCCGCTGTCGCGTTCCGACGTGGCAAAACACACCGGGCTGGGATACGCCACTGCCGTCAAAATCTGCGATTCCCTGGAAGCGAGCAGTTTCGCCGAGTCTTGTAGCGGGCAGCAGCAGAACGGCGCAGGCCGCCCCGGTAATTTCCTACGCATGTCGGCAGACAAAGCGCAAGTGATCGCGCTGGCGCTCGGCCCGATCGAAGTGCGAGCCGGCAGCATTGCTTTGAATGGCGCAGTGACCGGCCAAATGGAAAAAAGCGCAACGCCACAGAACTACGCCTCCCTGTTAGAACAAATCATCAAACTGGTAAAAAAACTGGATCAGAACACCACCGCCAACACTCTCGGTCTTGGCGTCTGTGTGCCGGGCTTGATCGACAGCCGTAGCGGCGAAGTCAAAATAACCCCCAACATCCCCTCGATCGATGGCCATGACCTGCTCGCCGATCTGGAAAAGCTCACGGGGCTAAAAACCAAACTCACCGGAGTGATGGAATCCCAGTTTTTAGTCGAACAAATCCGCGGTCAAGCTAACGGCCTTGAAAATTTCGCCCTGATCAACTACCTCGGTGGCCTCGGAGCCGCCGCCTGCTCGGACGGTCACCGCATCACCGGCGCTCGTGGCATGGCGGGTGAGATCGGCCACATCGTCATCAATCCAGACGGTGAACTCTGCGGTTGCGGCAACCATGGTTGCCTGGAAACCCAAGCCACCGATCTCGCTTTACTCAAGCAGGTAACAAAAAAGCTAGACCGGGAAGTATCAATAGCAGAAATGCTGGAAATCCAAAAAAACAACCCGCAACTCATCGCCACTGAAGTATCCCGATTCCTCGACCACCTTGCCATCGCCATCGCCTTGACCCTGCAAGCCTACAACCCTTCAACCGTATTTTTGCTCGGCCGCTTTTTGGAAAATGATGCTCACTGTTTTGATCAATTGATAGAGCGCTTACCTCGTTTCTGCCTGTCTCCCCTGTTGGAAAACTGCCAAGTCAAACTCACCCGCGCGGACCCGCTCAACGGAGCCGGACTGGCTATCATCGAACAACTCATCGCCCAACTGCCGACCAAATCATGAAACGTTTTTTCTCACAACTGCTTCTGCTCTCGGCTCTGCTGACACCCCTCGCGTTGACTGCTGCTGATAGTCCGACCAATCTGGAAGACGACGTTCTACCACTGTTCAAAAAACGCTGCAACAGCTGTCACGGCCCACTCAAAGCCAAAGGAAAGTTGACCCTGAGCAATGCCCGCTACATCGCGCGCGGAGGTGAACACGGCGCAGTCGTGACTCCCGGCCAACTCGATAAAAGCAAACTCTGGCCACTGGTGGAAAACAATGCAATGCCGGAAGACGAACCTTTGAATGACAAAGAAAAAGAAGTTTTACGGCAGTGGATCATCGCCGGCGCGCCCGGGCTGCCCGAGTATGTCGAAGGTGACCTCGCCCCGATCGAACACTGGGCCTTCGCCCCCTTGCAGGATTCAAAACCACCGGTCTTGCCCAAATCCAAAAACAAAAACACCAAACTCACTGACATCGACCGGTTCATCTCCGCCAAGTTAGCAAAAAAAGATCTGCAACTTTCTCCTCAAGCAGATCGCGAAACCCTGATCCGCCGCGCAGCCTTTGATCTGACCGGCCTGCCCCCGACTCTGGATGAAAAACAAATCTACCTGAACGACTCCCAGTCCGGTGCCTACGCACGCATGATCGATCGTTACCTCGCCTCCGACCACTACGGTGAACGCTGGGGGCGTTTCTGGTTGGACGTCGCAGGTTACGCGGATAGCGACGGTTATTTCATCGACTTCGACCAGGTGCGGCCGCTGGCCTACCTCTACCGCGACTATGTCATTCGCTCTTTCAATAGCAACAAACCCTTCGACCAGTTTGTCCGCGAGCAACTGGCTGGAGACGAGCTATCCGGCTACCGCCCGGGAACGGAACTCACGCCCGAACAAGTGGACATGCTGATTGCCACTCATTACCTGCGCAACAGCGAAGACGGCACCGACCGCGACATGGGCACCCCCGAGGAACGCATCACTACCCGCTATGCGACCCTGGAAGGAACAATGCAAATCGTCGGCTCATCCCTGATGGGAATGACGATCAAATGCGCCCAGTGTCATGATCACAAATTCGAACCGATCACCCAACGTCAGTATTACGAATTTCAATCTATTTTGTATCCCGCTTTCGATATCAATAACTGGGTGACCCCCAAAAACCGCTGGGTCGATACCGCGCCAACCAAGGTCTTGAATACTTGGAAAGTAAAAGTGAAAAATGCCGAAGATCAATTACTTGCTGACAAAAAAAGCTTTGCCGCCTGGGAAAAACAGACCCGGCCTGTCGGTGAGCTTCTATGGCAGAGCGATTTCGGCAAAGGCACCGATGAACTGAAAAAAAACTGGAGTGTTCAAACTCCCAAAGCAGACTCGCCAAAAGTCGAATTCAGTGAAACGGCTAAAATCAAAGCTTATGTCAAAGACGGCGTACTAAAAATGGAAGACGCCAAACCGAGCCGCTTCACTTGGATCACCACCCAAAAACAATTCGACTGGACCCCGGAACAAACGGGCGAATGGGTGCAACTGACTTTTGATATCGTAGAAGGCAGTGGCTCATCCAAGGGCAAACTAGCGCGTTTTGGTTTCCTCATCGCCACATCAACCGCACAGGGCAGCAAAACAACTGGCAATGTGCTGATCGACTCAAGCCCTTCCTACGGCATCGACGTGATCACCAACTCTCTGAAAAAAGGCGGCATGAGAGGGCAGGCAGGCGCGCGCTTCCGGGGTTATTTTGCCGGTGACAACTATGGCATCCGGGTGACAAATAGCGGCGATGGAAACTTTATCATCGAACATGTTCTCAACGGCCTGCCCGAAGAAACAGAGAGCTCTCGGCCGCGAGTGGTCCGCTCGATGAGCGTCACTGCGGCGCAACTTCCCAATGGCGGCATTGGCTTCGCCTACCGAGGCGAAGGTTTTCACTACAGCGTCGACAACATTCGAGTAGAGCGCAGTGTCCCCAAGCAAAATAGCGTAGCCTTGCAGAGCAGCCGGGAAAAATTGGACCAGGCACGTGATGTCGAACTGAGCAAGGCGGAGGCCAGCGAAAACATGATCAAACAACTGCAGGGCGAACGACCAGGTAAAGTCGCCTGGGTGACGGATCGCTCGGACAAGGCCGCCGATGTCTTCCTGCTCAAACGCGGCAGCTACTTCAACAAAGGTGAAAAAGTATCCCCCAATGTGTTTTCTTTTCTAAGCGGCGGCAGCCATTCGTTTGATCCCGCAACCATAGCAAAAAAACAAGCCGGACAAAGCACCGGTCGACGGCTGGCTTTTGCCCAATGGATCACCCGGACAGACTCGCGGGCTTCGGCGCTGTTGGCTCGGGTCACGATGAACCGAATGTGGCAGCGCCATTTTGCCACCGGCATCGTGGCCTCCACCGAGAATCTGGGTTACTCAGGATCGAGCCCGAGTCATCCCGAGCTGCTGGAACATCTCGCTGCCGACTTTATCAATAGCGGCTGGGACCTGAAAGCCGCCCACCGCAAGATCATGCTGTCAGCCGTTTATCGTCAGAGCAGCGCGGAAAATCAAAACGGACAACAGATCGACCCTGCCAACCGGCTGTTGTGGCGCGCCCCGGTGAGACGCCTGGATGCGGAAGCCATTCGCGATGCGATGCTAGCGGTTTCAGGTCAACTCGATCACAAAATGGGAGGCCCCTACGTGCCAACCAAAAAACTCGGTAGTGGTGAAGTCATCGTTGAGAAAAATGGTTCTGCCAGCCAACGTCGCAGCATCTATCTCCAGTACCGACGCTCACAGGAGCACACTCTGATGCAGACTTTCGATGCTCCAAAAATGGTAGTGAACTGTGTCCGTCGCAACCTCACCACCGTCCCGTTGCAATCCCTCAGCCTGATGAACTCCACCTTCATCCTCGATCGCTCCGCCGACATGGCCACCCGACTGGCCAAAGAAATGCCCGATCCATCCGCCCGCATTGAAAGAGCCTTCCAACTAGCCTGGGGCCGAAGCCCAAGCAAAGAAGAAAAAAAACTAGCCACCACCTTTCTCTCTCAACAACCCTCACGCTACAAGTCTAAACAAAAAGGCAACTGGGCCTGGCGCGACTTCTGCCAATCCCTGTTAGCCTCCAGCGGTTTTTTATACCTAGAATAAATCCCCCCCTCCTGAATTCTATATTCTGACTCCTGAACCCTTCCCCAACATGAACGCTCAAACCTATTCAATGAACCGCCGCCTCTTCCTCGGCCAATCCGTCGGCGGCCTCGGCTCCATCGCCCTCGCCCACTTGCTCGGTCAGGAAAACGCTCAAGCTTCCACCGCAACCGCTTCCCCTACCGGTCAGGCTCGTGCCGTGATCAGCCTCTTCCAACACGGCGGGCCGAGCCAGGTCGACCTATTTGACCCCAAACCGATGCTGACCAAAATGCACGGCAAAAGTTATGGCGGCGATCTGAAATTCCGTAACCCCGGAACCACCAAACGCATCCTGGGCTCACCCTTCGCTTTCAAAAAACACGGCCAATCCGGCATCGAATTATCCGAACTGCTGCCGCATACGGCAGAGATCGTCGACGATATGACCTTGATCCGTTCGATGGTGACCAAAGCCAGCGACCACACTGCCGCCATCCGCCTGATCAATACCGGACAATTTTTACCCGGCTCCCCCGTGCTCGGTTCGTGGGTGGTTTATGGTCTCGGAGCCGAAACCAACAGCCTGCCCGCTTACGTTGCCCTGGTGCAAAACAACTACCCCACCGACGGGGTTGGCAACTGGTCATCAGGTTGGCTGCCGGCTGAGTTTCAAGGCACCCCTTTCCGTTCCGGATCCACTCCGGTGCAGTATTTAAAAACCCCGCAACGCTTCACCCCCGATGCGAGATCCGGCCAATTAGATCTGATCAGCCAACTGAACCGCTCCCATCAGCAACGCCATCCGGAGAACAGCGAACTGCTCGCCCGGATCAAGGATTTTGAAACCGCCGCTCGCATGCAAACCGCGGTTCCCGAAGTGCTCGATTTTTCCGACGAACCGCAGGAGATCCAAAAAATGTATGGCCTCGACAGCCCCAACCCAAAAACCCGCGACTACGCCCGCCGCTGCTTGTTGTCCCGCCGCCTGATCGAACGCGGTGTGCGTTTTGTGCAAGTATGCATGGGCAGCCAACCCTGGGACACCCACAACAAAAACGTCTCACGTCTGAAAGAACTCTGCCAGACCACCGACCAACCCAGCGCTGCCCTGGTCAAAGATCTAAAACAACGCGGCATGCTCGACGAAACGGTGGTCATGTGGGGCGGCGAATTCGGCCGCGAACCCATTTCCGAAGGTGCCGACGGACGTGATCACAATCCACAGGGATTTTCCCTCTGGCTGGCTGGCGGCGGATTCAAAGCAGGCTATGTTCACGGCGAGACCGACGAACTCGGCTGCCGCGCCGTCACCGATACCGTCAACGTACACAACTTACACGCCACCCTCTTGCACAGTCTCGGCATCAACCACAAAAAACTCACCGTCCCCCACGAAGGCCGCGAAGTCAGCCTGGTCGACTCCCCCGTCACCGGCGCCGATATCACCCCTGGATTATTGGCTTAGCCAATCTAACTAACGATGCCCATATTGCGGCGCTCACATCGGAATACGGAATGATCGTATATTCCAACAATGCCGATTTCGCGCGTTTTCCCAACATCAAAACGATCAACCCGCTGGTTTCCAAGTAAGCTCTCCCTGTTCCTCCCATCCATGCCTACAGTCATTTCTTCATCCGCGTTAATCCGTGCTATCCGTGGTTAAACTCCTCCCCCCTCCTCCTCATTGCTCATTTTTAATTATCCACTGTCAATTGATCCCCTCGGCCTTACCTGCCACAAATACAAAGCCGACGCCAAGCCTGCTGTGCCCATGATCATACACATCACCATGATCTGATAGCGCACCGCAATCAGCGGTGACACCCCGGATAAAATCTGTCCCGTCATCATCCCGGGCAGAGCCACCAGCCCCACCGCGAGAAAAGAGTTCACCTGGGGAATCAGCGAAGCCCGATAGGCTTCCTTTCTAGCCAACTCATGATCGCCCGAGTTCTTCATCTCACTTTCGTATCTCTCTGCACAGAGGCTCACCACATTCATCCCAGTCGAGAAAATCATTCCCGCAATCGGAATAATAAATCGCGCCTGATACCAGGGATCCAATTTCAGCACAAACAAAACCACCAGCAACAAATTAACACTTCCTGCCAAACCAATCGAAAAAAACATTCTGCGGTAAGTCAGCCTGCCCCGACGCTCAGTCGAGCGCATCGCGATCCAAGATGAAACGCCTATCATAAAAGCAAACACCCCCAAACCCACCCACATCGATTCGGTTCCAAAAAGATAAGCCAGGAAATACACCACCGCCAGCAACTGCAAAACCATGCGCGCCGTCGCCACCCCAATCTCCGCCGGCCGACCAACCCACTTCCAATAAATCACCGCCACCAAAGTCAAGGGCAGCAACATCACTAACAAATGCGGAATAGAAATCGGAGCGATCATGGGGGGAATTCAGCCGGAAATTATTGAACCACGAATAAACACCAATAACCACGAAGGAAGAAAAATAATAAAATTCAAAAAAACCTCTTCATTTATATTTGGGCGCCTACCGCTCGAAAAGATCAGCTTTTCTTAAAATTATTGGTGTTAATTAGTGTTCATTCGTGGTTCCTCTTACTCCTTCCCCAAAGCTGTCCAGGTCTGCAACTCAACTATATTCCCCTCTGGATCCGCCATGTAATGCAGTACGATGTGTCCGGCATTTTCGACATCCATCTCGGTGTATTCGCCGACTTCCTTACCTCCCCATTCCAGAAATTGAGCGGCCACCGTTTTCACATCATCCACTACAAAAGCGATATGGGAAAATCCCATGGTATTGGACTCAATCTTAAATGTAGGCCCTTCGGGTTCGTATTGGAAAATTTCCAGTGTCGGCCCCTGCGGCCCATGACCTGGCAAGCGCAGATGCTGCCCCTTCAAGGCCTTCGACTGCTCATAGGCAATGCCCGCTATTTTGCCAATGCCTTCCCCTTCGTAATCCCGCTCCGGTGGAACCGGCTCACAGTCGAGCACCTCGGTGTAAAATTGCGCCAACTTGCGCCAGTCTTTAGCCACGATGTTTGTATGCGCGTATCGAATGCTCATGCTGGAACCTACACTTCAAAAACTTTCCAACAAGCGCATTACTGATGCATCGGCCAACAACTGCTCCGCGGCAAAAGCCTGGTCCACATGCCCCGTATTCCTTGCCCCGATCAAAACCGAACTGATCCCCTTTCGACTGATCACCCATGCCAGCGCCAACTCAATCATCGAATGCCCTGAATTTTCTGCCGCCTCCCTCAATTTTTCCTCCACGCTAAAACCTTCATCGGTAAAATAAATCGGCTGGTGACCGGGAATCACATCAAAGCGAGTTCCGGGCGGCACTTCTCCGCCACGCCGGTATTTTCCCGTCAGAAATCCCGCGCCAAGCGGACTATAAGAAAGCACTGCCACTTGCCCCGTCTGACACAAGGGCAGCAAGTCCACCTCGATCTCCCGCTGCACCAGGTTGTAAGGCGGCTGAACTGAAACCATCTGCGGCAAACCCTGCTCTAATTGCTGCGCACTCCAATTGCTGCAACCCACATAACGCACCTTGCCCTGTTCCCGCAATTCCTCCAGAGCTCCCAGCGTCTCCTCCACAGGAGTCAACTCATCCCAACAATGCAGCTGAAACAAATCGATGCAATCACACTTCAAGCGAAGCAAACTTTCCTCTGCCGAAGCGATCACCCGCTCCCGGCTCAAGGTGCCGGTGACCTTGCTAGCCAGCACCACTTGATCACGCACCCCACGCTCCGCCATCCATTCACCCAGCACCATTTCCGAAGCCCCGTCCGCATACGCAGCTGCGGTATCCAAAAGATTAATCCCCCGCGCCAAGGCATGGTCCAGAATTTGAAAAGAAGCCTGCCGGTCAATCTCCCGACCAAAAGTCACACAGCCAAGCCCGATCGAACTCACTCGTAAATCCGACCGTGCCAAATTTGATTGTCGCATAACAGAGCCGTCGCTATTTTTTCACCACCCAGATATTTCGATAGCGAACCGGATTGCCATGATTCTGTAAAAAAATCGGGCCGGGTCCTTCTTCGTTTTTCAACTTACCTCCGGGAGTCGGTCCGGAAAGCTCAACCTTGTCATGTATCTTCACCCCATTGTGTTTGACCGTGATGTTCGCATTCTTAATTTTTTTCCCAGCCTCGAATTTAGCCGCAACAAAATCAATGTCGTAAGTCTGCCAAGTCAGCGGCGGGTAACACATGTTCTCAGAGGGCACCGATGCTTTATACAAACCTCCACACTCATTATCTTTTCCCGTCAGACCAAAACTGTCCAACATCTGCACTTCGTAACGCCCCTGCACATACAAACCACTGTTACCACGTGCCTGCCCACGAGCCGTCGGCATGTAAGGCAAGCGAAACTCAATGTGAATGCTGTGATCCCCAAAAGTCTCTTTACTCAAAGCCCCCTGCGTCAGCAATTTGCCTTCCATCTTGCCCCCTTTCCAGCCATCTATAGAAGTGCCGTCAAAAACCACCACCGCTCCTTCAGGGGCCTTCTCTCCCAAGGTCGGGCTCTTGCGAATCACTCGTTTCAAACTGCCCGCATCCTGACCGTCGGGAGTTTTAACTGCTATTTTGCCATCCGCCAACCAACCCACATGCCCCTTGGACGCGACAAACTTGACCTTGCCATCCACCAGTTCTCCCTGAATCCGCTCCCTCGGTTTTTCCTTATCCCAACCCGCTCCCGGCAGTCCGCCCTTACTAGCCACTGCCTCAAATTTTCCATCCCCTAACGCTATCACCTGAAGCCCCAGTTTTTTGTCACCCGACTCCCCCACATACTCCCCTTGCCTTGCATAGTCCGCATCCACCTTGTTTGGATCACTGGTCGCCGGACTCGCATCCTTGGCAAAAATTTCCGGCATCCACGCCGCTATTAGCAAAACTGTGATTTGTATCGTTATTGTTTTCATATTTTTTAATTTCTCTCCTCATTCTGCATACCCAGATGGTGGAACTTTCTTCCTTTGCGCCCTTAGCAGCTCTGCGTGAGATCCTCTTCTCTTTCAAACCCCCGCTCTCTTCTCCGCATCCGCACGAACCTTACCCAACACTTTGCTCACCTCCGCAAAAGGTACAGCTCCCACCAAAACCTTGCTCTGCACCGCCACCGCCGACGCCACGCCAGCTGCTTCACCCATCGTCACCGCATCACCAGTGACACGATAAGAACTGTGGGCAATAAAATCTCCGCTGATGCAACGACCCGCCATCATCAGACCCGACACATCCCGCGCTATCATCGCCCGCAGCGGAATATCATAAGGCTGGGATTTATACGGTTTTTTCTCAATCGCCTTGGTTTTTTTCGGATCCACCGAATGCACATCAATGCCAAACTCCACCCGGCAGATGCCATCATCGAATTTCTTGCCATCCCGCAAATCTTCCCCCGTCACATAATACTCCCCCCGTATGCGCCGCCCGCCACGAGTTCCTATCTGCTCGGATGTGGTCACCAGTTCTAGATCTCTCCACACCCCACCCTTCTTTTTTAAAGCTGCCAATAAGTGATTCACCTCACGCCGCCCTTGCAGCGTCGCTTCAGTCACGTCATTCGTATCGATCGCAGAGCCTCCATACTGATGATTGGTCATGATCGCGTAAAAACCGTCACGCACCTCAAAAATCGTTGGCCCTTCATACGAAGGACTCACCCCGGCTTTACGCATTTCCTCCAATAAATTTTTCTTAGGATTGCCGTGTTTTTGCAAACTGGAACTGCCACGCACAAAAGGCGCAATATCAGCCGTGCGCACTCCGGTGATCATTCCCATCATCGTCATCGGCTGCGTCGCCCCATCCTGGGGACGCCCCATTTCAAATTCACAACCCGCCTGAGCTGCCAGATCTCCATCACCCGAGCAATCAATAAAACTACGCGCCGTCCAAGCCTCGCGCCCTGACTTTGATTCGGTCAATACCACCCTCAATCGATTATCTTCATCATTCGCAGCCGCCACCACCCGCGTATGCAAACGCATCTGTACACCTGCTTCGAGCAACAAATCCTCCAACAGCAATTTCATCGCTTCAGGATCATATACCCACGACGCCCCAATCGCGTGACCAGTCGAACGCCGCTTCAGCTCAGCAAGCAATTCCATCATGATGCCCGGCTTGCCAGTGCCATCGATGATCAACGACAACAGTCCCGAAGTCCACACCCCGCCAATGCAGCCGTTCACCTCCAGCAGCATCGTCTTAGCCCCGGATCGAGCAGCCGCCAGCGCCGCCGTGAATCCCGCCGGCCCACCACCAACCACCACCACATCATAATCCGCTGCCACCGGAATATTACGCGCCGACTCCTGAAACACTTCACCATCAGCCGAAACACTTCCCGCGGTGCGCACGTGTTTGCCATCCTTGCTCAGCTCCACCGTTTTCGAACCTTTGCCACCAGGTCGAGTTGGCAAAGGTTTGCGCCGATTCTTCGCATTGATCTGATCCACCGCCGAAGCCGTCGTACCGCCTGTAATGATGGCACCCGCACCCGCAGCTAATTTTTTAGCAAAATCACGTCGGTTGGGAAAATGGGGATTTTCTGACATGGCGCACCGTAGAGTCCAGCAGCCCAATGGTCAAGAAATCAAGGGTCAGGCGTTAGCAGCCGGGTGCAGGATAAAAAGTTAGCCCTTGTTTATTAAAAACTGCCTTATCACACCTCAACATCATTTCGCCCTTTTAGGACTGGCAATGAAATCTATTTAACCCCAGCGCTTCGCACCGGGCTATCTCATTTTGTCCTTTCAGGACAGTTTGCTTTCACCCCTTTTCTGCACCAACGGTGCTCAATGCTATAGCCCAGTGCGAAGCGCTGGGTAAAAAATACGATTCTTCCAGTCCTGCAAGGGCAAAACGTATAGAAGTCACCAGCCTAACCACTTGGTCTTACCCCCCTTCCTATTTTCTGAAAAATTATCTCCTCTTAAAATCCTGTTCATCCATGCAAATCCCCTCGCCACTCCCTCGGGCTCACTCCTTTTAACTCTTTAAACAAGCGGTTAAAATTCGACAGCGAGCCAAAGCCCACTTCATAAGCCACTTCAGAGATCCCCAGATCCGACTCCCTCAACTGTTTACACGCCTGGCTGATCCTCAGCTCACCAATGAAGTGCGACAAATTTCGCCCTGTCATGCGTTTGAAATATCGCGAAAAAGCCGCCGGGCTCATACCGGCCACCCGCGCCACCGCATCGAGACTGATCCCTCCACTTAAGTTATCATACACGTAATCATACGCACGATTGATACGCTGCCCTGCTTTATGATCACGCAGCGGCACATGATGACTAGAGGACAATCTACTAGCCGAGTCACTGCCATCTGTCAGCTCACCTAAAATTTCCAGCAATATAAGCAAGCGATTCAACCCAGACTCATCCATCAAATCAGCCAAACGAGCGCCAATTTCCCTGCTCAGTTTTTCATCACTTGAAAAGCACAAACCCTGCCTGGCTCGCCCCAACATCTCCCTTATACCCGCGAACTCCACCGCCCCATTCATCTTCCCTCCAAGAAAGTCCTCACTAAAATGCACCACCACTGCACGGGAACCCCCTTCACTTTCACTCTTCGAACTACGCCAGAAATGCGGCAATCCCGCGCCCAACAAAATCAAATCCCCCGCAACAAAAGGCTGCATGCTGTCACCCACAAAGCGCTCCCCGCTGCCTTCCCGAATAAAAGTCAGTTCGCACTCCGGATGGAAGTGCCAGGGCGCATCGAAACTCACTTGGTCAATTCCCCGAACCCCAAACGAAGCCTCATCCTGCGCATTTATTTTTTCAAAAACTGCCCGCATATCACATGTTTATGCCCAAATATTAACCTCATTACCCTTATTTGGTCAAAATATTGTTACTATTGGACAATCAAGAGGTAGTTGAGATAATCTTGATTGGCTAAGGTTCTTACCAATGCACCACTACCACAACTTGTAGGGCATGCGCTCCGCTTGCCCAATCAATCAAACACCGCTTGCCCTGCACCCCATCACCAATCCAATAAAATGCCTGATTCCCAAACGCCCTGTAACGACCCTTTCGAAAAAAAACGCAGCGAAGATGCCGTTCTCACCTGCCCATTCCAAGGCGATGACATCCCCATGATTCTGCGCCACGCCGACGTCCGCGCAGCAGCCAAGGATTGGAAAACCTACAGCTCGGACGCCCCCTTCCGTATTCCTATTCCATCAGAGGAAGAATTCCGCAGAATGCGTCAGCTGCCCATCGAAACCGACCCTCCCGAGCACACCGACTACCGCAAGATCGTCGAACCTTTTTTTAAGCGCGCCAAGGATCCCCAAGTCATGGCTAACATTGATACTCTCATCGGCCAGTTGGTTCAAAATGCGATAAATCAGGAGTCGATCGAAATCGTCAGCGAGTTCTCACTGCCCTTGCAATCACGAGCTCTCACCCACCTGCTCAATTTGCCCGAATCGGAAGCCGACACCTGGATCTCCTGGGGCATCCATGTCTTCGGTGACAAGTCGGGCGAAAAAAGTGGCCACGGACTTGAGCAATACATCGAAGATCAATTTGATCGCGCCCTCAAAAACCCCGGTGAAGATTTTTTCAGCGCACTCACCCAAGCGAGTTTTCAAGGCCGCTCACTCACTCACGAAGAAATGCTTGGTTTTGCCAACCTCACCTTCGCCGGAGGACGCGACACCGTCATCCACACCGTCTCATCTATTTTTCACCACCTCGCCCACCATCCGGAAGCCCTTGAATTCCTCCGCGAAGATCCCAAACGCATCGACCTCGCTTCCGAAGAATACTTCCGCGTAGCATCTCCGCTCACCCACATCGGACGAGTCTGCCCCGTTGATACCGACGTGCACGGTTATCAAGCCAAAGCCAATGACCGGGTTTCCCTCTGTTGGGCTTCCGCCAACCACGACAAAGAGGTTTTTAACAATCCTCATGAAACCCAGCTCGACCGCAAACCCAACCCCCACATCGCTTTTGGAGCAGGCACCCACCTCTGCCTCGGAGCACCCCACGCCAGACTTCTAGTACGCACCCTGCTACGCAAACTCTCCGAACAGGTTGACCACATTCACGTGATCAAAGAAGAAGCGCTCATTGAGGATGAAGCCGCTTACCGCCGCTGCAACGGCTTCACTTCGCTGACGGTGGAGCTCAAGGCACTTTAACAACGGCGGTGGTTGCAGTCCTTGATGGTAGCCCGTCATTGCCAAAATCTGCAAAAAGTCGAGTAAGTCAGAGCCTGTCTAGGCAATGAGTTTCCCTTGATTCAATCAGATCAATTTGACATATTGTTCGAGATAAACCAACCCGCGCCCGAAATGCTGAAAATAAAAAAACCTCACACCGCCGGAAAGGCGTGGATTCTGACCCTCCTATTGCTCTTTTGCGTCGAACTTTCCCATGGCCGCCCTTGGACTGACACCAAGGGACGAACCATCAACGCTGCTTATGTGAGTCAAACATCAACTGATGTCACCGTGCGCCTTACGGCAAACAGCAAGGAAATCACCATCCCCAAAGGAAAGCTCAGCGAAGGTGACCTTAAGCACCTGAAGTTGCTGGAATCCAATAAAACCGCCCGTTTTTTTGCAGTGAATTCAAGCGAACGTTCCCCCTCACCCTGGTATTTTGTCGTCGAAGCCGACACCTTGTTTTCGCCCCCGGTAGGCAGCGATGGCCAGTGGGTCATGGATACTGGAAGATCCGGGGTGAAACCGCCCCCAATTGATTTGCCCGTTCTGGTCAGTAAAGGGGTACAAAGATTTGTGAATCCACAATCGCGTGAACGTCTAGTGGTATTAGGAGCAGAAAATTTTGAACTTTTACAAAAAACCACCACCCTTGAATTATTCAAAAAACTTCGTCTCCAGGAAAAACGTTCCCTGATGGCAGTGCTCTCATCCCATAAACTAGAACATGGCAAAGCCGCCCGGACCGCCGTACAAAAATTATTCGATGAATCCCAGTTCCAAGCAGCGAGCGCCCGGGAGCAAAGTGAACTTTTCCTAAAACGAGTTGAACAAAGCAGTCCCAACCTCAACCGAGACTTCAAAGTAACCAATTTTCAAGAAACCGAAGTAAAACGCTGGCGCAAAAAAGCCAAATACACCGCCTTTCAAATCGAAAAGGCTGAAGTAGCATGGGAAAACGAGGTCCGGGTCAAAGGAGCTGGCAACGTGACGGTTTTCAGTTTACGCAAAGATGATGAGGCGGGCTTGAAAGTAATAGCCAAAGGGTTAAGTTGCCTACCTCCTGAAATGATCGACTACTTGGAGGTGATCTCCCTCCACTACAAAGGTGAAGGTTTTTGGTGGGGCGGGGGTAGCCAGATTTATTATGTTCTGCCCAAAGATTTGGAATTTAATGGATCCCTGGTCTACGTCATGGCCCACGAAGTTGGTCACTGTATCCAAGCACAGAAAGTGCGCGGCTCTTGGAATGAAGCACTGAAAAACTGCATCGTTTTCCCCAGCGCTTACGGACTAACCAATATCCAGGAAGATTTCGCCGAGTTTGCCGCCATCGTAACCCGAGCCTGGACTAACCCTCAGGAAATGATAGAAATCGAAGAGGTCTTCCCCTGGCGCCACGAAATTTACACCCGCGCACTGGGCTACAAACGATCTCAATCAAAAACCGCAGCCGCTGCTCGACTGAAAAACTTTAAGCCCCAACCAGGTTCTCTGGATTCACCCGCCGAAGCAGAGCAAAACAATCGGATTTTTGCTGACAATGGTGCTTCCGGTCTATAAAAATCTATTTTCTTACCAGTACTTGCGATAGCAGGCCTATCGCCCGCTGACCACATTCAATACTTGCCGTCAACCTGAAGTCACCCGCTTCGGCAAGGTGACCTTGGTAGTCAGTTTGTCTACCTCAAGCTTGTGCTCAATTCCTCCATTCAGCAAACGCAGATAAACCGCCACCAAAGTCAAACCCAGACCAAAACGATCCGGATCAGAGCGTGCTGCATCTTGTTGCCAGAACGGTTCCTTCAAAAACGCCAAGTCAGCCTGCTCCAGATCCTTCACGGTGTTTGTAATGGAAAACCCATCGGCATGACTGCTCACCGTGACAGACGAATTCACCGCTGAATGGACCACTGAATTGGTTAGCAAATTATCGATCACCGCCCGAAGCAAAGCTGGATCTGATTTGATCTCCCCACTATTCGGAACCTGCTCCGCCCATTGCACACGTTTTTGGTTTTTTGAGTCCAAGGTGCCAATAGCTTTTTGAAGGCTCGCGTCAATGGACAATGGTTCGTTATTAATCTCAAACGTTTCTGACTCACCTTGATGAATTGCCGTAAGCACTTCGATTATTTTACTCATCCGCTGACTGATGATTGCCCCCTGTCGGCAAACCTCATTTGCTTCATTCCGGGAATCCTTTTCAAAAGAATCCACCGCAACTTCCATCAGGGAACGAATCTCAGCAACAGGCGTCCTGAGCTCATGCGCTAGGTTAAGCGAAAAACGCCGCTCTCGATGAATGGCTGCGTCAAGACGTTCGATAAGCTGGTTAAATTTAACGATCAGAGCTTGCAGCTCTATCGGAACTTGCTCGCTTGGAAGTTTGGACTGCAAATTATCAGCTTCCATTTGCTCGGTCAATCGAGTGATTTCCACAATGGGTCGGAAAGCGTTTTCAACCAACTTTGGCACGAGCATGAAAGTAGTGCCCACAAGCAGTATTCCAGTTATTCCCAGTGCCGAAGCTAGAATAAAAAGGGTATGATTCAAGCCGTCGGTGCTTTCAGTGATCACAAGAAAAACGCGGTTTTTTTCGTCAGACTCATCATACGATTCAACAAACGCTTGCTCGCTTGTCGTCAAAGGAGTCTGCCCCGCAAGAGCTTCAGAGGTCATGCTGCCCGCCCCCTTGATCAACAGAGGGAATGAAGCATAAATAATTCGCCCTGAAGCCAGGCCCGTCAGATTAAAGTTTTCAATTTTACTTCCCCCACCTGCTGCCAGGCGATAGGGCAAATGTTCATCGTCGCTCAGGGATGATGAACGGATCAGCGATTTGCCCTGAAAATCACGCAATTCATAATACGCCTCGTTTCCAGAGTCCGTCGCTCTAAAGTTTTCCAGATTCAATTCATGAAACTCACATTCCAGTCCCCCATCCAGCTTGCGCTCTGTCTCGGCAATAAAATCCTCTGCCACTCTCATCAGATTTTTATCAGCCTGCTCATAAAAAGCGTGCTGCATGAAAAAATACACTCCCACTGAACTAAGCCCAAAAAGAGCACTGATGACACCTGTCAAATAAAGCACCAGGTGACGCTGAATGGATAGCTGGGGATTCATCATGTTTAAACTGGAGACCTCAGCATATAACCCCTTCGCGGAACCGTATCTATCATGCCTTCACACTCTGCCACTGCCAATTTTTTACGGATATTGCAAATCGCGGAGTCCACTGCATTACTCTTCAAATCAAGAGCATGGTCATAAACGTGCTCAGTCAATTCTGTACGTGATACAATTTTCCCAACTCGTAAAGCCAGATATTCAAGAATACTAAACTCACGCGGCCTCAAACGTAGCTCTTTGCCTTTAATCCAAATACGTCCAGCCTGGGTATCGAGCAATAGATCCCCAATATTCAAGTGCTTGGACTGTTGACCGTAGCGGTGACGAACGAGCTTACGAACCCTCGCCAACAACTCCGTCCAGGCAAAAGGTTTCACCAGGTAATCGTCCGCCCCTGATTCCAATCCATGAACTCGATCCTCAATCGCCACCCGCGCCGTCAACATGAGAACCTGACTATCAATGCCCGCTTTTCGTAGCCCTCGCAGAACTTCAAAGCCATCCATGGTTGGCAACATGACGTCCAGAATAATCACATCATATGTCACCTCCAATGCGGCATCCAATCCCTGCTCCCCGTCCTCAGCCAAATCCACGCTGAAGCCTTCCCTTTTGAGTCCCTGGGAAACGGACTCTCTGAGTGAGCCTGAATCTTCAACATATAAAATGCGCATAAAGCAATTGTAACATTAAACGATAACTCCTCCACATTACCGAAAGATTACCAAAACAGCGTCATTTTTTTATCCTGATGCATGATTTAGACGCCATTCAGTAACCTTTCGGTAATCTCTCACGGCTATAGTGGAAGCTCTCATCAATCCGCCACTATCATTTTTTCCATATTGCCTTGTTTCTGAATCGCATGCAAAAACCCTTTCTACTTTTGCTGATGTTCGTAGCCCTATCAGGGCCAAGCGCCTGCGTTTCCTACCATGAGCAAGCTCTGTTACCCGAAAGTTCGGCAAAAGGTTTCACCTCAAGAACCCTGCACGACAAAGAACTGCAAAGTTTTCTCAATTCCCAAAACGCCACTCACGGCAGCTGGACACCCGACCGGCTCGCCCTCGCCGCGACCTTTTTCCATGGAAGCATCGCCGTGGCAAAAGCTGAACAAGATGAAATCGCCGCACGGGTCGAAACCGCCGGACAAAGACCCAACCCCATATTATCATTCTCCCCCGGTTACAATTCGACAAGCAGCGGCATCTCCCCCTGGCTTATCACCCCCACGTTGAAAGTGATCATTGAGACGGCGGGCAAACGCGACCTACGAATCACCCAAGCTCGTGCACAAACAGAAGCTGCCCGACTGCGCGTAGCCGCCATTGCCTGGACCATTCGTCAAACCGTTCGCACCGCGATGCTCGATCTCTACGCTGCACGCCAAATCGGCAACCAACTGCAAACGGTACAACTGTTACGCGAGGACGAACTGAAAAAACTCCAGTTAATGGTGGAAGCAGGAGAATCCTCCGCCTTTGAATCCAACCAGGCACGCCTCTCCCTCAACAGAGCCCGACTGGCGCAACATGACGCTAAAAAACTGAGAGCCACCGCATTCGCTCGGCTCGCAACAGCGATCGGAATCCCTTCCTCCGCACTCAACAAAGTAACTCTCGATTTTTCAGTCTTCAAATCCCTACCGCCGGATCCCGGAAAAACCGCACGACGACTTGCTCTAACTAATCGCGCCGACCTGCTGGCTGCCCTCGCTGATTACGCCGCTGCCGACGCCGGCTTACGACTGACAGTTGCCCGTCAATATCCCAATCTGCAACTCCAACCTGGATACGAATTTGACCAATCCGAAAACAAATGGTTACTCGGTTCCCAAGTGGAATTACCCATTTTTCATCAAAATCATGGGCCGGTCGCCGAGGCTGAAGCCCGACGAAAAAAAGTCGTAGAGATATTCGAATTCAAACAAGCGGCTGTTTTTGGCGAAATCGAACTCGCCACCGCTGCCTACCGCACTACTCGTGATAAAGTTAAAACCGCTACCAAACTCACCGAAGAAGCCGAGCACGCCGGCGAGACCACCCGGCGCATGGTCGAACTCGGAGAACTCGCTCCACTCGAATTGACTCGACGGCGGATCGAAACCGTCGCCGCCGCCCTTGGCCTGGTAAGGGCTCTCGCCGAAGCCCAGCAAGCCCTCGGTGATCTGGAGGCCGCCGTCCAGATTCCAAATCAAAAAGCAAAATAACCCCTGCTTCAAGTTGAAATGAAAGCACCCACACTTATTATAACTTTTATTCTCACCTGGATAGCCAATCCAAACTCTCATGCACAGAGTATCGAGGGCACCTCTTCCTCTCCAGGAGTTGAAGTGCAAACGGCAAAAGTGATCCGCACCACCCTGCGTCGTCGCATCACCGCTTATGGGATTATTGCACCAGAACCCGCAGTCAAAGGGCATCCCGCCGCAATTGCCCGACTGTCCCCGGCTCTGGCGGGCATCATC
>JAJRVS010000325.1 GCA_024277195.1 Verrucomicrobiota bacterium | reverse complement strand
TGATGAGAGCGGTAAAGGGATGATGGTGCTGCGCGGGGAAGATGGCAAAGTATTGTGGTTTGATGCTGAGATTGAATACAATGGGCCTTGTTTATTGTGGCGGGATAAAATTCTTACTAACGGAACCGGGGGGTTTGCCATTGATCTTTTCAGTGGTCGAAAAACCGGATGGCAATACGCGCGAACTTACGGCTGCAATACTGCGATCGGTAGTGAAAATCTGCTGACTTTTCGTTCGGGTGCTGCAGGTTTTTTTGACCTAGCTGGTGATTCAGGGACAGGAAATTTTGGTGGTTTTAAATCCAGTTGCACTGCCAATTTGATCGTCGCCGATGGCATTTTGAATGCTCCAGATTATACCCGGACCTGTGTGTGTGCCTATCAGAATCAAACTTCACTGGCGTTGATTCATATGCCGGAAGCAGAAGTTTGGACCAATGGAGCAAGCAGTGATAGCGGTCGTTTGGGGATTAACTTTGGCGCGCCGGGGGATCGGCGTTCCTCTACGGGAACTTTGTTTTTGGATTATCCGGTAGTGGGCGGGGCATCGCCGAAGCTGGATATCGAAGTTAAAGGGAAGAAGGTGGTTTATGTTAGGAAACATGCCTCATTGATGAAGGGTTCACTTGCGGCACCTGATTGGTTGGGAGCATCGGTGCTTGAGGGCGCGGAGCGGCTGGAGATTGTGACGGGTCACAAGGGTGGCGCGGCCAAAGTGCGTTTGTACTTTTCCGAGCTTGATGAGAAGACCAAGAAAGGTAAGCGGGTTTTTGATGTTTTTCTGCAAGGTAAAAAGGTTTTGTCGGCATTTGATATAGCTAAAGAGGTGGGGCCCCAAGGTGTGGTGATGGAGGAGTTCGACGTCGTTATCAAAAGTGATGGCAAACTAAAAATCAAGCTGTCGAGCGTGAAAGGGGAAACGGCTCTAGCTGCGGTGGAAGTGCTTTGGGAATGAATAGGAGATGTTTATGGGGCCGATAGGTATACAGGAAATGGTGTTGATTGCGATGGTTTTTGGGATACTAGTTTTGTTGCCTGCTATCATCATTGGGGCGTCCATCTGGGTGATCTTGAAGAGGAAGAAAAAGGAGGATGCGAAGAAATGAAAAATAAGGTGGGTAGGAGAATGAAGTTTTATCTAGGGCTAGGCTTGGCAGGGGTTTTGTTGTTACAGATCAGTTCGTGCAAGCGGCCTGAAGAGCCAGAGGTGAAGGCATCTTTTGCGCAAGGCGAGGATGTCTTCAGCAAAAAAGATCCTGTGCCTGCGGATAAGATGGCGATGGAAGAGGGCGATGGAAGCGAGGGTATGGATCCAAGCCCTAAAGCTGCGCCCATTCCTGAATTCCCTTTTAAGCGAAAGATCAAGGATACCAAGGGGCGGGAAATCGATGCCGAGATTCTGGGCAAAATGGATGGAAAGATTGCTCTGTGGCGTTTGCCTGGCAAAAAAAGATTTGTCCTTCCTTTGGACAAATTGAGTGATGAGGATCAGGCTTTTTTTGAGGGCGTGCCCGAGGGGAAATATGTGGCTGAACCAGAACCCCATACGGTAACAGCCGGAAGAGCAAGTCATTCAAAGAAGGGGGAGTGGTTGGACAATTTTGATAAAGCTAAAGAACTGGCTCGTGAGAAAAAGCTGCCGATATATCTTTTATTTACTGCAGACTCATTTAATCCTGATTGCAATAATCTTGAAGACAAGGTGTTGTCGTCGGATGCCTTTAAAGAATTTGCAGATGAGAGTTTGATTTTTGTGAAAATAGAATACCGGGGGAATGTCGAGGGGCGTTCCGAGGCGGTGAAAGAATTTGGAATAAAATCCGTGCCTACTTTTTTTATCTTACATCATGATGGCAAGCTGTTGGGAGGAAAGAAGGGGTATCGCGGAGAGAATGTCGAAGATTATATTGAGTTGTTAAAAGGGTTCATCGGAAAAGGACGTAATATAATTCCTGGTATCCCTTCGGATTGAGGGAGGCCGCTGATGCTTGGATAGCTAAAGCTTAGGCCAGAATGTCATTGACGATTTTCCCGTGTACATCGGTGAGGCGGAAGCGGCGTCCCTGGTATTTGTAGGTCAGGCGTTCGTGATCGATTCCGAGCAGGTGGAAAATGGTGGCGTGCAGATCATGCACATGCACGGGGTTTTGGGTGATGTTGTAACTGAAGTCATCGGTCTCACCATAGGTCATGCCTGGTTTGATTCCTGCGCCGGCCATGAATATGGTAAAACAGCGAGGGTGGTGATCTCGACCGTAGTTTTTCTTGGTCAGTGTGCCTTGTGAATACACTGTTCGACCAAATTCGCCTCCCCAGATAATTAGAGTGTCGTCGAGCAAACCGCGGTTTTTCAAGTCGCGGATCAATGCCGCCGTTGCCTGGTCTGTATCGTAACACTGTCCGGCAATTTGTTTGGGCAAGGTGCTGTGTTGGTCCCATCCCATGTGAAAAAGTTGAACAAACCTCACTCCTCGTTCACATAGACGCCGGGCGAGAATACAGTTGCTGGCGTAGCTGCCGCGTTTTTTTGATTCCGGGCCGTAAGCATCAAAAACAGACTGCGGTTCGTTCGAAAGATCCGTCAGCTCTGGAACCGAAGCTTGCATCCGGTAAGCGAGTTCGTATTGGGCAATGCGGGTGGCGATTTCCGGATCGCCAAACTCTTCCAGCTTGTGCTGATTGATAGCGGCGATGTCATCGAGCATGCGGCGTCTCATTTTACGATCGATGCCCGCCGGATCATTGAGGTAGAGAACCGGATCACCGAGGCCACGAAATTTAACTCCCTGATGAGTGGTAGGTAAAAAACCGCTGCCCCACAAGCGGTCATAGAGAGGCTGACCTCCGGGGCGGCCTGTGCCGGTGGATACCATTGAGACAAAAGCAGGAAGGTCACTGTTTTCACTGCCCAGTCCATAACTCAGCCAACTGCCAATGCTTGGTCTGCCGGCAATCTGGGAGCCTGTCTGGAAAAAGGTGATCGCAGGGTCGTGATTGATAGCCTCGGTGTGCATCGATTTGATGATGCACAGTTCATCGGAAATAGATGAAATGTGCGGCATCAGCTCACTGATCCAAGCGCCGGATTGACCATGTTGTTTGAAAGCAAATTTACTCGGAGCCACGGGGAAGCGCTTTTGCCCGACGGTCATGCCGGTCAAACGCTGGCCTTGGCGGATCGAGTCCGGCAGGTCTTCGTCGAAGCGTTTTGTCAGCTCGGGTTTGTGGTCAAAAAGATCGAGCTGTGACGGGGCTCCTGATTGGAATAGGTAGATCACCCGTTTGGCTTTAGGGGCAAAATTGGGGAAGGTGGTGGATGGCAAACTGGTTGCCCCCTTGAGCAAATCTTTTCCTAGCAGACTAGCGAGGGCGGCAGTGCCAATGCCAGTGGCCGAGCGTCCGAAAAAATGACGACGATTCAAATGGCGCCTAGATTCATTGAGCGGGTTCATTCCTTGGTTACGGTTTCGTCAAGATTCAAAATCACACTGGCTACGGCTGTGGCGGCGGCTAGTTGAGCGGGGTCGATGTTTTTTCCGACAACAGATTTTCCGATGGTGATCAAGGCTTTGGCATCTGCTGGCTTTGATTTGAATCGCTTAAGGTAATCGTTATAACCTTGAGTCAATATTTTGAGAACCTTTGCATCAGGCTCTCGGGCGAGGGCGAGCTTGTGACCAAAAATAATTCTTTCAGAGGCAGAGTCACCGCCTTCGCTGATCATGCGTTCAGCCATCAGTCGGGCCGCTTCGACATATTGAGGGTCGTTCATCAGGTTCATTGCCTGCAGTGGAGTGTTGGTGCGGTTGGAGCTGATGGAACAAGTTTCGCGACTGGCATTGTCGAAATTCATCATCGAAGGAGGCGGCACGGTGCGGCGCCAGAAGGTGTAAAGGCTGCGTCGATAGAGAGCATTGCCTTCAGCGACGATGTATTTTTTGCCTTTGGCACTGACTTCTTCCCACAGCCCCGCTGGCTGGTAAGGCATCACCGGTGGGCCGCCGATACGGGGATTGAGCTTGCCGCTGATGGCAAGTGCCTGGTCGCGTAAAGCATGCGCATAAAGACGAAAACGTGGGCCACGGCCCAAGAGCAGGTTCTCAGGATCCAAGCGCAACAGCTCGGGACTGATGACTGAACTCTGGCGATAAGTCGCAGACATCACGATCAGCTTCTGCATCGCTTTCACGTCCCAGTCACTCTCACGGAACTCCACGGCTAGCCAGTCCAGTAAGTCGGGATGGGACGGGGGACTGCCCTGTGATCCAAAGTCTTCTGAAGTTTTCACCAGACCGCGACCAAAGTACATCTGCCAGTAACGGTTCACTGCTACCCGGGAGGTCAGGGGGTGCTCCGGATCGAACAACCAACGGGCAAGGCCGAGACGGTTTTTTGGCAAGTTCTCAGCCATAGGTAATAAGGAAGCAAAAGTGCTAGGTGAAAGTTTTGCAGACTTGTCCGGATGGTCATACGCGCCGCGTGTCAGCAGGTAAGTGTCGCGGGGTTTTTCCATTTCCTCCATGATCGAAACTTTGGTGATTTTGTTGCTTTCAAAGCTTTTGAGCGAAGCTTCGATTTTCTCCAACTGGGTCATCAGTTTTTGATAGATTGGATCCTCATCACGAAAATAAGCCTTGGAGAGAAAGTCTCTGACCACAGGGCTTTGTTCGCTACGAGCCGCCAATAACTGAACTGGAGTCAGTTGATAAAGCGTTTTGATCTGGGGGGCGTTGAGCTGATGGTTGTAAACTTGGATGTCATCGAGAATGGCATTGTGCAGCAGTTCATCGCGGATGCCTTTTGGTCCCGAAGTTTCTGTTTCAACTCCCACCAGAAGATCCTCCCGGGTGGTGAAAGTTGCGCCAATTTGATCCTTCTTTATCTCCAGTTCTACTGGTTTGCCGTTGAGAAAAATCCTGATACCAGACGCTTTCATCGACCCGTCATAGCTCACCACGAGGTGGGCGAATTTCTTTCTGGGTATCACTTGTTTGGTGGACACTTCGATGCTTTTCCCTGCTGCTCGATTGCTGTGTAAGCGAAAGATGATTGAAAATTCGGAGGCACTGTTTTCCACCAGATTGATTTGATAACCCTGCGCTTTGTCATCGGGGCTGAGACAACTGAAAACCGGCCCTTCGATGCCAAAGGTGGTGCTGGGGGGATTGACCCATGTGCTCCAAGTCATGGCCTGTTTCGAATCAAAACCGTTGTTAGTATTCAGTTTGCCCAGATTTAAATAGCCGCCCAGGCGGATGAGCACGCCCTTGTTGTGCCGTGCTTTTTGATTGGCGACCACGGCTTTGGCTTTGCCTTTGATTGGGATTTTACCCGCAGCGCTTCCGAGGTTCTGAAAATGTTTTTTGATCGCGGCATCGAGGGGAAGGTGGATCACCGGATCGGGCAATTTGGTGTAAGCAGGTAACTTACGAGTGCTCGCTGCTTTTTGAGTCAGCCATTGGGTGATTTTTTTCTCATTGGACTTGGTGTAGGTCGCTTGTTTTTTGTGCAAGTCAGCAACTGAGCTTTTGATCTTTTCATGTTCGGCTTGGGTTCCTCCGGTATAGACCTCCATGTTGGGTTTTGGGGCGATATCCCCGTCTTTGCCTTTTTCCGGGACATTGTTAAAAAAGGCAAACAGTTGGTAAAAGTCACGCTGGGTGATGGGGTCATATTTATGGTCATGGCAACGGGCACAACCTACCGTGAGCCCCATCCACACCGTGGTGGTGGTCTCCACCCGATCGGCTACATACTCCACCAGAAACTCTTCGGGAATGATGCCACCTTCGTCATTGATGCGGTGATTGCGATTGAAGGCGGTCGCTAGCAGTTGATCTTCACTTGGGTTCGGCAACAGATCTCCTGCCAACTGCTCGATGGTGAATTGATCAAAGGGAAGGTTGGCATTGTAAGCCCGGATCACCCAGTCACGCCAGGGCCATTGGGTTTTGACCAGGTCTCCCTGATAACCTCCGGTGTCAGCAAAGCGCGCCGCGTCGAGCCAGGGCAAAGCCATGCGTTCGCCGTATTGCTGGCTTTTCAACAGACGGTCGACCAGGTTCTGGTAAGCTTGATCCGATGTATCGGCGAGAAAGGTATCAACCTCTTTTGGGGTAGGGGGAAGGCCGGTGAGGTCGAGTGTTACGCGGCGTATCAGGGTTTCTTTTTTTGCCTGGGGGGAAGGCTTTAAATTTGCGTGATGCAATTTTGCCGCCACAAAATAATCGATGCCATTGTTTGCCCAATTTTTTAGTGATTGCGGCAATTCGGGGGCAGGTTGTTTTCCGGGAGTGACAAAAGACCAGTGCTGGGCGTAAGGCGCTCCTTCGGCGATCCACTGGTCGAGCAATTTTTTATCTACTGCACTCAGCTTCAGTTTGGATTTGGGCAAAGGCATCACTTCGTCTGGATCACTTTGGTGAATCCGATCGTGAAGCTCGCTGGCTTTGACATCACCTGGCACAAAAGCCCCAGCTTTGATCGCCGCCGCCCGGTCATCCAAGCGCAGATCAGCTTTGCGTTTATTCGCATCCGGCCCGTGACAGTAATAGCATTTATCCGACAAGATGGGGCGGATGTCACGATTGAAATCGATCGCCTTTTCAGCTGCCGAGCCAGGCTGCGTCATAGAGAAAGCACACAGCCAGGTCAGCAGTGATAAAAAAAAGCGCAAACAAGAGCTGGGTTGAGGGATGGGGGGCATCGAGCTATCAATGTAAAGACTCGCAAGAAATCTTCCAGAGAATTTTTCTCCCTTCGCTCACCAAGCAGTAATTCTATCTACTAACTTCTACATCCTAACTTCTTTTTCCTCCTTTCTCCTAATCCCTCACTTCAACTGCGGTGCGTCGCCTTTAAGGTGAGTGAGATAAGCGATCAGGTTACGGATTTGTTCGCGGGTCAGGGAGTTGGTCAAGCCGGCGGGCATGATGGTGCCGATCTCGTCTTTTTTGGCGATGTCAGAGAGCTTGATCGGGATGGTCTTTTGGGTGGCGGTATCGCGCAGGTAGAGGATGCCGTTTTCGATGCGGTCCTGGTAACCAGCATAAATCTTTTGATCCTTGGTGGTGACGGAGACTGAGACGTAACCTTCTTTGATTTGGCGTTTGGGCCAGATGACGGAGTCGATGATGATGTCGGTGGGCAGCCCGGCACCGACGGTGGTGAGATCGGGGCCGAGGATGCCGCCGACTTCGCCGATTTTGTGGCAAGCGACGCAGGTGGTTTGCGGCAGGTTGAATACCGCTTTGCCTTTTTCCGCATCACCGGAGGCACGCACTTCGGCGGCTAGTCGTTGGACAAACTCGGCATCGTATTCGGGGCTGGCGTTTTGTAATCCCTGGGCCTGATTGAGAACGCTGGAAAGCTTGAGATCCACCCGTCCGATACTGGAGAGCGCACTGGCGATTTTCTGAGCGGGTTCTTTTTGCAGGCTGACTTTTTCGAGAGCAGTGGCAAGCACCTCGGTGCCGGAGCTTTTGCCGAGGAAGGGAGTCAGGATGCGGGAGGCATTTTTGCTGTCAGTCGTTTTAGCGAGGATGCCGGCTGCGGTTTTGGCGGCAAGATTGAAGTCAAGGCTGACCAGGGCGGTGATCGCAGCTTGTTGGATACTCAGTGCGCTGTTTTTATCAGTGGCGATTTTTTGCAACGAAGTGGTGGCGGCTTTGCCTTTGAGTTGGCCGAGACTGATCAGCGCCGGAAAGCGCACGATGTCTTTGCCTTGACTGTCGAGGGCAAGTTTTTCAATGCTGTCGGTGCTTTCCAAAACCTTCCATAACCCTGCCAGGCGGATGGCGGCGATTTGCACGCCGACTGAGCTAGAGGAAAGCAATTCGGTAAGTCGGGGAGCAAAGGGCGCCTGGGGTTTGATATGACGGGTGGACCAGTTGGTGATCAGCGCATTGAGCAGATCGGCCTGGGCGGGTTTTAGATTGAGGATGTTTTGCACGTCCTTGGCGTTGCCCACTTTAGCAAGCACGGCGTGTAGGCGGGTTTGGGTGGCTGGATCGGATCCTGATGCGAGTGACTTGCGCGCCAGAGTGGCAGCGGCAGCTCCGCCGTAGGACTCGAGAGTGTATGCGAGGTGTTTGGGATTGGCGAAGCTGAGTTTGCCGGATTCCAAAGCAGGTAACCACTGTTCTTTGAGCGCGTGCACGGTTTGGGTAAGGGAGTAGTCGATGAAACGATCCATTTTGGAGTTGAGCACGGTGAGGGCGGTTTTGAATGATTCAGCGCTGGCGATGCTGGAGCAGGCGATGACGCTCTCCAAACGGGGGCGTGGATGGGGATCACGGGCCAGTTTTGCCAGCAGGCTCATGGCGTTGTCGGGTAGTGGATGACTGCGGCTGATGATGCGGGCGGCTACGGCTCGGGTGAGCGGCTCGGGTGAGGCGACCAGTTGCTCGAGCAGAGCGGGGGTGATCGCGTTGTGAGCTTCGATAACTCCAGCGGCTTCGAGCAGGGTGTGAGCGTCTTTTTGAGTGTCGAGAGTTTGGGTCCATTGACTCAGTGCTGGGGTGACCGGATTCGCTGGCATGTCCATCAGCAGGCGTTCGGTCTGATCACGGGTCCATCGGTCGGAGGATTTGAGGTAGGGGAAAAGTTTTTGCGCAGAGAGCCCGTCGAGTTTGGGAGCCCGAGTGAGTTTTTTATCTTTGGCCGTGAGACGCCAGATGCGTCCGTGTTCGTAATCACGATCAGGGTGGCGCAGGGAGACCTGGTAATGATTGATGATGGGGTTGAACCAGTCGACGATGTAGAGAGCTCCGTCGGGACCCGCCTGCACATCCACGGGGCGGAAGCTGACGTGTTCGCCGTAAACCAGTTCGGTGGATTTGACTTTGGCAAATCCAGAATCCTCTGGAGTGAGCGGAAGCGCGGTGACCCGGCGTGAGAAGTATCCGGCGATGACGATGTTGTTTTGTAACCACTCAGGCAGATGGGCATTTTCGATGATTTCGCCGCCCATGCTTTTGCCCGGCGTATTGCCGATGCTGGCGACCGTGTTGAGCCGTAGGGGATGGGTGGTGGGAATGAGGCCCGGAGTGGAAAAGACGGTATCGGGTCCGTTGCTTTTGACAAACAAAGCTCCCCATTTGTCGAGGGCGATGCCGCAGGGGTTAGCGCTCATCAGCACCGGAAAACAGAAAGGGGCGAGGCGGGTGGAACGTGGATCAAAGCGCCAGAAACCGGCTTGCACACCACGCACGGTTCCCCATGGAGTTTCGACTTGAGAGTCGGTGTGCAGTCCTTGACTGAAGTAGAGGAAGCCGCCGTTGTCCCAGACGAAGTTGCTGATGTTCTGATGGGTGTCGCCGGTGCCAAAACCACTGAGGATGATTTTTTTCTGGTCAGCTTTGTCATCCTGATTGGTATCGGCGAGATGGATCAGGTCGGCTCCTTCGGCGAGATACACACCGCCGTGACCGAGGGCAAAACCGGTGGGCATGTTGAGATTGTCAGCGAAGATGGTGCTCTTGTCCGCGATGTGGTCACCGTCGGTGTCTTCGAGGATGAAAATCTTGTCGTTGGGGATTTCCCCAGGTTTGAGTTGGGCGTAAGCGAGGGTGCAGAGCACCCAAGCGCGTCCGCGATGATCCCATTGCAAGGCGATGGGATTGGAGATGCCGAGTTTTTCATCGGCAAACAGACTGATCTCAAAATCCGGGTGGATTCTCAGTGAGGCTTTTTCAGCGGTGACGGTATTGTCCTTGGCTTTGCTGCTGTCCGGTCCGGAAGCGGAGGCGAAGCTGGAAAATGCTAATAATAAGCTTAGAGCCAAGATCGCGGGGCGGCGGGGTGAGGAAGCTGGAGTGTTGGGTTTCATTGCGGTGAAAAAAAAGGGAAAGTGGGAGGGAAGGTTTATTTCGAAATCGAAGACGCGGCTTCAGCGGCATAACGGTGGATGTCGTTTTCTGTTTCGCTGATCAAGTTAGGTATTTGGCCAATTTCTTCTTTGAACCAACGTTTGTCCTTGTCGATGTGACTGCGGCTGGCGGGCTGGCTTTGGCGATCACCGTAGAGGAAGGGGAAGTTGGTGGGGTGGTAGTATTGTTGCCATAAGAAGTCTTTGCGGTGCAATGCTTGTTCGAGGGCTTGCAGTTTTGGAGAATTCAAGACAGCAGTGGGATCGATGGGGAATTTGAGTGATTGGGCAGTGAGCAGGGCGATTTGGCGTTGGCCGCTGTCGCTGAGATGGATGCCGTCCGTGGAGAGGGATGGGTCGAGTTTTTTGAGTAAGGGGGTGAGCAAGTCGAGATAGAGCAAGTTGCGTTTTTTGGCTAGGCTGCGGATCGCCTTTTCAAACGGGATGAGTTTTTTATTGCGTTCATCGGTGAGAGCTTTTGCCGGGCCGAGGGGGAAAAACGGCGTGGGCGATACTAGAATGATGCGACGACTGCGGGTTTGTAATTGATCGAGGAAGGTTTGGTAGGCTTGCTGGAAAGCTGTCAGGCTATCGCCGGCTTCGAGCGATTCCATTTTACCAAAATTGACAAATACGATTCCGGGTTTGATGCGTTTGCGTTGGTCGGGGGTGCTGCCGGGTTGTTTGTCACCGGTCTTGGTGAAAAAGAAACGCGGGCGGGTCTGTTCGAAGACGGTGTCGCCCTGCCAAGCGAGGTTGCGCACTTTGAGTTTGAGCTGGGGGTAGGCTATTTGCAGGAGAGCCTCCAGGTAGGCCTGGTTTTGTAAATCGAAGGTATTGGTGCCACCAATAAAAGAAATGGTTTCACCAGGGTAGGGGCTGAATTTTTGACCTTCAAAAACAGGTTTGGGTTTTTCCCTTGCTTCAAAACTGCGGACCAGGGGGGAGAACTTTGAATCGTCGATCTGACCGGCAGCTTGAATGATTTTCGGGGAAATCACGAGGCTGGTCCAGATAGCGAAGGATAACAAGAGTGTGGAGGGTTTGAACATAGTCGTATGGGTGCTTTGAACGGTGCAACAGGTCGGAACGGGATGCAAGGAGAGGATTGGGGCTGGTGGGGAAGATGAAGTTTGAGTGGACGGGGAGGCGAAAATTTATAAGTTTATCAGGATGAAAATAAAAAGACGGATGTGGGCATGGGTTTTGACCGGGGTTTTGTGTGGGACGGGAGTCGGCTTGAGTACGGCGGCAACGGAACTGGAATTGGCAGTATTCGAAGTCGACGTGACTCCGGAGGTGGGGGATGCGCTTTGTTACGGATTGGTCAAACCGATGAAGGAAGTGGTTGATCCTTTGACGGCACGAGGGGTGGTATTGCTGGGAGCGGGGGAACCGGTGGTGCTGTGCGTGGTGGACTTTGTCGGCATTGCCAATGGCAGCAGTGACCAGTGGCGTGAGGCGATTGCCAAGGCGGCGGGCAC
>JAJRVS010000324.1 GCA_024277195.1 Verrucomicrobiota bacterium | reverse complement strand
TTTTGAGAAGATTTTTGTTGGGGAATTTACTGATGGTCGGGAGTTTAGTATATGATGAAGGATGATTCGGACAGACTTAGGGGATTGATACAAGCGCACTTGGATCAATGTCTCAGTGATGCGGAATTTGAAGAGTTGTGCATGGAGCTAGATGCTTCGCCTTCGGCGAGGAATGATTATGCGGAGCTGGTTCGTTTGGATGCGGGGCTGAAAGATTCTCTGGATGGCGGTGATGCGGCAGGGGCACGGCATGACCTGTCTGCGGTGCTAGTGCCTTTCCAGCCGCGCCAATCGATGCGGTGGGTATGGGCTATGGCTGCGGCGGTGGCGGTCTCGTTGGCAGCAACGTTGTTGTTGAGGCAAGTGGGGGAAGCTCCTGTTTTGAGCCAAAGTGAGCATCGTCAAGAGGCTACTAGGGGTATTGCGGTGATCACGGCGCAGGCGGGTGCAAAATGGGGGGAGTTAGGTGCATCTCGCTTGGGGCTAGGAGTTGCGCTGGAACCTGGCAGAGTGATATTGCAGCAGGGAATGGCTCAAATTGATTTTTTTGGTGGCGCGTCTATCAGTTTGTCTGGACCTGCTGAGCTTGAGTTGATCAGCCGCGACGCGGCTATTCTGCATAGCGGTTCACTCAAAGCCGATGTGCCGCCAGCTGCTCGAGGATTCGAGATTCGTGCCGCTGATGTGGTATTGGAGGATTTGGGCACCAGTTTTGGCTTAGCAATGAATAATAAAGGCCAAGGGAGGATGCAGGTCTTCGATGGCGAGGTGCGGGTATTGGCAAAAGATGCTGAGCCGCTATTGTTAGAACAGGGAGAATCGGTACAATTAACAGCAGGAAAAGCCTTGCGACAAAATAAGGGTGAGGCTGGAGGGAGAACTGATTTCCCTGATATCATGAGCATCATTGCTGAGTCGGGGGGGCGTGAAGAAACTCGTTATGCGGCTTGGAAGGAGTGGAGCTTGGATTTTCGTCGTGATCCTAGGTTACTTGCCTATTATGACTTTGAAGATTTGACCACGGCTACACGTCGTTTGAGGAATCAAGCTCTTCATGGCGACGGAACTGAACTGGATGGAGGTATTGTAGGTGCTAGAGTTGAACAGGGGCGGTGGGGTGAAAAGAGGGCATTGGATTTCCGCCAGGAAGGGGATCGGGTGCGCTTCCAGATTGCAGGAGAGTTCAAGGCTATTTCCATCTATGCGTGGGTTCGCATCGATGCCCTAGATCGACAACTCAACTCGTTATTCCTGACGGATCATTTTGATGAAAATGAGATTCACTGGCAGTTGTCTAGGCGAGGAGAGCTTCTTTTTTCTAGTAGTCCGAAGGGGGCTGAAAATTTAAAAACACACAATCGACAATTTTATTCTGATGTTTTCTGGGACGCTTCGCTCAGCGGTAAGTGGTTTTTGCTCGCCACCACGATTGAGAGTGGCACAGGGAAGGTCGAGCATTACGTTGATGGTAAGCTGGTGAGCACCAGCCGCGACACTAATATGGGTAAACCTCTCTCAAGCATGAGGATTGGAAAAGCTGATCTTGGGAATTGGAGCGATCCGATTCAACCCTACTCGATGATCCGCACGCTGAATGGGAGGATCGATGAGTTCGCTATTTTTTCTGCCGTGCTCTCTGCAGCAGAGATTGCGGATATTTACGAAATGGGACGCCCTTGAGGTGATGAGAGCAATCGATTGATTACGAAAACAACAGCAACAACTATTATGGAGTCAAAATTTAAACGTCGTGCTTTTTTAGGTGGTAGAAATATTTTTGTCCAAAAATAGCAGAGACGCACCTTGTTCTTATGAATGAGCACAAATATTTTGCCAATATGCGATATAAGAAACAGCTGATGCTTTCGGTTCTCCTGTGGTCAGGCTGGATTTTATCAGTAGGTGCTGCAGATCAAACAAAAATGCAACTGAAGCTCGGCGAGGAATCCTCTGAATTAAACTGGCAAGTGAAAGTGCTTGAGGAATCTATAATAAACCTTCAGAAAAAATATCCAGATTCCTACAAGGGAGAACATTACTTCAGGCGGTTGAACAAACTTAAAAGGGACGTGCAAGCAGGATACAGCTTTGCGAGGAAAGATCTGGATGAGTTAAAAAGACAGGCGCTGCTTGCCCACCCAATGCTTAAAGATTGCACTATTCTCGGCATCAAGATGGCATTGAATAGGCAAATTCCGAAGAGCCAACAGAGCTTTGATTCCATGATGAGCACTATAGGTCTGCCTGCCCCCCACCTTTCCATTGGAAGTGTCTCCAAAAGGGCTCTTGCCGGTGAGATTGTGAAGCTGACTTCTATCAGGTCTGAGGTGCAGGAAGAGTCAATCGTCAAGCCCGAAAAGGGCGAGCCGATTGCCGGGCTGGATTTAAACTGGAATGGCGAGCGACTGCTCTTTGCTAGACGAGCCAATGATTCGTGGAAGATATATGAAGTCAATGTGAACGGTTCAAAGAAAATTGTCTGCATTGTCAGTGGTTATCATGACGGCAATCGCTGTGGCTATCTTGGCATTCTTGATCCATCAAAAGGCGACCGCGGCGACGCCCCTCTTGTTCAGATAATTACCGGCACTCCGCTGGGTCCCAAGAACATTATTGAGGATAAACTGACCCAATCTGTTTTGCCCCTGTTTACGGATCCGTATCCTGTCGATGACGAATATTTTTTGGTGAGCGTATTAACAGAGGAGCATTCTTATGAGTTTGGGATATATCTGGTTGACGTATTCGGCAATTTTGCCCTTATCAGGAATGCTGACGGTTTTGCGTATCTCAAGCCAACTCTTTTGAGAAAGCGTGAAACTCCGAGGGTTATTCCGAGCCAGGTTGATCTGGAAAAAGATGATGCGACTGTCTATATTCAGGATGTTTATGTTGGTCCCGGTCTCAAGGGTGTGAAGAGAGGCGTTATTGAGAAAGTCCGCGTGGTCGGCTATGATTACGGCTACCCTACGCTTGCAGGGGTGGACAAAATCGGGATGACCGGCCCTTGGGATGTGATGCAGATGATCGGGGAAGCGAAGGTGCATGAAGATGGTTCCGCCTATTTCAAGATCCCTGCCGATACTCCCGTTACCTTTCAGTTGATCGATAAAGAAGGCCGGGCCGTGCAGCTCATGCGCACCTGGGCGACGGCTATGCCCGGTGAACGAATGTCCTGCGTGGGGTGTCATGCGGATGGCAGCATCGCAGCTTCGGGAAGACCTGCCTTGGCTCTACAGGGTGAACCTCAAGATCTGGACGAATGGTATGGTTCTATGCGGGGTTTCGATTTTGCCCGTGAAATTCAACCCGTTCTGAATAAGAACTGCGTCAGTTGTCACGACGGCGGTAATGACAGCCTCGATCTGAGACCGAAAGCACAAGTGCCGGATTACGTCGGCTCAGTTCTCTCTTATTCCGGTTTTAGGCGCTTGAATGATAAATACAAAAAGCTCTTCGAAGGCAAATCTATGGTGGCTTATACCCCGGCTTACGAATCTCTGATTCCCTACATACGCAGGGTGGGAGTGGGAGATGATGTTTCTTTCCTTGTTCCTGGTGAATATATGGCGAACACTAGTCCACTTATTCAAATCCTAAAAAAAGGACATCATGGTCTCGTATTAAGTGCAGAGGACTTTGAGCGATTCTATGCATGGATCGATCTCAACGGGCCCAGTCACGGTACCTGGAAAGATGTCTATGGAGTAACCCCCGCAGATGGCATGTACGAATTGAGGCGGAAATACAAGAATCTCTATGGCAGCAAACAAGTGAATCTGGATGCCCCGGTGAAAATAGCTTACGACGAGACTCCCGCAAAGGTGAAGCCGGTAGAAAAAATTCCCCAGGTGAAAGTGAAGGGCTGGCCCTTTGAGGCTTCCAGGCTGAAATTGAAAACTATGGAACTGAAGATAGGTGATGGGGAAACGATTACTTTCAAACAGTTGCCGACTTCCGCATTTGTTATGGGGGATGCAAAAGGGCTTCAAGACGAAGTCCCTCTTGCCAAAGTGGATATCAAAAAGACCTTCTGGATGTCGCAAACGGAGATAAGCAATGCGCAATTCAGAATTTTCAAATTGGAACACAACAGCCGCTATTATGGCAAGCGTCATATTGAGCGCTCGGACAATCAGGGCATCCCGCTGGACGGTGATGATCAACCCGCCTTAAGAGTGTCGTGGAATGACGCGATGGAATTTTGCAAATGGTTGTCCGCGAAAACAGGCAGAAAAATTAACTTGCCGACTGAAGTTCAGTGGGAATTTGCTTGTCGTGCCGGTTCTGATAAAGCATTTTCATTTGGAGATCTTGACGAGGATTATTCGGAGTTCGCCAATGTTGCCGATAAAACCTTTGCGACCGCCGGTCTTACCGGAAAAAGTAAGCGTGGCCTCTTTGAAATCGCGTCTGATCTCGAATGTCTGATCTCGGAAGGGGTTGATCTTGCAGACAGAAAATTTGATGATAAGAAGATCGTCACTGCCGAGATCAATCAGTATAAGCCGAATGCATTTGGTCTGAAAAATATGCACGGAAATGTGGCGGAATGGACCCGATCGCTCTATAAATCCTACCCTTATGATGCGGATGATGGTCGCAATGACGAACATACCGCGGGAGACCGAGTGGTGCGAGGCGGCTCCTTTTTTGACCCGCCTAAGCGTAGCCGCTCTGCTTTTCGCTTGGCTTATCCTTCCTGGCAGAAAAATCACAATGTGGGATTCAGAATTATTATTGAAGGAGGTGTTCCGCAGCCGCTGAAGAGCCCAAAATAAAGGGGTTTGAAAATTCGCCCAGTATGTAAATCCGCCAACCAAGCAAGTGCTCAAGAACTTAAACTGAAATATAGAAAATACTTACTCATGAAAAAACACCCTAATGCTATAGTCGCTTTGTTATTATTGGCACTCACTGCGCTTACTCCAGTTCTTAGTCTTGCTGCTAATAAAACAGAAAAGGTATGGCTCGATCGTTTGCGCGGATTCACTGTGGGCATACCGATGGCTCATTTGGAAACAGCGGAGCCTTACAAAAGGATGCGCGCTTGGCATGCCAACGTCATGACGATTAATCTCACTTACGATGCCAATGCAAAAATAACCAAAGAGGCGGCAGTTCTGTGCCCGCCAGTTCCAGACCATTTGCAACCGTATCGAGGGATGCTTCACCGTGTTGATAAAATAGTCGCTCTAGCAAGAGAGCATGGTATTTATCTGGTTTTCGGGGTAGATCATGCGCTGGGTAATGACGCTATCAACGTGGCTAATGACTTACCTCCTGAAGAAAATCTTATTCAAGAGCAGGCGTATATTCGCAACGCGATCAGTCTGAATGTCTATCTTGCTGAGCACTACAAAGATGAGCCTACCGTTTTGGCCTATAACTTTATTACTGAGCCTCACACTCGTTGGATCGTGGATCATTGGGCGGACAAGGTGGTGCCCGATTTTGTTGAGGCGATTCGCGAGGTAGACAACAATACCTACCTAATTTTCTCTCCTGGATTGTGGGGAGGCCCATCTTTTGGGAGTAAGAGGAAGGGGGGGATAAAGGTGCCGGTGAATGATCCTGCAAACAAAACCATTTATGGTTGGCACGATTATGCTCCTCACAACTACACCCATCAGGGGCTCGGTAAACGTCCATCTGGTCTGGTGTATCCTGGAAAGTTAAAGATGTTCAACGCCAGTAAATCAAAGGACTGGGGGCGTGCTGAATTTATCAATTACATGCAACCTGCGCTCGATTTCATGAAAAAATATGATGTCAAAATGTTCGTCGGTGAATTTGGCGTAGTGCGTTGGGCTGAAGGCGCGGATCAATGGTTTGATGATAAAATATCGGTGTTCGAGGAATACGGAATCAGCTGGTCTTGCCATAATTATGCAGGTTCATGGGATGGGTGGAATGTGACCATAGCCAGTGATGATCCAAGAAGAGCGGTAGCAGATGGGCACGTCGATACTCCGCAGCTCAAGGTGATCACAAAATACATGAAACGTAATGTTATTAAGCCTAATGCTGATAAAAACAAAGCGGAGAACGTCAATAAGGTGGCGACAACGCCAGGCTTGGTGGCATTTTGGGATTTTTCGCATGAAGAGGGTAAAAGCTGGGGGTCCTACTTCGACCCCAAGGTGGTGGAGCGCTCTTTTCCGGTAAAGCTCAAGCGCATTGGTGATCCCAAATCATACACCGCAGAGAGCTGGGCTTATCAGGATGAGAAGTCGAAGTTGATGACGGATCAAAGCGGACCCTTTGGCAAAGGGATTCGTTTTAACAAAGGTTATATCTATGCCGGCGTCGATAGAAAAGAGTTCGATGGAACACCTCTGAATATGCACGGAAAAACTCCCTTTACGATGATCGCTTGGTGCAAATATATTCCAGGTGCCAAGCGTCACATGGTGGCGGGTATTTGGGATGAAGGGGGCTGGTCTCGTTATGAAGGTCGCCGTCAGATAGCTCTTTTTGGAGGCATGTTTAATCGAAAGGGGATCGTTGTTCATATTTCGGCGACAGGAGCCGCTAGTCACCCGCAGTCCAATCATAAGTATGCCGCAACCGCTAGAATAGCGGCTATTGATGGCCAAGCATTTGAAGATGGTCAATGGGTTGCTATGGCAACTTGTTATGATCCTGAAAAAGGAGAGCTTTCGGCTTATCTGAACGGGGAAATGACACAGGCTTCCGCTGATTTCAAAGAATACATATCGGAGGAAGTTTTTCCGCATAAGAAAAAGCAGTCTTTTAACCCTTACTCTTTTACTTACCCGATTTATTCGCCGCATGCTTTTGTGATAAAATACAATGGTTATAATTTTAAAGATGACGGAATTGGCGAGCACCGTATCTCTGTGGATTTGGATGCTTTGACTTTGATCTACGAGCAGGAGAAGCGGCTGCCCAAGGAAAAATCTTTCCGCATATTGTTTGATGTGATTCGCGATGATAAAAGCTTGTTAGGCGATGCGATGGAAATAAAAGGTGAGCATCAGTTGCAGACGAAGATTCCACTGTCGGTGAAAATTCAGAATGGCGACATCATTGTGACGAGCTTGGAGCAAGAGCAACAAGGGCAATGGAAACAGGTCGGTACGGTTGTGAAAAGAACGATTAGCGAAGGTGCTCCCTTTACTTTCGGTCGAGCTTTGGGGCTTGGATCCGACGATTTGAAAGGGGCTAAGTGGGGAGAGATGGGTAAGGGGGCCGATAGTATGGAGTATGGATCAAAAATCTACATCGATGGAGTGGCGGTGTTCAACCGGGTGCTTACGGAGGGGGAGTTGAAGAATCTGAGCTTCGGCTTGGAAAATCACAAGTCTCAGGAGTGAATATTTCCCACCTTGGACATAATTTTGATTGAGAAGAAATATTGTCCAAAAAATGGAGGGAATGACCTAGTTCTTATGAGTATCTGCATATTGAAGCTATGAAAGAGGGAATTTACAGTAAAGGGATAGAAAGAAGGTTAGCTATTTTGATGTTCTTACTCCCATGGTTTTTCATCTCTGTGAGCAGTGAATCTCAGGAAGTAGCTCAGCAAAGCTTGGATTTAAAATCCACTAGGTTTGATAACATTACTTTGGAGATGTCGATTAAACCCTTCAAAATGAAGGACAAAGATTATATTGCCAGTGTCTGTCGGGAAGTATTCACTCAATGGGGATCGCTAGTCAGGCATGCTGACACTATTTCAGTGATGTTATGGACTTCGGACGGATCAGAAATATTAGATTACTCTGGAGATCTGACACAACCTTTGGAATGGGCAAAATATGTGGGCAACCCAAATACTAAATATAAAGTGGGTTCGCACCCGGATGAGCAACTCTCTTTGCATGAGCGAGCTTTTTTGTATACTAAAACACCTCCTAATTTCACCTATGAAGACCTAAAGTATATCGTTTCAGAAATAAAAAAAACAGGTCGTGAACTAAGCGGAAAGAAAATTCGTGTTGGAGCAACTTTTGACCCAGGCCCTGAGTTTGCGAAGTCGGAATTCAAATATAAAAAGCACCCAGAAATTTGTATGGGAGCAACCATGGGATCCAAAACTTTTGTTTGTAGTTACGCAAGGTTGAATGCTGATAGTGACCACTATGCTGGGTTCCCTGATGGGATTAAACAAGACACCCCCTTTGGTGTTTTTTTTGGTAGGCAGTCGCAGCATTTTCTGACTGATCTTGGATTCGATTATTTATGGCTTTCCAATGGATTTGGTTTTGGTATGGAAACATGGGGGGCTACAGGCGCTGTATTTGATGGGAAAAAGTTTCATCCTGAAAAAGTTTCAGATACCCGTGATAAAATCATTGAATTTTGGAATTTATTTCGCAAGGAATGTCCTGATTTTCGGATAGAAACTAGGGGCACCAATCTCTCGGTGGGAATCGACCTAGCAGGAGACGGTGTTGATCTAAGAAGCATTTATAATAGAGGCTTTAACCTACTGCCACCGCCCAACTCTCCGTGGGCCGCGTTGAACGGTGATTTTGGTTTGGAGCTGGTAGGTTACATGTCGAGAATAGCTGAGTTGCCTGATGATCGTTATTTATTTAGGTATTACACGCACGACCCTTGGTGGATCAACAGCCCTTGGCTCGATCGCTATGGACGGGAGCCTCATGATATCTATTTGCCCATGGCGGTATCAAGAATTGATAGTGAAGGTGTGATCAAAACGCCAACGCAGTTGAATATTTTGACGATTGATAATTCTTTTGGAGAAATGCCTGTGCAAGTTCCTGATGAAGTCACGCCGCATATTCTTCAGGCCAGGCGAAGCTCTCCAGATCAAGCCGGGCCAGTTGTTTGGGTGTACCCCTTTGATGAATACCACGATTGGGCCGCAAATGAACCGGCTAGGCTCGAAGAAATCTATTATGGAGATTGGTTCATTCGACAGGCAATCAACGAAGGATTTCCAGTGAATACGGTGATTTCAACGAAGAACTTTGCCACTTTAGTGAAAAAGGGGAAAGCGTCATTCAAACAATCGGTATTGG
>JAJRVS010000323.1 GCA_024277195.1 Verrucomicrobiota bacterium | reverse complement strand
GCCAAAGCGGTTCACATTAATGATGAGAAAAAAGCAACGGCTTTGCACAAAAGATGGAGAAAGAGCATGAAGGATAGTTCTCCTAAAAAGCTTATCACCGAAGCTAAGCGTTTACTAAGCAAGCATCCTGAATGGGAGAGCTCCAGACGTGAACTTATCGAACAAAAAATAAATTACCTTGAAAGCCATGCCTCACGCACTGAATACGGAAAATACCGAGAGAAGGGCTACTTTATAGGAAGCGGAGTTATAGAAGCTGGGTGCAAAACTGTGGTCGGAAGCAGGCTCAAACAATCAGGAATGTTCTGGAGTAAACGAGGAGCTGAAAACATCCTAGACATGCGCTGTCTATTTTTAGGATCAGATTTAGAAAGAGTTTGGGAAAAGCGTATCGAACTGAAAATTGAACAAAAACGCAAAGCCAGACGCTGGAACTCCAACTCTGAAGTCAGAGCAGCTTAACTTTTTTGTCTTACACCCGCTTTACCCTTTACCAAAATCACTCCTTTTTCAAAGTCTCCAAGTAGGCCATCACATTTCGAATCTCATGTTTTTTAAGCAATGCCATCATCGGCGGCATGGTTGAGATGACAACACTACGTTCCTTGACTTGATCCAAGGGCACTTTGATCGTTTTGTTTTCGGCATTCAATATTTCGATGACACCGTTACCCTCCTTTTTAAACTGCCCTGCCACTGTCTCACCATTTTTCAAAGTCAGCGCAATGGTTCCGTAGCCTGGAGCAATCACCGCCTGTGGATTCAACAAGGACTCCAAAATGTAACGGCGATCTTTTTGCTTGCCGATTGATTTTAAATTCGGCCCGATCGTGCTGCCTGCACCATCTTTGTAGCGATGACACCGCACACACTGAGCGGCGATGTGATTCATGAAAAGGTCTTTACCCATTTCAACATCCCCGCCCTCCAGGCATTCGGAATAGGCTGCCAGCAAGTCGCCCGGTTTACGAGTTTTCTCAAAGGCGACAAGCGCTGATTTTATTTCAGGCATAACATCAGCTCGCGCCTGTGCCGCAGTGATCACGTCGAGCAGCCACTCGGCCTTTACTTCGCCTTTGCTCAATTTCCTTACCCACTCCAATAGCACTTGATCCGCTTGTTCATTAGCGATGGTTCCCAAAGTCACAAAAACCTGCTGCCCCTCGAACACACTCTGCTGCTGCTTCAAAATTGCAGTTGCACGCACTACTGCTTGTTTTGGGCGAAGGGTCGCTAACAATTGCAAAGCACGAACCCTCAGTCTTGGCGAAGCCGAAAGCATGCTCGTTTCAATCGCTGCCGACAACTGACTCGCATTCTGTTTTCCCAGAGCATTGAGAGCTTCCCTGCGCAAGGCTGAGGCGTTGTCTTCCCCTTGCACCACTGATAACAATACCTCAGCATCAATAGGCACTCCAAATGTGCTCGCCACTCGCATCGCCAATTCACGAATCGACGACTCTTCGGCTACCAACAAAGAAGGCAAATACGTACTCACCGCCTCTGCTCCTGCCACAAGATCGCGTTTTGGCAACAACCGATAATTCCCCTCGATCCGATCTATTTCTGAGGGTTCCGCCCACGTTGACAATGCTTGCAAAGCATCCAGCCGCATTGGCATTGGTGCGCTCTTTTGTAAAGCGTAGGCAGCCAAACGCTGAGCCGATTGAGGATCACTTAAGCGAAAATTAGCATTCACTGCACGACGTACGAAGGCTTCATTGTGATACTGCGTCGAAGACAAAGCCTTAGCTAAAACTGGCAGCGCAGTGGCAATGGATTCATCATCATGAATCGCTCGCGCTGCATCGGTGGCTATAAACTCTTCCTTATCCGTCAAAAATTCAGCAGTCCCGCCATCCCCTAATCGTCGCAAGGCCAACAAAGCCACATGACGAGTCATCAAACTGTCATGCTCACTCAATGCCGCCAACTGTTGAGCTGTCGCACAATGCTGCAAAGCCGTCACCGCAGCGTGACGCAGATAGACCTGATCACGGCGGATCGCAGCTGCAAATCCCAGTAGCTCAGGGTAAGCTTTTGTCACCGCTAAATTCCCAAGTGAAATCGCTGCAAAATAGCGCACACGTTCGTTTTTATCCTGAAGCAGACTGATCAGCACATCACTTGTTTTCTGTTCCTCAAATTTGCCCATATCCCCTACTGTGCGGGCAAATTGGGCACGTATTTCGTCATCCTTATCATTGGCAAGACCCACCACCGCCGCAGGCGTAAGTTGTTCCCGTTTGCGTTGCAACTGTGCCCATCCCCATAGCGCGTGAATTCTCGCCATCTGCGATTGCTTCACGTCCAGAGAGGTCTTAACCAACAAGCTTTCCTTACCTTGATTGACGAGTTCAAATTGAGCTGCCAATCGCACTCGCTGATCCGCATGACCACACAATGCCACTAATTCCTCAGACTCACGCTTCGACATCCCTTCCCCAAGCAAGCGGGCTGTTTCTTGCCGTTCTTTCGAATCCTCATACTCAGGTGTATCGATCTTCCATACTCCCCCCTCATCATTCAAAGGATACCCCCCACCCCAATCGGTGCCGTAAAGGCCTCCATCGGGTGCCCAGTTCAAACCAACAAGAGGCACTCCGTTACCAATGATGTGATCGTTAATCATCTCAAAAGACGCTCCTCGAGCTTTTACCTGAAAAGCATTTTGGTAACCCGATGAAAACTGGGTGATAAAAAAATAATCCTTATATTCTGGACTCAGCGCCGTACCAGGATTCCACGCAAAACCCGATGGCCCGCTAACATAATTTTTAATCGCAGGCACAATATGACCAGGCTGACCATCAAAGTAAGATTTATACATATTTTCAGCAAGCCAGAAATTATAGCTACCTCTGAAATATTGCCAATTGATACGCCAACCAGCGTCCATGTGTTGCACCATATAGAGTAATCGCTCCATCTCCCCCGGGCCGTCCCCGTCATTATCAACTCCAAACCAATTGCCATAAGCATCAAAACGCGGCTCCTGTACATTACGCAAGCCACGTGTAAACACTTCGAAATTCGATCCATCTGGTTCACAACGCATCATCACACCTTCGTGAGGATACTCGTATTTTTTCCCCTCTTTCGATGTCACGTTGATTCCCTTGTCGCCAATCGTCCAATAGATGCGACCGTCTGGCCCCACATTCAGACCGTGCATATAATGCCCAGCATACGCAACATGAACCCCAAAACCGTGCGCAATCGATTCCCGTTTGTCTGCCACCCCATCACCATTAGTGTCGCGAAACTTCATCAACTCTGGTGCCGCCGTAGCATAGACATCTCCATCAAAATACAATACACCCGCCATGCTACCAGTAACCTCTGTTTTCACGTTACTCGCGTAAGCTGTTTTCTTGTCCGCCTTACCATCACCGTCGCTGTCCTCAATACGGTAGATTGTATCGCTCAACACGGTCAAATCACGCCAATCATGACTGCCGTCATTATTGTGATCCCCTATCTGATTTTTACTAATTTCGCTCCGTCCCTTCGCCAACGACAATTCGCGGTGGTAAAGAGCCCGGCGATCATCCACTGAGCGCAACTTTAAATCCTTCACCTTCCAATCTAAATGATCGCGAATATCTAAATCCTGCGCCACTCGCCGACGCGCCCCCGTTACATACGCCACCCCTTTGTCATCAAAGCTCAAAGCAATCGCATTGTGAACCTGGAAGTCGGGCGTCCACTTTTTATATTTCAATGTCTTAGGATCCGCGTGCGCCGCTGATCCTTTCGCTTCGACCTTGATCCCGCGTAGTTCCACATCATTCCACATACCCGTATCATCGAAAGAACCGAGACCGATGCTGCCCCAGTCAAAAGTCTTGTCATGCGCCACCATCATAGGCTTTTTCATATCGTCGAAGTAAATTTCGATCAGCCCGCTCTTGACCTCACGCACTATTTTCACCTGATGCCAGACGTCATCCTTCCACGGCGTTCCCGCGCTGGTCTTTTCTGTAATTTTGTTTCGTGGAGACTCTTTGACGATAAAAATCTGGTTGGCATGATCATCCGTTTTTTGACCGAGGTGCACGTAGTAAAAATTCGCCGAGTTCTGATAACCAAAAAACAAACACATGTCTCTATGCCCGTAGCTCTTTGTAGTCGTACGCACCTTAACCGTGAGAATAAAATCACCCACCGTATGATACTTCAGCAATGCTATATTTACCGGACTACGGAAAGGTGGCTTGTAATCGGATGCTCCAAATAGTTCAAACACACGTTTCGTAGGTTTTCCAAAGTCTCGCACCCGCCAAACGCTTTCATCAGTCGCATCCCACCGAGCAGAACCCCGGTTAAAGTCCTCCTCCAGCAATAAGGGAAGCCCTTCAGTCGCATGACTCAAGTTAACAGCAAGCAGCAGCAGTGCAGTCACTGCTTGCAATAGGGGAAAAGTGGTTTTTTTCATATTCTTAATTATACCAATACACATTCTTTCATTTTCATAACAAGCATCATGAGCAAAAAATTCCGTCAATAATTCCTCAGTGCCTTCGCGTGAAAGATATTTTCATCCACGGCATCTAACGCGACCATACAAACACTCAATATTAAAACTTAAGAAGAAAGACCTGAACCGTAACGCAATGCAGATAGGCTGAGCCAATAGTTACGTTTTCACAATTTAATATTTCTTTTCTTATCAGTGCTAATCAGTGAAATCAGTGGTTTGATTCTTCAATTTTAAAAGACTTCGTGTCGGGTGAAGCCCTACAACAAGCGCGCTTCCCCTCTCACAAAAATCGGCAAAAATCACCTACTCTATTCACCCTTAGCCGCATTCTCTTTTCCAGAAAGATCCGTGAGTGCTATATTTCGAAAATCAATCGACATCACCTTTCCACTGTGGAGCTGTAGCCCAATCGGCCCCTTTGCTTTGCCTGTTTCACTAGTGTAAGTCATGACTTTTTTGCCATTCAACCAACACGTATAAGTCATGCCTCGAACTTCCGTTTTCAGATGATTCCAATCTTTCATCTTCAGCAGCTCCGCAATGCCCTCCGCTTCGACAGGGTAACCTTTTCCTGGAATGTAGGGTGAAGCCGTCATATCACGCTTTTTCATGCCTGATATTCCTATTTGGATTTGATCCATGTTGCGAAGATGCACGCCTGAATCAATGTTTCCTTCGCCAAAACGAAAGTCGACTTCAATGATGAAATCACTGAATTCTTTTTCAGTCCAAAGAATAGAGCCTTTTTTATTAGCACCGCTACGAACTTTCAGAATCTCGTCTTCAACAAGCCACCAGATATTATCTTTAGGAACTTTCCAGCCAGAGAGATCCTTGCCGTTGAATATTTTTTTAGATTTCGGTTCTTGCGCTACGGCAAAACCGATAAGTAAAAAGAAAAATGCAGTGTATATTAAGTTGCGAGTCATGAGTTTGGTATTTTATATTTTATGCTAGATTCGTATTCGTATTCCTTCAACGCGAAATGACTTTTAACCACCACCGCATACGTTGACCGATCATTTCCCGAGAACGTATTTCCCAATGTTGATGAACGGTGTAAGCTTCGAAAATGCGACTATCAATCATCAAAGCTCGCACTTCTTTCACCAATCCGGCAGGCGGATAAAAGTCTGCTTTCAACACACTGCTTTTGTTTTGTTTTGAATAGTGAGCCAGCACCTTTAAGACAAGCACCAGATCCTTCAAATCAGCGAGGTATTCCGAGTTGTTGTTTTCTTTCGCAAGCTGGCGCAAAGCTATTTCAGCGGCATCCAATGCTTGCAGATTTTTCTTCTCCCACCACTTATCGATGTCATGCATCGCTTGCACAAAAATCGCCCGCTGGTCGTGAGAGATCCCCCATTCCGCTGCCAATTCAGTCATGGCTACATCCGCCTCAATTGAAGGGTCCCAACATTTGCGGAATAATAAATAGTCAGCAACGTGTTGGGCAAAAGGCATCATTCGATAAGCCAAAATACCATGATGCCCTCTTTTCACACTATCTGAGATTTGCGCTTCTATCCGCTTCAGCTTGACCCGAGGGAAGACCTGAGCATCCTCGATACCTGATTCCGGATCCAGATCAAAAAAGAAATAGGTGTTTTCCAAACCATACTTTTCCCGCCCCAGATCCATCGTGGCGTTATCAATATCCAACAAGGTCGTGCCTTTTGGTAAAGTGGAAAACACCTCATCCCTCAGTCCCTTGACAGGAAAAGCGATTCGCTCAGCATTTTTCCCTTTGGGTTCTTCCAGCCAATCTCTGAAATGCAAGGTACACAGTTCTATTTCTCTATCCGCAGGGCCACCGGGAACGTCTCGATAGGCTTTAACGAATCGCTTAACAAGGTCGGGAAATTGCTTGCAGCACTGCTCACACAAGCAAGAGCCGGGATCCTGCATTTCCACGATCACATCGTCCAGCTTGTCACCAAAATAGCTCAACATAAAGGTATCAAAAGAGACCACTCGATCCCACGCCCGTGAAGGACACATATTAATGCCATGATAGTTCGCTGCTTCAACGGCTTGATCTTCCGGATAGGCCTGATAAACGGATGCCGGTATTTGAGCGGGAAAGATAACCACGCCGGTTCGTAAACCGATTTTATGCGCGTAGTCGCAGACCTCGCGAAGCTTGTCATACTGAGCTTTGTTTGCAAAGGTTTCAGGGTAGTCAGGGTGGTAATATTGATCAGCCCAAATATCGAAATAGAATTGATTAGCATTCAAAGCGCGCATTCTGTCCAGATGCGCCCTCCACTGCTTCATAGTGAAGGTATCCACAGTGAGCCGCTGAAGGTTCCAGGTGGTCATGAAGTGATAAAAGATCCGCTGTTTGAAATGCGGCGATTGCTCACCCTGCTTAAGCAGTTGTGAGGGGCTCTTGACCTCTGGCGATGCCAACAATATTGCACGACGCAAGTCATAGATGCCATTTGCAAGACCGTGTTGAGTCTGCGCGACCAGACCAAGTTCGCCTGATGCCGCGTGTATCACCTGATAACTCTCGCTGGATCCAGATGGCTTGACTTTATTCAGAAATTCAAAGTTACTCTCCCCCCCCACTCCGATGATAACGGAGAAAGCGGAATTTTCACTCGATCCTCGATAGATAGGTAAGGCAAGCGAATCAAGCGCTGCGTCAAGTTCATCCCCCACCTCGTCTGTTGAAAGAGTCAGGGTGAAATTTTGTACAGACCCAGCTATTTGAGGTTTCTGCGCCACCGCGTTAACGCAAATGCATTGAAAAAAAATACAGCTCAATGCCAAAAGCGCAGGCAGCTTAGTGAGAAAGTGATGAAGATTCATATAAAGTGCTTGTTATGTTGTTCTGATTTCAATAGGTTTTAAAGGGCGACACACGGCGTAGCAGTTTACCGTCCCCATCGAGGGCATAGAGCCGGCGGTCACGGCGACCGGAGTTGTCATAGTGGTTTTCACGAGTTCGTTGCCATGTGCTGGGCAGTGAACCAACAGGTTCAGAAGCGAGCAGGATCGGTCCAGTGCCGTTATAGCCCATGACCAGGTTGATAAATTTCAACGGATGTCCTATTTTCGATGCGTCGAGTTGCACCTTAACATCGCTCCAAGTTTTACCCTTGTCCCGGGTTGTCCACAGGTTCAGCGCAAGTCCGGAGCCGGCATGGTCTCTTAAACCGTAAACACGGATTTCACCATTAGGGAGGACAATCGGCGAGAGATAATCGCCGCTCAAGATTCCTTTTTCTGGGTATTGCGAGGTGAACGAAGTTCCGTCCCAATTACCGAAATACTTGCGATTATCCTTGTCTCTGCCGACCATATAGACGAGTCCGTCATCCCCTAGGCAGATGTTATCCAGATTACCTCCTAGGAGTCTGCCGCCCGCTTCCTCCAGGGCTTTTTCAGTAGTGATCGTGCCTAGATCCGTACCATTAATCGTAAAGATATGCCCAGTGTCTGGATCATACTCAAAGAAGTAGGAGTTCCATCCAGAAGCACTCTTGACCATCGGCATCACCTGGATCCGTTTCCTTTTCGGATTATAGAGAACCGCATTGTGGGCTAGTTTCGCGCTGCCCTCCACCTGAAGCAAGACGTGAATATCCGACCACGTCGTTCCGTTGTCGGAACTGCGGCGCAAGGCCAAGTGACCATGGTAATAGCCGCCCCGAGGACCACTGCGACGGTAAAACATTAACAACTCGCCATTGCTGCGTTGACACAGGTAAGGGTAAGTGATCTTACGTCCGATGCGCATACCGATCTGAAAACTCTTAATGGATTCCGGATCTTCGCTTCGCGCATACTTCAGAACACCTCCATGAGTGCCGTAAAAAAGGTGAATCGTTCCGTCGCGAGAGATGAAAATATTGGGTGAGTTGTGACCATCCTTAAATCCATTGGAATCCTGACACTGATCGACGACTTCGGGACGTCTGGCCCACACCTTCTTGTCGTGATCGTAGTAAGTTACCCGTGCCATAAAATGGTGGTCAAGATAAGCAATATAAGTGCGCCGATAACGCCCCTCATAATACATCGCTCGGCTTTGATGATCCCTAGAGAGAGTGCCACCCAACGCATCCTGTGTGAAAAATGGCTTCCCAGAATCGTTAGAAGCAGATTCGGGATAAACCCCCGCGTAGGCGGCAATCAAGTCAGGAACGGGCAGTCTGGTATGCGCACTTGCATCCTGCTCCAAACTCGTAAGAAGCTCCGACACCTGAGCGCGGGTTTTGACACTTGCCTCCTTCACCTGCAGTGCTTTTGTGAGCACCGATTTCACCTGCGAGGTTTTACCTAACGCCAAATAACATTTTCCGAGACCGAGAAGAGCCCGGGTGCCCTGCTCTGGAGTTGCCTTGTCTTTTGCTGACACGGCGCGGAAGGCGGCAATGGCTCGCTCCGAAGTAAGCGCATCCATCACGTATTTCTCTTGGGAATGATCATAACGAATCCAATTCAGGTAACATTCGCCGATGCCAAGTTGTGCCTCTGCCGCTTGCTGTCCTTCACTTGCATGCACATCACGAGCTTCCTTAAAATCGTAGAGTGCATGCTCGAAGTTGCGTCGCTGAAGCTGTTTCCAGCCACTATTCATGGCGTGCTCGTAGCTATCATTCACCTGAGCTTCGGCGGTGACTGCGCATCCACTCATAAGCACCACTAACACCAATTTTCGCAATATGGATCTAATACTCATCGTTCATTTTCTATATTTTATTGTGTGACACTATCCATAAACATATGGTTCATGTTTTTTAAAAATATCAAAGCACGCCATACTTTTCCCACGCCTGCATGGCTTTCATGCCTCCCTGAATAGCCTGACGAACTTCGCTCTCTGAATTTACTTTTTGCAAGGCCAGCTCAATCACCTGTGGTTCGACTTTCTGCTTTAACATGATTATTTTTTTGGTAATTTACTGGATACCTGAGAGGCCGCTCGCATCACGCTTTCAATTTGAGATTGAAGAACCTCGTCATCAACACGCGCACAAGGAGAAGCGATGCTGATGGACGCGACACATTCATTGCGGACTAGAATCGGTACGGCTACCCCCATCATGCCTATCTCGCTTTGTTCGCGTTGGACGGCATAACCATCCTGTCGTATTTCATCCAAAAGTTTACGCAGCTGCTTCGGATCGGTTTGGGTTTTTGGAGTGGATGGTTGAATCGGAGCTTGGCGCAACATGGATCGTTGTCTGGCGGGATCAAGAAAAGCAACCAGCGCGCGTCCAAGAGCCGTGGAAAAAACAGGATCTTTCTCCATTGGACGGGCTTTACACTGTAGCGCTCGATCACACTCAAGTGAAATGCGATACATAATTTGACTACCCATAAGAATACCCAAATTGACATTCTCACGAACCTGATCACGCAATTCACGAAGAATGGGTTCAGCGACTTCTGCGATTTTATGATCACTGCCACCACCTACCAAGTCACTAAATTTTTCAGCCAACGAATACAAGCCGTCCTCCCTCTGATTGACATAACCCAAACCCACTAGCGTTTGCAAAATCCGGCACACCGTTGGTTTTGCTAAGTCACTGGCAACAGCCAAATCACGCAACGGAACCATACTATCGCAACGATGAAAGGCTTCCAGAACTAGAAAAATTTTAGCGATTTGCGATTGTTTCATGGGATTTCGATCTTTTTACGAATAAGTCCCATTTCATTTGACGCAACAAATTTTATACTTAAAATGAAATGGCGGGCAAAAAAATCGCTCTAATCACCGGTGCATTGGGCGGCATTGGCCTTGCCAGTGCCAAGCGCATGACAACAATGGACATGAAAGTCATATTGAGTGACATTCAAGCTGAGTCCGAGGGACAAAATGCCGTGAATCAAATAATTGCCGCCGGTGGTCAGGCGCAATACATAAAGGCAGACGTTTCTGATCGTGCTGAAGTCGATTCTATGATGGATCGTATTTATTCCGAACACGGCTGTTTAGATATTTGTTTTTCGAATGCCGGAGTGGTTACAAATACGGCATTCCTAGAAGTCACGGAGGCGCAATGGGATTTTGTATTGGGCGTAAATCTGAAAGGCGCATTTAATATGGGTCAATCCGCAGCGCGTCGCATGGTGGAGCAGAAAACCCGAGGCAAAATTGTCTTCACGGGTTCTTTTGTTCAAGATGTACCGCATGCTTTCAATTCACACTACTGTGCGAGTAAAGGGGGCTTAGTCATGCTGGCTAAAACGATGGCACTGGAATTGGCACAACACGGCATCACCGTCAATTTGATCGCGCCAGGGGTAGTCGATGGAGGTCTGAGCAAGCAGGAAATGTTAGAAAAACCGCACTTGCGTCCGATCTATGCCAAATCCGTACCACTTGGCACTATGCAGAGTCCCGACCAAGTGGCAGATGTCGTGGAGTTTCTCGTATCGAACCAATCGGACTATCTCACCGGCACAACAGTGCGCGCTGACGGCGGATGCAGTCTGTTCAAATTCGGCATGGAATAACTGGAAATTGGTAAATATGCAAAAACTATTACCCAACAAGGTCATCATAGTAACTGGCGCTGCTGGAGGCATTGGCGCAGCATCTGCCGAGTATTTTTCAGCACAGGGTGCCATCGTAGCTCTCACTGATTTACAAGCAGACCCGCTTCAACAAACGGTTCGTAAAATCAACTCTCAGGGAGGTGAGACGATCTCCGCAGTAGTAGATCTTTGCATTGAAGAGCAGGTCGCAAATTTTTTCAATCAAGTTCACGCTAAATATGGCAAAATCGATGGCCTGATGGCTTGTGCCGGAGTCGGCTACCAGCAGACTGTACTCGAAACCGAAGCGGAATCTTTTAGCCGCGTGATGGAAGCTAACGTGCTAAGTGTCTTCCTCTGCTGCAAACACGCTTACCGGCTGATGCAGAGTGCTCAAAGTGGCTCTCTTGTATTGATCGCTTCTCGCCTGGCTCATGCGGCATACCCCAACATGACTCCTTACATAGCCAGCAAAGGCGCCGTTCTTAGCATGTCGCGCTCGCTGGCTGTCGATTTCGGTGAAGCAGGCATTCGAGTCAACGCGGTATTGCCAGGTGCCACAGAAACACCGATGCAGATAAAAGAAATAGCGCAGAGTGCTAATCCGGTCGAAGCGCGAAGATTTTTTGAAAATCAAACCATCATCGGAGGACTCGCTCAACCACAAGATATTGCCCAGGCTGCTGGGTTTCTTCTTTCAGACAATTCCCGCTTTATCACAGGAACAGGAGTAACCGTCGATGGCGGCTGCCTGGCACGTATTTTTGAGGGCGCAGCACAGAAAGAAATTTAACCGCCGTCGACTACGCAATCCCTACAGGCTAATCAACACCTCATGCAAGCCACACTCGATAACATCCAATTTGTTTGTGAAGATCTGGATCACCCTGAAGGTATCGCCTGTGGTATATCAGGAGATATTTATACCGGAGGTGAAGCTGGTCAAATCTATCGCATAGATGTTGCTAAAAAAATCCCCCAATGCATCGCGCAAACCAGCGGTTTTATCCTAGGGGTGACACTTGATGCTCAAGACCGAGTGTATGCCTGCGACGTAGGCCGACGCGAAATACTTCGCTGCCTTCCCGATGGTCAAGTGACGGTCTATGCACAGGGAACTACTGAGCAGCCCTTGATCAATCCCAATTTCTCAGTATTCGATGCCGAAGGACGATTGTTTTTTAGCGACTCGGGAGATTATTGGCAAAAAAACGGTAGCCTTTGGGTAGTCGAACCAAACGCCCCTGCCAAAGCCCTAAATTTGCAGCAGCTCCCCTTTGCTAACGGCCTGTGCCTAGATAGTGAAGAAGGGCATCTCTATGTGGTTCTAAGCACGGCGCAGCAAATCATCCGCTACCGCCTGGAGGGCAATAAGCTGATTGGCCAGCCCAACATCATTGCAACATTACCCAAAGGGGTGGTGCCCGATGGTATTGCTTTGGACAGTTCACGCAATATTTGGCTAGGCTGTTACAAACCCGATGAAATATGGAAAATTTCACCAAATGGAGTCATTGCCCGAATAATGCAAGATCCCACTGGCGAATTGCTCAATCGACCAACCAACCTCACCTTGCGTAAAAATCAGGTTCTATTTGCTAACTTAGGTGGCTGGCACATCGGCTCCTTCGAGACCGAAGTGGAGCCCTTGCCCTTGCACTACCCTCACTTCTAGCGAGGAAGGTGACAAACAATCCTCATCGCAAAACGCAAAAAAACCCTCAATGAGCAACAACAAATCAACCCTCAAAAAAGGCGCAATAGGAGTAATTGGCGCCACTGTCATCGGAGTTGTGGTGATGTCACCCGCGATGTGCCTCTACGGTAATTTTGGTCCGATCGCGCTGAGCGCAGGAAAAGCTGTGCCGTTAGTATTTCTGTTAGGACTGCTTTTCACTTTACCTACTGCCATTTGCTACGCGGTGATCTCCAAAGAAATCCCTTCGTCCGGAAGCGCCTATACCTGGCTTTGGAAAGCCGTGAGCCCTGCCGTCGGCGTGTGGATGGGATGGATTCTGGTCGGTTTTTATCTGATCGTTGTTTTTCTTCAGCCACTTCTTTTTGCTATGTTTTTCAATGACCTGATACGATCCTTCGGTCTGCCCGCAGGATATGGGACATTTGTCGCCGGTGTCGTTATCAGTAGCATAGCAGCTGCCGCACTGAATTACCGAGGAGTCGAAATCAGCGAGCGAAGTTCCTTGATCGACGTCGCCGTTCAGACCCTCATCGTGACGGCCTTGGCAGTAACCATCATCATCATTCTCGCTTCCAAAAACGAACTCGATTACACCCCGCTGATGCCATCCAGTTCGCCAAATGGTTTCTCCGGCATCATGGACGCCATGATTTTCGGAGTATTGAGTTTTGTTGGCTTTGGTGTGGTAAGTTCAATGGCAGAGGAGACCGTCAATCCTCGCAAAACTATCCCTATCGCCATCATCCTATCCTGCGTCCTGCCAGGGATATTCTGGGTGATCGTATCCTGGGCATACGCCATAGCTATTCCCGTTGAGCAGCTGATACAAAGCGTCAAGGACGACATAATTCCCGTAGTCCCTATTGCTGAAAAGTATTGGGGCAACGGCAACATCTTGGTGATCCTGACCGGAATGATCGCATCGCTAGGCGTCTATATTGCCACCGTGATGGGCGTTTCTCGAACCCTATACGCGATGGGCAGAGACGGCTCCATTCCTGCTATTTTTGGAAAACTCAACAAAAAACATCAAGTCCCCTGGAATGCAATCCACTTAACGTTCTTACTAACCTTTATATTCACTTTAGTTCCAACTGCTATCACCGGCATCTACAATACCTATATGTGGTGGGGAAAAGCTGTTGTGTTTTTCTCCTTGCTCACCTACATCTTCGTCAGCATAGCTAACCCTCTCTTTTATCTAAAATACAAGAAAGAACAATTTAGTATCCTCTGGAACGGAGTGATTGCCTTCGTCTCATTGGCGATCAATTTATACCTCATGTTTGCAGTATTTTTTACTGAGTGCTGGCAGCAAGACTGGCTAACAGGTAAAAGCGTAATCGCATTCACCGTAGTCTGGATGTTGCTCGGCGTAATCTACACGCTTTGGCTAAAAAAACGTTCTCCAACTCTGTTCAAGCAAACCTAATCCAACAACAACTTTACTCCACTCATGAGAATCACCATCCTCCCCTCCTACAAAATAATGCTTAAATTAACTCAAGCCATACTCAGTATTTGGGCAACCGTATTACTAAGCTCGTCATTCGCTGAAGCAAAAACACCATACAGCGACGTATTAGCATTGAAACCCGTGGCTTTCTGGCCTTGTGACGAAGGTAGCGGGACTCAACTTCGTAATCTTGCTGAAGCAGCTCACAGAGCCAAAATATTCAATACAACATGGGAGACTAATAAAACATTGTGTTTTTCGGCGGGATTCGAATTTATCGAAATCCCAGAAAACCCAGCTTACATGAGCAAAGAGTTCAGCCTGGGAGCCTGGGTGTTCGTCAGGAAACAGCGTGCAGGAAACCATGTCGGATCACGAGCCACACAAATCATTGGAACTTGGCCACGAGACTGGAAGGATCGGCCCGGACCTATATCTCTGCTCCTCACAGGTGAACGAAAACTGACAGTCGAAATAGTTAGCAACGGGAAAAAAGACGCGCTGGGTTCGGTTGCGACCGGAATCCAAATCAAGGCAGAAACTTGGCAACACGTGCTCTACACCTTTAAGGGTGGTGAGGGCAAACTCTTCATCAATGGCGAGCTAGTCTCTTCAAAAAAAGGCATTGATTACACTCCGCTACAATCAATCTATATGGCGGGCTCCGATTCGAGGTGGTGGCGCCTTTATCCCCCTAGAGCCGAGCCACTCGACGGATCACTGCGGGATATCGTCTTTTTTGATCGTGCTATTAGTGAAGTTGAAACTCTCCACCTCGTAAACGCGGGCAAGCCGCTCGCGCAGCCTCATGTTATCGCAGGAGACGAGTTACGCCTACACGGACGCTTTATTAAACTCAAAGATCTGAATAAACTCAGCCAGCAAGATCAGCGTTTGGCCATTCAGCTCATGCTACTTTCGCGTTACGGCTGGACTGGTAGCTTAGAGGCCAACGCCAACATTCTCCAAACCTACCTCGCACAAGCTCTGCAGCAATCACTCACCCGCTACGATGCCGCCTTATTACTGCAGAAAATGCAGGACCGCCAAACTCTTGTTGCGGCGAAACCACAACTGCTCAATACCATAACTAACAAATCTGCCAGTGCAGCTGATCGTGCTACCGCCATCTTAACTCTTGCCCAGTTGGGAACTGAGGCACAGGACACCCTCGAAATCTTGCTAGAATTACTCAGTCAAGACATCACAACTCACGGCAATCATATCCTCCGCGTCGAGGATGCGTTTCGCAATGCCTTGATAACAGCTTTACTCGCTATTAAAGGAACAACCGCAACAGACACCAAAGTTCGCGCATTGCTTGGCACCGCCTATGCAAAACCCATTCTCAATGGCATGGACATGGAGAAACCCTACATGGAAAATGTAAGGAATTTAATTTTAGAGCACAAATTCATGGATGCGCTAGATGCCTGCAAAGCAGTGACTAATAAAAACGAACTTTTCTTTCTCTCTCAATTTGATGCTTACAGAGATCAACGAGACTATGTAAATCGTGCATACACCACTATGGCAAAACATAAGAGTTACACCTATAAATTTGGTGAAGGGATTGCCTTTATGGGGGCCACCCGCATCACCAACGACGATTATGAGCGCGCGCTGACTAAACATGTGAAAAATCATCCTGAAGCGAAAGCGTGGCTTACTGGCAAGATGAATATGATGTTTCGCGCCGATCTTAAAAAAATCGCCCCTGACGGCAAAGTGCAAACGGTTTACATGGGCGGTGAGAACTTCATCTTCTCGGGAAGAGATGCAAAAGTGACTGCTTGGTCGGTAGCAGTAGACAAACATGGTTACATCCATGCCATAGGCGGGCAGCACAATGCACCGAGTTATGCAGAGTTCATGCCCGGCGCGTGGGAATCTCTCGGTCTGTCTAAAGACAAACAAAGTAAAAACTATCCAACCGTGTTGTATTGGGTCTCGAAGCGCCCAGAAGACATCACAGAGTTCGAGTTTATCGGCAAACTGGAACATCCCCGGAACATCCCTGTAGCCTCCATGAACTACGGTAATTTTATTCAAGATAAAAATGGAGAACTTTATCTCTACGGTCGTAACGATGTCGGAATTCAAAACTGGAGCTTCTACAGCTACGATGCCGACACTCGCAAGTGGAGCAACCTCGGCGGCGCGCGGGCAGATATCTTTACCTCCGCCCGCAAGGCGAACCCTGAATGGGTGCAAAGCGTCAAGCAATCAAATATCTACGGCTATCGGGGCACGATGCCCAGTGAACAAAATCAGGGGAACCCTTCGCTTTCGTGGGACTGGCAACCTAATTTCTACAATTACATTCGCTCAACACGAGGGATCCAGTTCGATCCTGAGAACCGCATGTATATCCAAATCCGAACTTACGCTTACGATTCAAATAAACGCGTGCGCGAGGCTAAGCTGTTCGCCTATTCAGATGACGGCGGGAAGATCTTCCACCGCGCTGATGGCACGATCGTCAAACTACCTCTCACCTGCAACCCCGCTCCAGAGCACAACGCCGATATCCTCAAAGGTTATAACGACACTTGGATCAAGCTATGGACTGAACTCATCAAACGCATCGGCTTTACTTTTTAAAAAGACTCATTG
>JAJRVS010000322.1 GCA_024277195.1 Verrucomicrobiota bacterium | reverse complement strand
TTGGGAGGGGCTACTCCTGACGGAGTGGATCGGCGTAAGGGTGGGTTCACACACGAGGAGATTGGATCGGTGTTGCAGGCGGGGGGTAAGTTGCCTTTGGCGGCGGCTTTGCGTTGTAGGGTGCGGTATTTTACTGATGGGGCGGTGTTGGGGAGTCAGGGATTTGTGGATGAGTTTTTTGCGGGGCGGCGAGAGTGTTTTGGGCAGCGCCGGAAGGATGGGGGGAGGAAGATGCGTGGGGCGCAGTGGGGGGAACTGCGGGTGCTGCGGGATTTGAGAACTGATGAGCTTGGGAGGAGCTAGGTAAGGGCCTCGGCAAAAATAAAACACCCCAAACTACTTGTCTTTTCATTCTCCAACTGCGTTCAAATTTTCTCAAATAGCTCGCTATTATCGAGGATTTCGCTTTGTTGGAAAACGAAAATCCTGCGCATTTTGGGGTATCTATTAATTGCCGTGCCCCTAAGCCTATCGCTTGATAGACTTTCTTTTGAGGCGAGGTAAAGTTCTGCAATGAAGAAATTTTATCAAATAGGAGGTTTGTCTTTGTGGGCACTGTTGCTGATGTCCTGTGGCGGCGAGAAAAAGGAGTCTGCAGGTGACACAAGTGAGGCGGCGGAGGTGGAGCCTGTTCCGGTGGTGACGGATATCCGGGTGGTGATAAAAACGAACAAGGGAGAGATCGAAGCGACGATGTTTGCCAGCAAGGCTCCGATCACGGTGGCGAGTTTTCTCAATCTGGCAAAACGAGGTTATTACGACGGCTTGGCCTTTCATCGGGTGGTGGAGGACTTTGTGATTCAGGGGGGGGATCCGGATGGCACGGGTAAAGGCGGGCCGGGCTATTTCCTGCCGAATGAAATCGCGCCGGGTTTGAAACATGACAAGGTCGGGGTGTTTTCGATGGCAAGGAAGTCGAAGCCGGATACGGCGGGCAGTCAGTTCTTTATCACCCTGGGGGTGGCGGAGCATTTGGATGGGGGTTATTCGATTTTTGGAGAGGTGAACGAGGGCTTGAAGGTGGTGGAGTCGATCGAGGTGGGGGATAAAATTGTGGGGATTAAGGTTTTGGATTCAACGGACAACTTGTTCAAAGCACAAGAGGAACGCTTGAAGGAGTGGAATCAAATCCTGGACCAGCGTGAAGCCAAGTGAGTCAGCATAATAACAATAGCTTGGAGGAGGACGGCAGGATCAATTATTTTGATCGTTATGCGGGTGTGATCAAGACCGAGAAAATCTATGGAGAGGCCTATTTGCGTTGGGCTTACGAAACTCTACTGGGAAGGTTGATGCTGGCGGCGGTGGTCAAGCGCGCTTTGTTTTCGCGTTGGTATGGCTGGCGCATGGATAAGGGGACAACTCGGGAATTGATTGTGCCCTTTATTGATCAGTATGAACTGGATGCGGACGAGTTTGTTGAGAACTGTAAAGATTTTGAGAGTTTTAATGCTTTTTTCTCGCGCAAACTCAAAGCGCAAGCCCGGCCGATTGCGGGTGGAGATGATGTGGCGGTTTTTCCGGCAGACGGGCGGCATCTGGGGTTCCAGGATGTCAGCAAGGTGGACTCTATTTATTGTAAAGGGCAGCGTCTTTCGCTGGTGGATCTGTTAGGCGATGAGCGTTTGGCGAAGGATTATGAAAAGGGTTCGTTGGTGATTTCGCGTTTGTGTCCGGTGGATTATCACCGTTTCCATTTTGGTGCGGGGGGCAAAGTGGGGGTTTGGCAATTGATCAATGGTCCGCTCTATTCAGTGAGTCCGATTGCTTTGCGGCGGAATATAAATATTCTTACTGAGAACAAGCGGGTTATCACCCGGTTGCAAACGCAGAACTTTGGCCGGGTGTTGATTTTAGAAATCGGAGCGACCAATGTGGGTAGTATTCACCAGACCTACCAGTCGGATTCGATGGTGGTCAAAGGAGATGAAAAAGGGTATTTTGCTTTTGGTGGATCGATGACGATGCAACTTTTTGAACCGGGGGTGGTGGAGCTGGCTGAGGATTTGGTGGAAAATACGCAGCAGGGGAGAGAGTTGTATGCGCGTATGGGAGATCGCTTGGGGGTGGCACAAGCAGGCTGAAACAAGGTGGCATGGCTGAATCGCAAACAAAAATAGCAGCACGTTGGAGAGTGGAGGATCTTTTGGATCTCGATTATTTTTTGTCGCTGGATGTTGATCGGGATGAAGTTGAATTGATCTCGCGCGATGAAAAAATAGCCAGGGAAAACCTGCGCCCGGTATTGGGTGATGGAGCTATGGCGGCGGATGCTTCTATTGCGGTGCGGTCACAGGGTTTGTGGTTGTGGTTACAGCAGCGACGCGAAGAAGAGGGGGAATCTCCACTGATGCCGGGGCAGGTGTTTTCTCAGGTGTGCCGTTTGGTGAAATGGTTGGGCGGGATTTTGATGCTGATTCTGGGTGCGGGATTGATTTTTTCTTTGTTACACAAAGAGCAGCAATATTTCAATGTGTTGATGTTTCTTGCCGCGACCTTGTTGCCGCAGTTGATTTTGTTGTTGTTATTATTATTGGGCGGCTTCTTCCGCCGGGTATCTGGCCATGAGGCGGCCAGTGGTGGGGTGGCGCAGGCTTTGATACGGTCGGCAATGTTATGGTTGTCAGCGAGGGTGCGGAAACATCAAGCTGGGGAGCAATTGCAAGGGCAGTGGCAGGCGGTGAAACAGAAAACTTATCTGTTGGGGCCGGTGTTGGCGCTGAGTCAGACGATGGCGATTTATTATAATCTGGGCATGTTAGCCGGGTTTGGCTTGTGTTTGATTTCAATGGATGTGCGGTTTTTTTGGGAGAGTACTCCGGGCATCGCAGCAGTGGAGGGGCTTGAAGAAATTGTGCGATGGGTGGCTAGTCCGTGGAGGATGTGGATGGCTGATTGGCTGCCCGGGCATGACGGCATTGCTGCGACACGGATCACGCTCGAGGGGGCTGAGAAAGTTTTCCCGGCTTCCAAAGTGATCAACAGCGCGGCGGTGTGGGCGCCCTTTCTTTCTGCCGCAGTGGTTTTCTGGGGCTTGTTACCGCGCTTGTTATTGCGTTTGGGTATCGGGTTTTGGGCTGGATCGCTTTTGCGCTCTTATGCCTTTGTTGAGCGCAGGCACCGCGAACTGTGGCGGCGCTTGACTGCATTGCGGATCGAGGTTTCCAACGAGGGGCCGGATGACGAGGCGGTGGTTTTGTTGTGGGGCGGCTTGAACCCTGATGCCGATGAATTGCGCAAGGTTTTGTTGCAGCAGTTGCGTTTGAATCCGTTGCAGACATTTGCTGCGGGCAATGAAACGGATGCGCGGGCGGATGTGGAAAGGATCGAGCAAGTGGCCGACACGGTGGCAGGAATGAATGCCGGAGTTCGTTTGGTGGTGGTGGTGGAGTCGTGGGCATTAGCTCCACGTGAAGCGACGGATTTTCTAAATCAGCTGCGCGGCCTGCTCGGTGAGCAGCGGGCGATCCGGCTGTTGTTGTTGGGGCCGCCTGAATCGGTGCAAAATTTTTCCGAACCTTCTATTGCAGAGTTAAAAGTATGGGAGGATCTGGTGTCGGAGCGCAATGATGCGCGTTTGACGGTTTACCCTTATCGCAAATCAGATGGCTGAAACAAGTGATCAGAATCAGCGCAGCGAGGTGCCGAAGTTTGCCGTGGTGGGACAGGTGAACGAGGGCAAGTCGTCGGTTTTGGCGACGCTGGTGGAGGAGGGGGATCAGGCGAAAATCCGGGTCAGCGAAATGCCGGGAGAAACCGCACGCAGTCAGTCGATCGGATTGGAGATCAATGGACGCAAGGTGTTGGAATTTATTGATACACCAGGGTTTCAGCGTGCGCGCCAAGCTTTGGCGTGGATGAAGGAACATCACGAGCAAGCGGGGGATACCCGGGCTTTGGCGGAATCGGTGCAGGCTTTTGTGGAAGAGTTTGCAGGCAGTCGGGATTTTGAAGATGAGGTTCGTTTGCTGCAGCCGGTGTTGGCGGGGGCGGGAATTGTGTATGTGGTGGATGGTTCAAAGCCGGTGAGGCCGAACCATTTGGCGGAGATGGAGATCCTGCGCTGGACCGGACGCCCGCGCATGGCGATTCTTAATAACAAGAGTAGCGCTGAAGGTCAGTTCGCTGGTGATTGGAAAAAACATTTGGGAGAATCGTTTAATTTGACCCGCGAGTTCAATGCTCACCGTGCGCGTTTTGGTGAGAGGATTCGGTTGTTGCAGCATTTGCTGGAGATCGAGGAAGGGCATCGGGAGGGCATAGAGCAGACGATTCGTTTGTTGCAACAAGAGTGGCAGCAGCGCCGTAATGATGCGGCGGATGTGATGGTGGAGTTGTTGGAAAAATGTCTTACCCGTCAGGCTTGTCGCAATGTGAGTGGGGATCAGATCAAGCAGCGTGGGAAACGAGAGCAGATGGTGGAGGATTTGAGTGAGCAGTATCGTCAGGAGATTCGCAAGGTGGAGGAAAAACAGCATCGGCGCTTGCTGGATATTTTTCATCACAGCGAAGCGGTTCCACAGATTGAGGGGCAATCGGCGGAGGCGATGGGGGATTTGTTTGCCAAGGAAGTGTGGCAGGTGTTGGGTTTGAACCGGGGGCAGTTGGTGATGACGGGAGTGGTGAGCGGTGCGGCGGTCGGGTTGATGGGGGATCTGGCGATAGGCGGTTTGTCCGGGGGAATTCCCACTTTGATAGGAGGGGCGATAGGTGGAGGTTTCGCTTTGTGGAAGGGGCAGGCTTTGGCCGAGATTGCGGTGAGCAATCCTTTGACCCCGGGTGGAAAGACCCGCCTTGGGGGAGTGCGTTTGTGCGCGGGCCCACCTAAGAATCCTAATTTCCCCTGGGTATTATTGGATCGGGTTTTGTTTTATTATCAAAACCTGATTACGCGTGCCCATGGGCGGCGTGATGCTTTTGTGATCGATTTGTCGGTTTTGGAGCGGAGTGGGGAGAAGGGGCACAGTGGATACAGTTCGAGGTTCTCGTCGGCGCGGCGGAAGAGTCTGGGTAAGTGGTTGTCTGCTTTGCAGCCTGATAAAGTTGCCCCATCTGCTGAGGATGAAAGTCAGGCGTGGGAGGAGATTTGTTTGATTTTGAAGGAGGTGGAGGATGGGGATCTGTAAGAAAAAGCTGGAGTGATTTGTCAGGAGGGAGTAAACAAGCTTGGACTTTCCGTTATCTGAACTTCAAATCCCCCCCCATGATCCCTAAAATCCTGCTTAAAGAATCGATCATTGCACCTCCGGGTTATAATCGCTGGTTGGTGCCACCTGCTTCGATTGCGATTCATTTGTGCATCGGTTCGGTTTATGCGTGGAGTATTTTTAATCCGGCTTTGATGCGGGAGTTGGGAGTGGTGGCTCCGGCTGCGGGGGATTGGGGTTTGAGTCAGGTGGCTTGGATTTTTTCCTGGGCGATTGTTTTTCTTGGTTTGGCGGCTGCTATCGGTGGTAAGTGGCTGGAGCGGGTCGGGCCACGCTGCGTGGGGGTGACGGCGGCGTGCCTTTGGGGCGGCGGTTTTATTGTTGGAAGTATAGGGATTTCAACTCATCAGCTGTGGTTGATCAAGTTGGGTTATGGCGTGTTGGGTGGCTGCGGTTTGGGGCTAGGGTATGTGTCGCCGGTCAGTACCTTGATCCGTTGGTTTCCTGATCACCGGGGTTTGGCCACGGGCATGGCGATCATGGGGTTTGGCGGTGGAGCGATGATTGCGGCGCCGATTAAAAGGAGTTTGTTGAAGTTTTTTTCCGAAAGTCCGGAGTATCTGGGTGCGGTGGATGCGGTCAAATTGGTCACCGAGGGTGGGGTGCGTTTTGCTGAGGTAGCAGGAAAAAAAGTAGAGGTGATTGTCGCTGGAGCGGCGGATGTCAGCGGAGATTTGTTGGAGGGGGTTTATGTGGTGGGAACTGGTGATACCGGGACGGCGAGCACCTTTATTACGTTGGGCGCGGTCTATTTTGTGGTGATGTTCATCGCGTCGTTTTCCTACCGGGTGCCAGCTGAGGATTGGAAGCCGGATGGGTGGACTCCCCCGGAGGAAGGTAAGTCTTCGAAAAAGATGATCACCCAACACAACGTGGGCATTGATGAAGCCTTGAAGACGCGGCAGTTCTATCTGTTGTGGATCGTGCTTTGTTTTAATGTCACTGCCGGTATTGGGGTGATCGGAGTGGCCAAAACAATGATCACTGAAATTTTTGGCACGGCTTTGCCGTCGATCGTGGACGCGGACGGGGCTTTTGCGGCGACTTATGTTTTGATGATCAGCGTGTTTAACATGGGCGGCCGTTTTTTCTGGGCGAGCATGTCGGATTACATTGGGCGGAAAAATACCTATCACTGTTTTTTTGTGCTGGGCATATTGCTGTATCTTTCGATTCCTTTTGCCGCGAGCGCGGTGAGTGCCTCGCCGGCGACGATTTGGTTGGTGATCTTCTACGGTGCGACGATGTTGATTTTCACTATGTATGGAGGCGGCTTTGCCACCATTCCGGCTTATTTGGCGGATATCTTCGGCACCAAATTTGTCGGAGGTATTCACGGACGACTGTTGACGGCCTGGAGCACGGCCGGGGTGCTGGGGCCTTTAGTGATCACTTCCCTACGTCAGAGTTCGGTGGATAAAGCGATCAATGATCTGGCGGCAAAGGTCGATCCGGAAAAGTTCCAACAGGCTTTCGGAGCATCGGTGGACAAGTTGGATCAGCTGATGGCGGCAAAAAGTGTGACAGTATCCAAGCTGATGGAAATCGCCCCGCAAGGCACGCTGGATCCGACTTCGAGCCTCTACAATACGACGATGTATGTGATGGCGGGGTTATTGGTGATCGGATTTTTTGCCAATCTGGCGGTGCGTCCGGTGGATGAAAAACATTATATGAAATAAATCGTAAGATTTTTATTTGTCTGGACGTTTAGGGTAAAGTTTTGTTTTATTTTTTCGTTCAAATCTAACAACGCGTTAAAATTATGAAAAAGACCCTCATCACGACTGCTTGCCTGGCTTTTGGCCTGAGCGCGCTTTCTGCTCAACAACCGCCGAATACTGCCGAGCCTGGCGGCAAACTAGCGAAGAAAGTTTCTGTTCAATTGGTCGAAGTGGCCAGTGGTTTGATCGATCCGATCAATGTCACCTCGGCCAAGGATGGCAGTGGCCGTTTGTTCGTGGTTGAGCGTCCCGGCTTGGTGCGCATCATCAAGGATGGCAAATTGCTAAAAAGACCTTTTCTCGACATCAAGGACACCACAGTGAGTTCCTTTTTGGAGCAGGGACTTTATGATATCGAATTTCATCCAGATTATAAAAAGAACGGTAAGTTTTATGTTCATTATTCTGACATGTGGTTCAATGGAGATTCGCTGATCGTAGAATATCAGGTGAATCCCAAAAAGCCGGATAGAGCGGATCCCGCCAGCGCCCGGGTGGTGATGCAGATTCCGCAGCCTTACGCAAATCACAACGGTGGGGAGTTGGTCTTCGGGCCGGATGGATACCTTTACATTGGTAGTGGTGATGGTGGTTGGGAAGGCGATGTGCTGAGTGCCGGACAGGATTTGAGCACGCTGTTGGCGAAGATCTTACGTATCGATGTCAATAGCCACTCTGCGGACCGGGGTTATGCGATTCCACCGGACAATCCTTTTATCACGCCCAAGCAGTTGATGGTTTTGTTTGGAGTGAGCGAAGAGAAATTCGCTTCGATTCACCCCAAGGCCCGGCCTGAAATCTGGGCTTTTGGAGTGCGCAATCCTTTGAAGATGCATTTCGATAGCAAGACGGGAGAGATGTATATCGCCGATGTTGGACAGAATCACTGGGAGGAAATCAGTTTGCAGACGGCGGGCAGCAAAGGCGGTGAAAACTACGGATGGAAGTTCATGTGTGGCACTTATCCTTTTCCACTGTCGGTCAAAGACGCGCCGAAGGTGGGCATCATGCCGATTGGCCAATACAGTCACGTTGACCAGGGCATCTGTGTGGTCGGCATGGGCGTGTATCGCGGCAAAAAATACCCTTCGCTCGACGGCACGTATTTTGTCGGAGACTGGGGTTCGGGCAAACTCTGGGGCATGGCTCGAGATGGTAAGGGCAAATGGCAGATGGAAGAATTGTTGGACTCGACTCTGCGATTCACTGGATCCGGGGATGGGGAGGATGGCACGATTTATGTGACCACAGCGACACCTAACTATGGCGGCCCAGTGGATCCCTATGACAATAAACCTGGCTCGCTATGGATGCTGGTGCCGTCGGACAAGGTGCCGGAGGGAGCCAAGACCATTGCGCTTGAAGCCAAGAAGTAGCGGGAGTAAGTATCCGGGTTGATTTTAATTCATTATGAAACGACGCCATTTTCTATCAGCAACAACTGCGGCGACGCTGGCAGCATTGAGTCAGGTAGTTGTCGGGGGAGAGGGGAAAAAAGCGCAAGCGGATGCGATTTTTATTTCTCTAGGAGCCAAGCCAAAGACGGTCAAGGTTCTAATTATCGCGACTTACAATGATGCTAACCATGGTATGAATTTCAATGGCCACTTCAAAGGCGGTGCCGTTTATACCATTCCCACTGGATGGACAGTGGAGGTGCAGTTTAAAAATGCCAGCCCTGTTCCCCACAGTGTGGTGGTGGTCGAGGAAGAAAAAACCAGGAAGGTGCAAGTGGGCGATCCTTATTGGGATGGGGCGTCATCGCCGGATCCCACGGTGGCGATTGCCAAGGATGCTCAATTCTCTTTTGTTGCTGATGAAGCCGGGGATTACGCTTTTGTTTGTGGTTTTCCAACGCATTGTCTGGCCGGGCATTGGCTGGGGCTGGAGATCAGCGACGAGGCGAAAGCACCGGTTTATACGATCGATGGGCAGGAGCCGGTGGTGGCGAAGTGAATTCTGTGACAATTTTAACTCTAAAAAACTAAGCACTAAAAAATCTATCTATGAAAACTCTCATTATTACTCTCACAAGCGCGGCGCTGTTCGCGACGGCTGGCCTTTTGCAGGCGGAAGTATCTTATCAATTGGTTCCGGGCTGGTTGAAGGCTCCGCAGGGTATGGATCATATTGGTAATTCGCATGGCGATGCAGCGGTGGATTCCACGGGCAATGTTTACATCAGTGTCGAGGGGGATAAGGGGGGGATTCAAGTTTATGACAAGGATGGGAATTATCTGCATAATGTGGCAGGTGCACCCAAAACTTTGCATGGTTTCATTATTAATAAGGAGGGGGGCGAGGATTTTATTTACGCTTCGGTGCTCGGTAAAGCGAAGATGGTGAAGATGAAATTGGACGGGACTGTGGTTCTTACGATTGATGGTAAAAAAAGTATCCCTGATAAGTTTAAAGGGGGTAAGGACGGCAAAACACTCAAATTGACTTCGGTGACAGTGGGGCCGACCGGGGATATTTACATCGCGGATGGTTACGGGCGTGATTTTATTCATCGCTTTGATAAAAGTGGAAAATATTTGAATTCGTTTGGTGGCCGCGAGGCTCCGTATAATTTCAAAACCGCGCACAAGGTGTTTGTCGATCCACGTTTTGAGCCCAATCGCCTGTTGGTCTGCGACCGGGCGAATCGTCGTTTGGTTCACTTGGATCTGGATGGTAAGTTTCTCGGCGTGATCGCCGAAGGGATTCGTTTGCCTTGTTCCGCTGATTTCCATGGGGATCTGGTTGCGGTGGCTGAATTGGCTGGACGCGCGGTGGTGCTCGACAAAGAGGGCAAGGTGGTGGCTGAGCTTGGAAAAAATGAAACCAAGGGGGAGATCAGCACCAATAAGGTCAAACCAGAGAGCTGGAAAAAAGGAGTTTGCACCGCACCGCACGGACTGACTTTTGACGCTGATGGCAATATTATCGTGACCGAGTGGAATGTGCACGGTCGGGTGTTGCGCTTCGACAAGAAGTAAAATATGAGGCATTTTTTAAAAGTCACCAGCCGCCCAATGCGATGGGGGCTGGTGACTTTTTTTTGGCTCTGGCTGGGGCTGGCAAGCGCATCGGCTCACAGTTCGGATTTCGTTTTTGCGCGATGGAGTCAGGATGAGGTGACTGGGAGGGTTGAGTTGTCGTTGAGCCTTCAGATCACGGACAATCCCAATATTGATAATCGGGAGCAAGCAGTGGAAGTGCTGCAGTCATTGATGCAGGTGAGTCGTGGAGATGAGACCGGGTATGTGCCTTTGGGGGATTTGGCGGTGGCTAGCTTCAGGGATG
>JAJRVS010000321.1 GCA_024277195.1 Verrucomicrobiota bacterium | reverse complement strand
TTAGCACTATGAACTTCGTCGAAAGTTTGCAGTATTTTCCTAAAGCGGAAAGTTTGGGTGGCATTGAATCCCTGTGCTGTCATCCGGCGTCGATGACTCACGCGGCGATTCCAAAAGCAACTCGGGAAGCAGTGGGTATCACCGATTCCCTCGTGCGGTTTTCCATTGGTATTGAGCGGGTGGAGGATCTGATTGCCGATGTGGCCGAGGGACTTACCAAGGTGAGCACTGACGTTTAGGGCTCGGGTATTTTGGATGTTATGAGAGACTTGCTTACAGAGCCGATGTCGCGTGCGGAAGATTTGGGCGGCCCGATTCCGGACTCACATCACGCGGTGTCGGTCGCTTTGCCTCTATGGCAGCATGTGATCGGCTATGAAGAACAAGAGCCGGCGGTGGTAGATAAAATGCAGTGCGGTTATCCGCGATTTTTTCTACACCCCGATGTGGTGAAGCTGAATGCGCTGGCTGATGCGCGTTTGGCTGGCGAGGGTGAAACCTGTGTGGTTTTTCCGTCTTCCGCTGCCGCTGATCGTTGTGTGGCCTATGTGAGTGAGCGCTATGATGTAGAGAGTCGGGTGCAAGCTATGGAGTGGCAGCAACTCACGGCGGTGATTCTGCCAGCGGAGAAAAAAACTGCGGCGTTGAAGTTCTGGCGTTTTGGTGGCGAGATCGTCAGCAGCCGGATGGCGCTGGCGGCACTCAACGCTTTGGCTGGCGGTAAAGACATCGGTGAATCTTTACCGGATGAAGGTGAGGCAGCGAAAGTGAAATTGCGTCACCGTTTGGCCGAGCTTAGTGGGCAGGATGTGGCGGATGTGTTTTTATTTTCTTGTGGGATGGCGGCGATTTTTGCGGTTCAGCGGGTGGCATCAAGAAGGTGCGCGGGGCTCAAAAGTGCGCAGTTGGAGTTTCCCTACGTGGACGCTTTGAAAGTACAGGAGGAATTTGGCCCCGGGGTGCATGAGTATCTGGGGGGTAAGAGTGATCCGGTAGAGGACTTGAAACAGCGCTTGCAGAACGAGTCGCTGTCTGCGGTTTACACCGAGGTGCCCAGCAACCCTTTGCTGCGCACGGTGGATTTGGCTGCGGTGTCACAAGTGACTCGTCAGCATGGACTGCCATTGATTGTAGATGATACGGTGGGCACGGTGGTGAATGTCGATGCTTTTGCCTTTGCTGATGTCGTGACCACCAGTTTGACCAAATATTTCAGTGGAGTGGGTGATGTGATGGGAGGTGCGGTGATTGTGAATCACCGTTCACCTTTTGCGGATTATTTGCGCGAGGGTTTGTTGCGCGAAAGCGGGGATGATTTGTGGCTGGAGGATGCGGTGGTTTTGGAAAAAAATTCACGTGATTTTGTCGATCGCATGCAGAGGATCAATCGTACGGCAGAAGTGGTGGTCGATTTTTTAAAGAATCATCCCAAGGTGGAGCAAGTGTGGTATCCGAGAGATCATTTCCGGAGGGAATACGATGCTTTGCGGCGGGAGCAGGGAGGTTTTGGGGGCATGCTGTCGGTATCACTTAAGGATGCCGAAGCAGCAGCGCCTTTGTTTTATGATGCCTTGGCTATCAGCAAGGGGCCTAGTTTGGGGGCGAATTATTCGTTGGCCTGCCCTTACACGTTGCTGGCGCATTATGATGAACTCGATTGGGCGGTTTCGTGGGGGGTCAAACGCGATTTGATAAGGATCAGTGTTGGTTTGGAAGATGCAGAAGATTTGATCAAACGGCTGGAAATCGCATTTGCTGCTGTTAGCTGAGGCAGTTTCCTATGGTAGTTATAATTGTTCTGAAAAAAACATAATAAAGCCGAATTTCTTTGAACAAATTTGACTTTATTGTAGTCTATGCTAAGAGCGGGTTCCTATCGGACAAGGTGAATGTCACTGTATTGGAAAAGTATGACGGCGTAGGCTGCTGCTTTTTCTTAATGAAAAGACAAATTTTCCTCGTAAAAACGCTTAGAATATTGTAAGCGCTAAGCCGTAAGAACGTATAAACGGATAAGCAGATAGATTTTAGAATAAAGTTCGTAGTACCCCTGATCCAGTAAAATAGAGAATAGGAAAGAGGCATGGCAAATCTTGAATTAGACGGGGGCATTAAAATTTACCTCCGGGAAATTGGCAAAACCCCACTATTGACCCGTGAGGAAGAGGTCGAGTTGGCGGATCGCATCAAAGTGGGCGATGCGGAAGCTCGCGCGCACATGATCAAAGCGAATCTGCGCCTGGTGGTGAAAATCGCGCAGGATTACGCCAATTATGGCCTGCCGCTATTGGATTTGATTTCGGAAGGCAACATCGGATTGATGAAAGCGGTTGAGCGCTTTGATCCGAACAAGGGTGGCAAGTTAAGTACTTACGCAGCCTGGTGGATCAAGCAGTCGATCAAACGTGCTTTGGCCAACCAGAGCAAAACGATTCGTCTCCCAGTCCACATGGTGGATAAAATTTCCAAAATGCGCCGTGTGGCCATGGTATTGAGCGAAGAGCTCGGTCGTGAGCCAACCGATGAAGAGTTGGCCGAAGAGATTGGTATTGATCGTGCCAAGCTTTCACATCTGAAATCGGCGGCTTTGCGTCCGGCGTCATTGGACGCTCCGATCAGCGATGATGACAATACCGAATTTGGTGAGATCATCGG